>NZ_VUOT01000004.1:0-355905 GCF_009829295.1 Nocardia sp. CY15
TGATGTGGACCGACGGCATGGCCCGGTTGATGCCGCCGTGGGAGCTGTACATCGGCAACTACACCGTGCCCGCGGTGTTCTGGGTCGCGTTGATCATGGGCTTGGTGTTCGCCGTCCTGATCGCCTATCCCTGGATCGAGAAGCGGCTCACCGGCGACCGGGCCTACCACAACTTGCTACAACGCCCGCGTGACGTGCCCGTTCGCACGGCGATCGGCGCGATGGCGATCGCGTTCTACGTGGTCCTGACCCTGTCGTGCGTCAACGACATCATCGCCTACAAGTTCGATATCTCCCTGAACGCGACCACGTGGGTGGGCCGGATCGGCATTCTGCTCGGACCTCCGCTGGCCTACTTCCTGGCCTACCGCATCTGTCTCGGGCTGCAGCGCAGCGACCGCGCGGTGCTCGAGCACGGCATCGAGACCGGCGTGATCAAGCGCTTGCCGCACGGCGAGTACATCGAGGTGCACCAGCCGCTCGGCCCGGTGGACGAGCACGGTCACCCGATCCCGCTGGAGTACCAGGGCGCGCCGGTACCGAAGAAGATGAGCAAGCTGGGCGCGGCGGGCAAGCCGGGCACGGGCAGCTTCCTGCGGGCGGATCCGCGCGAGGAGAGCGAGCGGCACTTCGCGACCGAGCACGAAGAGGAACGCAAACAGCTCGCCGTGCTGCGCACGGTTCAGCAACGGGCGAACGGTGACGGAAACGGCTCCGGCCACCGATGATTCGAGGGCACCGCCCCTCCTGCCCGAAAACCGCGAAGGCCCCGAGTCCACGCGACCCGGGGCCCGCTTTGCCTTGTTCAGGCGATTCCGGAGCGGTTCAGCCGCGCCGGAACTCTCCCGTCGAGACCCCCGTTAGGAATGCATCCCACTCACCCGGCGCAAACGCCAAGACCGGGCCACTTCCACTGTCCTTGGTGTCACGAACCGCGACACTGCCGTCGACGAGAAAAGCGACTTCCACGCAGTTCCCATCCGGACCGCTGTATGTGCTCTTGCGCCACACAGCGCCCGTCCAATCAACCTCCACGGCACTAGCTCCTTTGCTGCGTCGAGAGCGAGATTTCTCCTGACATCGTTCCAGCTAGCATCGGTACCCGACTCCGGAAGCCGAATCCCGTGGTGCACTCCTCGCCGGAGCGCACATTCTCGGTGCGTCGATATCGCACATCGAGTTCGAGAGGAAATTAACCTCGCGCGGGGCCTGTCCCCGCGCGGTAACACTAGCAGGTCCCTCGAAAGTTTGCCGGGCTCTTGCCTATTCAATCATCGCAACCACACACGTTTGCGAAGCAGGGAAGTTGCGGGAGCATTGCCAGCCCGTGGCATTCATTCCCAGCACCGGCGTACCACAATGTATTTAACGGATGTGATTGCTCTGTTATCGGACGACAATTCGCGCACGGCCACGGGCCGCGTCGACGCCGCGGCGGCGGCCGTGCATGATGGAACCTATGGTCGAACGCGCTCGCGACGACGCAGGTCGTGCCCGTAATGCCCGTCCGCGCGACCGCCTCGGGCGTCCACTGCCTCCCGGCAGCACCGGAGTTGCCCGAATTCCCGACGATCTCGATCTTCCACCCCAGCAAACCTTGGCCTTCGCCCAGCAACTGCTGGACGACGGACTAGCATTCAACGCACATGAGGTTTTAGAGGCCGCGTGGAAGAACGGACCGTTCGCCGAGCGGATGCTGTGGCAGGCGCTCGCGCAGTTCGCTGTCGGGCTAACCCACATACAGCGCGGAAATCCCAAGGGAGCGCGTACACTGCTCGCCCGCGCTGTGTCGCGGTTGACGGCATACCGCCCCGAGAGTGGGCAGGCGCCCTACGATATCGACCTCACCGGACTGGTCGCGCACGCCGAATCACTACTCGCCACGCTGGCGGTCGGCGACGAACCGTCCGAGGCCGACCTGCGGCCGCGTCTGCGCGTCTGACCGCCCGGCTTTTACCATGGCCGACGTGCGCACCTCATCGTCTACCAGCCGGGCCCGTGCCTGAGCCGGGCGCGGGCCGGTATGCGCCGAGCCCGTCCGGGGACCTGCACCTGGGCAATCTCCGCACCGCGCTGCTGGCCTGGGCGTTCGCTCGCTCCACCGGCCGCCGGTTCCTGCTCCGCATCGATGATCTGGACCGGGTGCGCCCCGGTGCGCAGCAGCGGCAGCTGGAGGATCTCGCCGCGATCGGCGTGGACTGGGACGGACCGGTGGTACGCCAGTCCGATCGATTGCCGCGGTACGAGGCGGCCATCGAACGCCTCACCGCCGCCGGGCTCACCTACGAATGCTTCTGCACCCGAAGGGAAATACAGAAGGCCGCGTCGGCGCCACACGGGCCGTCGGGCGCCTACCCCGGCACCTGTCGCACGCTGAGCGCGTCGGCGCGCGACCGGTGGCGCGCCGAGGGCCGCCCGGCCGCGCTGCGCCTGCGGGCCACCGCGACGCAGTTCGAAGTGCACGACGAGCTGCACGGTCGCTACCGCGGTCCGGTCGACGACGTGGTGCTGCGCCGTGGCGACGGCATCCCGGCCTACAACCTCGCCGTCGTGGTCGACGACGCGGCACAAGGCGTGGACCAGGTGGTGCGCGGTGACGACCTTTTGCCGTCGACCCCGCGACAGGCATACCTCGCGACGCTGCTCGACCTTCCGGTGCCGCGCTACGCCCACGTGCCGCTGGTGCTCAACACCGAACGGCGTCGACTGGCGAAACGGGATGGGGCGGTGACACTCCGCGAACGCTTGGCGCTCGGCAACACGCCGGAGGAAGTAGTCTCGGCACTGGCCGCTTCGCTCGGCTGCGCCGCGACATCGTCGTCCGAGCTACTCGCGCGTTTCGACGCCGGGCGGCTACCCCGCGAACCATGGATACTCGACGTGAATGGGTTGTTGCAACGCAGCCGATGTCCGTAACGTACGCATCGTCCAACTACTGATCAATCGACGAGGACAAACAACTATGACAAGCGGTGGGTACGACCCCAACCAGTATCCGCAGGGCGGGCAGCCGTACGGGCAGCCGTACCCGCAGGGCGGCGACCAGTACGGTCAGCAGCCGCAGTACGGTCAGCAGCCGCAGTACGGTCAGCAGCCCCAGTACGGGCAGCAACAGCCGCAGTACGGCCAGCAGCCGCAGTACGGGCAGGATCCCTACGGTCAGTACCCGCAGCAGCCCGGGTTCAACAACTACGGCGGCCAGCCGGGCGATCTCGGCACCCGCATCGGCGCCCGCGTCATCGACGCGATCATCCTGATGATCCCGTACTTCATCCTCTACCTCCTGGTCAACAACTCGGTGGGCCTGACCATCGGTCTCGGCCTGGTCTGGACCCTGGTCCAGCTCGGCTACTTCGTCGGCATGGAGACCTCGCAGGGCACCACGCTCGGCAAGAAGATCCTCGGCCTGAAGGTGCTCGCCCCCGGTGGCGCCGCGAAGATCGACCCGGTCACCTCGCTGAAGCGCAACGTGTTCGTCGCGGCGAACATCATTCCGTGCGTCGGCGGCCTCGTCTCGCTCGGCTTGGCGATCTACATCATGGTCACCATCTCGCAGGACCCGAACAAGCAGGGCTGGCACGACAAGTTCGCGGGCGGCACCCAGGTCGTCAAGGCCTGATCCGCCACAGCGGCACCGAATGCGTAGGGGCGCACCCGAATCGGGTGCGCCCCTGCTGCTTCCCGGCCCGCGCCGCTACGCGCTGGTCGCTCCCGCGATGATCACGACGACGAACCACAGGATGCCGAGCACGATCGCGCCGACGCCGATCCAGATGCCGGCCAGCGCCATGCCGCGCCCTTCTTGACCGCTCTGCTTGATCTGGTTCAGTGCGACCACGCCGAGGATGATGCCGACGATCGAGCCGAGCCCACAGGTGACGAACCCGACCAGCGACGAGATCAGCGCACCGATCGCCATGCCGTTGGTGCCCTGCGCCGGGACGCCGTAGGGCTGATAGGGACTCTGATAGCCGTAGTTCGGCTGGGGGTACGGCTGTTGCTGATAGGGCGGGTACTGCGGTTGCGGAGGCGGCGTCATCGGCTGCGAGGGCGGCTGTACCGGGTACTGCGGCGCCGACGGGTAACCCGACGGCGGCTGCTCAGGGCTCGGGTACTGCGGCACCGAGCTCTGCCCACCGGACTCCGGCGACACGCCTTGGCCGCCGTACTGCTTCCACCACTCGTCGGAATCGCCGGGATTCGTCATTGCTACAGCGTATTCCACAACCTGGTTGGATGATGCGGGTGAGTGAGTCGAAAACCACCCAAGAGCACGGCGGGCCTGGGCGCCCCGCGGACCATGCGGCATTTGCCCAGGTGGCGCGGGGGTACTACGCACCGATCGTGGCACTGTTCACTGCGACCTTGATCATTTCCAATATCTGCGCCACCAAGGGGGTGGAGTTCCTCGGCGATCGCTCGGTGTCGCTGGGACCGCTGCAAATCCTGCCGATCGCCACCGACGGCGCCTTCTTCCTGTTCCCGCTGGCCTACATCCTCGGCGACGTACTGAGCGAGGTGTACGGCTTCCGCGCCACTCGGCGCGCCATCTACTACGGCTTCGCCGGACTGCTGCTGACGGTCGTCTGCTTCGCCATCGCCATCCGGCTGCCCGCCGCGGGGTTCTACGAGAACCAAGAGGCGTTCCGCACCGTCCTCGGGACGACGCCGCGCCTGGTCGTCGCGGGTCTGGCCGGGTACTTCGTCGGCCAGCTGCTCAATTCCGCGACGCTGGTGCTGATCAAGGAGCGGACGAAGGAAAAGTACCTGTGGGCCAGGCTGATCGGGTCGACCATCGTCGGCGAACTCGCCGACACGCTGATCTTCTGCTCGATCGCCGCGGGCGCCATCGGTATCGACACCTGGCAGCAGTTCGTCAACTACGTGATCGTCGGCTTCATCTGGAAAACGCTCTGCGAGGTAATTGTGCTTCCGATCACCTACCGGGTCATCGCGTTCCTCAAGAAGCACGAACCCACCTACGCGCCCACGCAAGGCGATCCGCTGCGCACCTGACGAAATCACATAGAACTTCTCCCACTCCCCCAGCGGCCCAGTGTCTCGGCCTTGTGTTCATCGAAGTAGCCGCCCTCGATGCTGTCCCGGATACGGTCGACCAGGCGAATCGTGAATCGCTCGTTGTGGATCGTGCACAGCGTGGCCGCGAGCATCTCCTTGGCCTTGAACAGGTGGTGCAGGTAGGCGCGCGTGTAGTTGGCGCAGGTGTAGCAGTCGCAGTTCTCGTCGATCGGGGTGAAGTCGCGACGGAAACGGCTGGTGTTGATGTTGAACCGGCCGGTGTCGATGTAGATCGCGGCGTTGCGGGCAACCCGGGACGGGTTGACGCAGTCGAAGGTGTCCGCGCCGTTCTCGACGGCGGTGAAGACGTCCTCCGGTTCGCTGATGCCCAGCATGTGACGCGGTTTGTCCTCGGGCAGCTCGTCGCAGCACCATCCGACGATGGCGCCCAGGTTGTGCTTCTCCAGCGCGCCGCCGATGCCGTAACCGTCGAATGCCGTTCCCCCGCTCGCGCGAATCGACTCGAGCCCGCGACATGCCTTACGGCGCAGGTCCTCGTACTGCGCGCCTTGGACGACGGCGAACAGCGCCTGGTACGGGCGGTGGGTGCGGGCGGCGGTCAACCGCTCGTGCTCGTCGATGCAGCGCTGCGCCCACTCGTGCGTTCGCTGCACCGAGCGCTCCTGGTAGGCACGGGTATTGAGCAGGGTGGTGAGCTCGTCGAAAGCGAACATGATGTCGGCGCCGAGCTGGTGCTGGATGCCCATCGACACCTCGGGGGTGAACCGGTGCGCCGAGCCGTCGAGGTGTGAGCGGAACGTGACACCGTCGTCGTCCACGGTGGCCAACCGCTCTTTGCCGGGTGCGATCACGTCGTCGCTGCGGACGTCGACCGCCTCCATCGCCAGCACCTTCTTGAAGCCCACACCCAAGGACATCACCTGGAACCCGCCGCTGTCGGTGAAGGTCGGTCCCGGCCAGTTCATGAACGCGCCCAGCCCGCCCGCTTCGTCCACGATGTCGGGGCCCGGCTGCAGGTAGAGGTGGTAGGCGTTGGCCAGCAGCGCCTGGGCGCCGAGCTCACGCATGGTCTCCGGCAGCACCGCCTTGACCGTCGCTTTGGTGCCCACCGGGATGAAGGCGGGCGTGGCGATCGGACCGTGCGGCGTGGCGATCACCCCGGACCGGCCGTGCCGCCCGTCCAGGCGCGTACCGACGGTGAAGGAGAAGGATTCGGGACCGGGCACCCCGCTATCCTCGCAGTTCGCCGATCGCAGACCGCGGCAGGCCGCCGGTCGGCGCCGGTGGCCGGATCACACCACTCCCGCGAACTGGGCGTTGTACAAGCGGTAGTACGCCCCGCGTTCGGCGAGCAGGCGTTCGTGCGTGCCGTGTTCCACGATCCGGCCCGCTTCCATGACGACGATCAGATCGGCGTCGCGAATGGTGGACAGGCGGTGGGCGATGACGAAGCTGGTCCGGTCGCGACGCAGCGCGGCGGTGGCATGTTGCACCAGCACCTCGGTGCGGGTATCCACCGAGCTGGTCGCCTCGTCCAGGATGAGGATCGACGGTTTGGCCAGGAACGCGCGCGCGATGGTGATCAGCTGTTTCTCGCCCGCGCTGACCCCGGAGCCCTCCTCGTCGATGACCGTGTCGTAGCCGTCGGGCAGGGCGTGCACGAAGCGGTCGACGTAGGCGGCGCGCGCCGCGGCGAGGATATCCTCCTCGCTCGCGTTCGGGTTGCCGTAGGCGATGTTCTCCCGGATGGTGCCGCGGAACAGCCAGGTGTCCTGCAGGACCATGCCGATGCGCGAACGCAGGTGGTCCCGGGTGATCTCGGTGATGTCGACGCCGTCGACCGTGATCGCGCCCGCGTCCAGTTCGTAGAACCGCATGAGCAGGTTCACCAGCGTGGTCTTGCCCGCGCCGGTCGGGCCGACGATGGCGACCACATGGCCGGGCTCGGCCACCAGGGAGAGCCGCTCGATCACCGGCTTGTCGGGTTCGTAGCGAAACGAGACGGCCTCGAATTCCACCCGGCCGCGGTCGACCGGGCGGGCGTCGGCCATCACCGGGTCCGGACTCTGCTCCTCGGCGTCGAGGATCTCGAAGATCCGCTCGGCCGAGGCGACGCCGGACTGCAACAGGTTGGCCATCGCGCCGAGCTGGGTCAGCGGCTGGCTGAACTGGCGGGAGTACTGGATGAACGCCTGCACCTCACCGAGCGAGAGGCTGCCCGTCGCGACTTTGAGGCCGCCTACCAGCGCGACCAGCACGAAGTTCACGTTTCCCAGGAACATGATCGCGGGCATGATCAGGCCCGAGATGAACTGCGCTTTGAAGCTGGCCTGGTAGAGCTCTTCGTTGCGCTGGTCGAACTCCTTGCCGACCTCGCGGTTGCGGCCGAACGCGGTGACCACCTCGTGCCCCGTGTAGGCCTCCTCGACCTGGGCGTTGACCAGTCCGGTGTACTTCCACTGGTTGACGAAGTGCGGCTTGGACCGTTTCGCGATCTGCGCGGTGACCACGATCGCGGCGGGGACGGTGAGCAACGCGATCACCGCGAGCGCCCACGAGATCCAGAACATCATGACCAGGATGCCGAGCACCGAGAACACCGAGATGAGTAGCTGGCTCATGGTCTGCTGCAGGCTCTGGGAGACGTTGTCCACGTCGTTGGTCACCCGGCTGAGCACGTCACCGCGCGGCGCGGAGTCGAAGTAGCGCAACGGAAGCCGATGGATCTTGTCCTCGACGTCGCTGCGCAGCCGCTTCACCGTCCGGTTGATCACGATGTTGAGCAGGTACCCCTGCAACCACCCGAAGACGGCGGCGCCGATGTACAGCGCGAGCACCACGGCGAGAACCCGGCCGACCGCGCCGAAGTCCACTCCCACGCCGGGGACCACGTCCATGGCGCCGAGCATGTCCGCGAAGGTGTCGTCGCCCTCGGCTCGCAGCGCTTCGATCGCTTGTTCCTTGGTCACGCCGGGCGGCAGTTGCTTGCCGACCACGCCGTCGAAGACCAAGTTGGTCGCCTTGCCGAGAATGTAGGGGCCGAGGGTGTTCAGCACCACCGACGCGAGGACGAGCGCGATGATCAGCCCGACCTGCAACCGTTCCGGGGCGAGCCTGCGCAGCAGTCGTTTCAGGGATGGTCCGAACGATTTCGCCTTGCTGTCCGGAGCACCGGGACCGGGCATTCCGGGTCTCATCGCGCCTCCTCGGCACTCAGCTGCGACTCGACGATCTCCCGGTACTCCGAGCAATCCCGCATGAGTTGCTCGTGGGTGCCGACACCCGCCATCGCGCCGTCTTCGAGCACCACGATCTGGTCCGCGTCCCGGATGGTGGCTATCCGTTGGGCGACGATCAGGACCGAGGCGTCGGCGGTCTCCGGCTTCAGCGCTTCGCGCAGCCTGGCGTCGGTCGCGACGTCGAGCGCGGAGAACGAGTCGTCGAACAGGTACACCCTCGGCTTCTTCACCAGCGCTCGCGCGATGGCCAGCCGTTGACGCTGACCTCCGGAAACCGTTGTGCCGCCTTGGGCGACGGGGGCTTGCAATCCCTCCGGCATCTCCCGCACGAAATCGGCGGCCTGCGCGATTTCCAGCGCACGCCATAGTTCCTCGTCGGTGGCGTGCGGATTGCCGTAACGCAGATTGCTCGCGACCGTGCCGGAGAACAGATACGCCTTCTGCGGGACGAGGCCGATCTGCGCACGCAACACCTCGAGGTCGATATGGCGGACGTCGGTGCCGCCGACGTAGACCGCGCCGTCGGTGACGTCCATCAACCGGGGGATCAGGTTGACCAGTGTGGTTTTCCCGGAGCCGGTGGAGCCGACGATCGCGGTGGTGGTGCCGGGACGCATCTGGAACCGGATGGCTCTCAGCACCGGCTTCTCCGCGCCGGGGAAGGCGAACTCGGCGAATTGGATGTCCACGACGGCCGGGTCGTCGGTGAACGGCTGCGGCAGGCGCGGCGGGTGGACCGAGGATTCGGTGTCGAGCACCTCGCCGATCCGGTCGGCGGAGACCGCGGCGCGCGGCGCCATCATGGCCAGGAACGAGGCCATCATCACGGCCGTGAGGATCTGCATGATGTAGGACAGCAGCGCGGTGAGCGAACCGATCTGCATGTGCCCTTCGTCGATCGCGTGCCCGCCGAACCAGATCACCGCGACGGCGGTGACATTGCTTATCAGCATGACTGTGGGGAACATCAGCGCCATCAACCGGCCGACGCGCACCGCGGTATCGGTGAGTTCGGTGTTGGCCAGGCCGAACCGCCAGGTCTCCTGCCGTTCCCGCACGAACGCCCTGACCACGCGGATGCCGGTGATCTGCTCGCGCAGCACCCGATTCACCTCGTCGATCCTGGCCTGCATGTCCCGGAAACCGGGCACCATCTTGGAGATCAGCACGGCCATGGACAGCCCCAGCGCGGGCACCGCGATCAGCAGCAGCCAGGACAGACCCAGGTCTTCGCGCAACGCCATGATGATGCCGCCCACGCACATGATCGGCGCCATCACCAGGATGGTCGCCGACATCACGACGAGCAGCTGAACCTGCTGAATATCGTTGGTATTGCGGGTGATCAGCGAGGGCGCGCCGAACATCTTCACTTCCCGCGCGGAGAATGTGCCGACGCGGTGCAGCAGCGCGCCGCGCAGGTCGCGGCCGGCGCCCATGGCGGCCTGCGCGCCGATATAGACCGAGGCGGCCGACGCGACGATCTGCACGCCCGTGACCGCGAGCATCCACAAGCCGGTGGTCCAGATGTAGCCGATATCACCTTTGGTGACGCCGTTGTCGATCAGGTCCGCGTTCAGGCTGGGCAGATACAGCATCGCGATGACGGAGATCAGCTGAAGCACAACGACCCCCGCGAGCTGGGCGCGGTAGGGGTACAGATGTGTGCGTAGCAGTCTGGTCAGCATGATGAATCGCAGGCTACCGGCTGTCGGCGCGATACGTCGTGGAGATTCCTGACCTGCATGAATGCTCTCCCGTCGGGGTGTGCGCGGAGTCAGCGGCGCGCCCAGGCGCCGGGATCTTCGGTGAGCGCTTCGACGAATCCGGGCAGCCGGTTGCTCGCGATGTCGGCGATGGTGACGTTCTCCAGCACCGCCCGGATGTTGACCCGCAGCGCGATCCACACCCGCTGCAACGGCTCGGCCGCGCCGGAATAGTGGACGTCCTCCGGTCGCGCACCGCGCACCGAGGCCAGCGGGCCCTCGATCGCGCGGATCACGTCGGCGATGGAGATCTCGGCGGCGGGCCTGGCCAGCCAATAGCCGCCGTCCGGACCGCGTCTGCTGATCACCAGTTCGGCTCGGCGCAATTCGCCGAGCACGGACTCGAGCACTTTGGGTGGAATTCGCTGGGCGGTCGCGATCGCTTCGGCCTTCACCACCGGTGCGACCTGTACGAGCGGTGCGCCGAGCCCGAGCACGGACTGGTCGAGCCGCGGCGCACTTGCGATTTCGAGCAGCGTTCGCACCGCGTAATCGACCTTCGCGGTGATGTGCACAGCGATGACTCCTGGCGTCGAGGTGGGATAGCTCGAATCTACGCGGCGCCGCCACCTGCCAGCACGCAGGTCGCGGCATCCAGCAGTGAGGATTCCACCACCGAATCGTCCGCACCAGGCACGAGTTCCTTGGACACCAGCGCCACCCCGATCACCTCGAGCGCCGCGCAGGCGCGCAACTGCGCCTCGTCGGTGGCGTCCGGTCCGGCCAGCCACTCGCGCAGCGCCCGGCTGGCGTCCATCAGATCCGGATAGCGGTCCGCCATGACGTTGACGATCGCGACGGTGTCGCGCACGACGAGCGCACCGGCGTCACGGTGATGGATGAGGCCGCGCAAGTAGACCCGCAGGACCTGGCGAATGCTCTCGGCGTCGTGCGGCACCTGGTCGAGATCGTCGACTACCGAACGCATGTGATCGACGATCGGATCGATGATCGCCAATAGCAGATCGAGCTTCGACGCGTAGTGATAGTAGAGTGACGCCTTTGTGATTCCTACCGCATCCGCGACCTCGCGCAGGCTGGTCTGCTCGAATCCTTTGGCGCCGAACAGCTTCATCGCGGCCTCGCGAATCGCGCTTTTAGTGCCTCCACCTGCGGCGACAGCGCCGGGTGTGTCACGCACAGACATCCGATGATCCTCTCATCACCTTCACATCGAGCGAATATCGCCCGGCAGAATAGAGGTTGTACCTCCGCTTAGCTCCTGGGTAGTCTACCTACCGCACGGTAGGCAGAAAGCGTCAGTGGAGGCGGAGACAGGCAGGGCATCTCCGCGAGAGTGCTGTCTACACGCAGAACCAGCACGATCCCAGTCATCGCTAGGAGAAACCACTCGTGTCCGTTTATCTGTATAGATGGGGAAAGTTCGCTTTCCGCAGGAAATGGATAGTCCTTCCCGTCTGGCTCGTCTTGTTCGTGCTCCTCGGTGGCCTCGGAGCACAGCTCAGCAAGCCGATGACGAACGACTTCAGCCTGCCGAACCTGCCCTCCGAACGCGCCAACGAGATCCTCGACAAGCACTTCCCCGGCGCCTCCGCCGCGTTCAAGTTCGACGCCGTCACCGGCACATACGTCATCGGCGCGCTCGAGGGGCAGAAGCTGACCGACCCGGCGAGCCGTGCGGCGCTGGAAGCGTTCATCGCCAAGCTGGGCCAGCTCGACATCGTCGATCACAGCAAGCCGGTGGTCGACCCGGTCGAAGCGGCCGAGCAGATGGGCTGCCTGTCCGCCCCTGATCCCGCGCAGTGCAGTGGCGCGCCGCTGAACGTGCTCAGCAAGACCGCGCCGGAGACGGTGGCGGTGATCAACGTGCCGTTCACGATCAAGACATTCACCGACGTGACCGACGAGCATCGCGCGGCGGCCTACGACGTGGCCGCCGACGCGCGCAACGCCGGGCTCACCGTGGAGATGAGCGGCTCTATCGCGCAGAAGCAGGAAGCCCCCAGCGGCAAGTCCGAGATGATCGGCATGGCTGTCGCACTGCTGGTGATGATCGTGGCGTTCGGCGCGATCGTCGCCGCTTTCGTGCCGATCGTCACCGCGATCGTCGGCCTCGGCGCGGCCACCTCGCTGATCATGGTCGGCACCTCGGTGATCGAGGTGCCCAGCTTCACCACGTTCCTCGCCTCGATGATCGGCATCGCGTTGTCCATCGACTACGCGCTGTTCATCGTCTCCAGGTACAAGCACGAACTGGCGGTGCAGGATTCGCCGGAAGAGGCCGCGGGCAGCGCCCTCGGCACGGCCGGTTCCGCTGTGGTGTTCGCCGGCCTGACGGTCATCATCGCGCTCGCGGGCCTGAGCGTGGTCGGCGTCGAATTCATGACGTTCATGGGTCTGGGTGGCGCGATCGCCGCCGCTTTCGCGGTGCTCACCGCGATCACGCTGATGCCCGCCCTGCTCGGCGCGTTCGGCCGCTTCCTGTTCAAGCCGAAGTTGCCGCTGATCGCCCAGCACGACCCCGAGGACGACAACTCGGTCACCAACGGCATGCGCTTCGGCAGGCTGATCGGCAAGGCGCCGTGGGCCGCGCTGCTGCTGAGCATCGTGGTGCTCGGCGCGCTCGCCGCCCCCGCCACCGGCCTGAACCTCGGCCTGCCCGGCGAGGACAGCATGCCGAAGACCTCGACCGTCCGCAAGGCCTACGAGCTGCGCACCGAGGGCTTCGGCGAAGGAAGTAACGGCATACTGAACGTGGCCGTCGATCTGGCCGACGTCCCCGCCGACAACCGCGATGCGGCGGTCGAGGCGCTGCGCACCAAGCTCGCGTCGTACCCGGGCATGGATTACGTGACCGCGCCGCAGTGGAGCGAGGACAAGCAGGGCGCGCTACTGGACGGTGTGCCGAAGTCGGGACCGAACAACCAGGCCACCAAGGACCTGGTGCAAGACGCCCGTGAAGCCGAAGGCGCGCTGCGGGCCGAGTACGGCATCCAGTACGGCGTCACCGGGACCACGGCGATCTACGCCGACATCGACCATGTGCTGCTCAGCAAGATCGTGCCGTACCTGGCGATCGTGGCGGGCGCCGCGTTCGTCCTGCTGATCCTGGTGTTCCGTTCGGTCCTGGTGCCGCTCACCGCGGCGCTCGGCTTCCTGCTGTCGATGGCCGCGACCTTCGGTGCGACCGTGCTCGTCTTCCAGGAAGGCGCGCTCGGCCTGATCGAGGATCCGCATCCGCTGGTGAGCTTCCTGCCGATCATGCTGATCGGTCTGGTGTTCGGTCTGGCGATGGACTACCAGGTATTCCTGGTGACCCGGATGCGCGAGGAGTTCGTGCACGGCAAGTCGCCGACGGACGCGGTGGTCGCCGGTTACCACCACGGCGCCCGCGTGGTGACCGCGGCGGCGATCATCATGATCTCGGTGTTCGGTTCGTTCCTGATGGAGACCGACGTGACGGCCAAGTCCATGGGCTTCGCCTTGGCGGTCGGCGTGCTGCTGGACGCGTTCGTCGTCCGGATGGTGCTGATCCCGTCGTTGCTGGTGATCATGGGCAAGTGGTCGTGGTGGATGCCGAAGTGGCTCGACCGCATCCTGCCCGACATCGACGTCGAGGGCACGAAGCTGCGTGAGTTGCAGCAGCGTTCGGCCGAGACGGCGAAGCAGCCGGTCGGCGTCGGCTGATCCGACAACCGTCACTCGGCCCCGCACCCGGATCTCTCGGGCGCGGGGCCGAGTGCGTTTCAGGAGCTGGGTTGCGGAAGTTCGCACGCGCCGACTCTCGGGTTCACCCCGACGTAGTTGAGCGGACCGGCGAGGGCGGTGAGACCGATCGTGCCCCAACCGGCGCAGTTGATCGGAGGGCCGCTGTCGAAATAATGCCGCTGACCGGCTGCCAGCAACCCGATCGCCAGCCATGCCAGCAGCAGGAACCCGAACAGTTGGGAGCCCGCCCCTGGACCGCGCCTGGCACGCGCACGGCGTTCGTAATCGCGCATCTCATCGGCTCCTTCCGTGCTCCTCCCATGGGGCGGATACCCGGAATGCACACAGTTACCTAAATAATCACTGGTAAAACCGCATGAGTGCATCTTTAGCTAATATTCAGCTTACGCAATGTGAGACCCGACCGCGTCACTTGCCGCCCCACCTCACACGACAACGGACGGCCAGGCGGCGCACCGCGCCTGGCCGTCCGTCCTCAGTGACGCTCGACTACGGACTCGGCTGTGGGACGTTGCAGTCCTCCACCTTCGGGTTCACGCCCATGTAGTTGAGCGGCCCCGCGATGACCGTGACGACGACGGTGCCGAAACCGGCGCAGTTGACCGGCCCGCTGTCGAAATAGTTGCGTTGTGCCGCGGCGATCACGCCGATCAGCAACCAGACCAAAACGATTATGCTTCCGATTCTCATGTTTCTCTCGCGCATCGTTCCCGCGCGGATTGTCCGACGGCGCATCTGGCATCGCGTCCTTCCCGCACTTACCGTATCGGGCGTATACCCCGGATTCCGTCCGATATCCGTCGCCGCACGGCAATTTTCGGGCCTTGTCGGGGTACGGGCGGGCGTGGGTCGTCCGCTGGTACCTTCGGCGAGCGTGGCGCTGCTGCAGTGGTCGATTCCCGGGTGGGTGATCCTTCTCGTGCTAGTGGCGGTCTACGAGCTGACCGTGAACAAACGCCGCAGGCGCCGCCGCGCTCCGGTTTCCGGCACGTTCACCGACGAGTTCACCGCGCTGTTCTACGCGACCAAACGTATGGAACTGGATCACCGGGAATCGGTGTCCATGCTGCGCGACGAGCAGGAGGGGGACGCGCCCCCACTGGTCGCGATCGACCTCGACCGCCGCAAGGTTGTGCTGCGCAGGAACGTGAGCGGATAGCGAATTCCCCTGCACGCCTGCGAAGGCGACGGTGCTCGGAGCAGAATGAGGCCCATGCGTGGCTCGATGAGTGAGAGATGGCAACGGTTCGGCGAGCACCTCGAGTCCGCGCCGGGGCGGTTGCCGAGCGGGGTCCGCAAAGTCCTGCGCGCGAGAACCGCCGCGACCGCGGACTCGCACGAGGACATCGCGCCGGAACTCGCCGCCTTCGCCGAACTCGTGGCCGACCGGTCCTACCGGGTCACCGAGCAGGACATCGCGGCGCTGAAGACCGCCGGGCACGACGACGACGAGATCTTCGAGGCGACCGCCGTCGCCGCCTACGGCGCGGCGGACCGGCGCTTGCGGGCCGCGCGCCGAGCGTGGGAAGGATAAGAAGATGTGGCTCGAGGCTGTACGGTCCGGGCACGACCGGCCGACCAGATTCATGCTGTGGACGATGCGGCGGTTCAGTGGCGTCGAGGTCCCCGCGGTGCTGAAAGTGCTCTTCTATCGGCATCGGTTCTTCGGCTCGCCGCTGTCGGAGTCGATCCAGGACGTCATGCGCGGACCTTCGTACTGGACCGTCGCCGAACGCGAGATCTTCGCGACGCACACCTCCCTGGCCAATGAGTGCCCGTTCTGCGCCACCTCGCACGAGGCGATCGCGGGCGCGTACGTCGACGCCGACGTGGTGACCCGCGCGCTGGCCGACGGCGCGGACTCCCCCCTGCGCCCCGAAGCGCGCGTCATGCTCGGCTTCCTCGCGAAAATGGCCCGTGACCCGGACGGGTTGACTCCCGAGGACGCCGCGGTGGTCCGGCTGGCGGGTGTTTCCCGAGATGCGTTCGACGAGGCCGTCTGGGTGGGCACGTACTTCAACGTGATCAATCGGATGATGAACGCGGTCGGGGCGGGCCCGCTGGAGGGCAGGCAGCCCAGCGTGAGCGCCCGATTCATCAAACTCGCCGGCTACCGCATGCCGGCGCCGGTGACATTGTTCTCACGCGGGGTCTGACCGGCGTTTCGAGCGATCCGCTCGCGTACCGGATGGTTTTGTGTTCTCCTCGAATGGTGAGCCAAGTCCACTTGGGGCACATTTTTCACATCGCCGGCAGTCCTGCTGCCGACGATGTTCCGACCGCGCTGGTCGACGTGCCGGACGGGGCTCTGATAATCGACGTTCACGGCCGGGTCGCATTTTGTGGATCACGCTCCGATATCCCGGCCGAGTATCGCGTCGAAACAGTGTTCGATCATCGGCCCGGATTCCTGCTTCCCGGGTTCGTCGACACCCATGTTCATTTCCCCCAGACCTTCGCGGGTGACGCTTACGGCGGTGGCCAACTGCTGGAGTGGCTGGAATCGTGCATCTATCCCGCGGAATCCCGGTACGCCGACCCGGAATTCGCACGGTCGGCGGCCGCCGAATTCTGTACACGGCGCATCGCCGCGGGCACCACGGCGGCGATGGTCTTCGGCTCGGCGTTTCCACAGGCGCAGGACGCGCTGTTCACCGAGACGCGCAGGTGTGGTCTACGGATGGTCGGCGGGCGCGGTATCCAAACGACGGGAGAGCGCTCGGCGGCAGCCCTGATCACCACCGAGGACGACGCCATCCGGCTGACGAGCGAGGAGATCGACAAATGGCACGCGGCCGACACCGGTGACATGAACACCGCGCTGTTGCACGTGGCGATCGTGCCACGCTTTTCTCTGGCGGTGACTCGCCGGACCTTGGAAAACCTCGGCGAATTGTACGATTCGGTGCGCGGACGCGGCGTCTATTTCCACAGTCACCTCAACGAGAACAACCGTCCGGGAACCGGCGAAGTCGACGCCACCAAGCAGGCGTACGGCGTGGCCACCTATCTCGACACCTATGACGGCAAGTTCCTGCCCGGTTCCGCGGCAGGGGGCAAAAGCCTGCTGGGCAGGCGCAGCATCCTCGCCCACTGCGTGCACTGCCAGGACGTCGAGCTGCGGCGGATGGCCGAAACTGGCACGTCGGTCGCGCACTGTCCGGTGTCCCAGCAGTTCCTCGGCTCGGGCACCATGCCGTGGAAGCGGACGCTCGCCTCGGGAGTCACGGTGGCCGCGGGCACCGATTACGGCGGCGGCGACGAATGGCTGATTCCCCAGGTGCTGTCGGCCGCGTTCAAAGTGCACATTTCCGAACCGGGCGAGCACGGCGTCTCGATGCACCCGGCGGAAATGCTGTTCACCGGCACGCTGGCGGGCGCGCGTGCCTTGGATATGGAAAATCGGTTCGGGAATTTCGACGTCGGTAAGGAAGCCGATTTCGTCGTTGTCGAACCGGCGCGCGTTCCGGCGCTGGAAAGCATGCTGGCGCACGGCATTCGTTCCGAAGACCCCGCACTGGCCCGGGATCAGACGCTGTTCGCGTTGCTGATGGGCATCCGCGAGCCCGCGATCGCCGAGGTCTACGTGCAGGGTCGACGCATCGACGTCCTATAGCTTTCGATGACCGCCACCGCCGTCACGGTCTTTCACCGACTGGCGCACGACGCGGATTTCCGGGCGTGGTCGGCCAGGATGACCGAAATCGCCCGATGTGTAGACGGATTCGTGAACTCCTCTGTGTCGGTTACCGAACACCCGCTGTTCGAGCCGGGATTCAGCGTAACGTTCCGATCCGAGCCGTCGCTGCACGAATTCTTGGATTCGACCGAACGGGCGAGCGTCCTTTCCGAGGGCGAATCCCTCGGCTTCCACTGCAAGAGTGCGGATCTGATCATTGTCGAAGGCGAGTCACCGCCGCCCGGTATCGGCGTATTCCGGCACAACGTCGCGCCCGGCAAGGAAGCGGAATTCCAGGCGACCGAGGCGCGTCTCGTCGCCGCGAGTTCCAGGTTCCCGGGATTCGAAGGCGCCGCCTTGTTCCCGTCCGACGGAGGTCGGTGGTTTTCAGTGCTGCGCTTCCGCACGGCACGGCAGTTGTCGGAATGGATGCGCTCGGACGAACGCGCCGCCGCCTTGCCGGAATTGCGCTCGAAGCTGACCGAGGACTTCACCGTGGACGCGCACACCACGCCGTTCGGCTCTACGGTGCGAACGGTCGGCGGCGAGACCAGGATGACCCCGACGTGGAAGACCGCGATGCTGGTGTTGCTGGTGCTGTACCCGACGGTGATGGTGCTGTCGCGCTTCTTCGGGCCCGTGCTCGACCGGCTCGGTGCGCAACCGTGGCTGGCGTTGTGGCTGAGCCAGATCGTGAGCGTGGGCTTGATGAGCTATTTCCTGTCGCCTGCGGTCGCCACCTATTTCCGCCGGTGGCTCGATCCGGTCGACGGTGCGGGCCGCCGGATCAGCATCGCCGGGGCAGCGGTGATCATCGCGCTCTACGCGCTGACGCTGCTGCTGTTCGCGTCGGTGCGATGGTTGCAGTACTGGGACTACAACGACTGAACGGCTCAGGACAGGTCGAGATGGCGGTTCATGGACATCGCCGCCTCGGCCAGCTCGGGGAGCTCGAGCACGGTCACGCCCGCCTGCCGCAGCTTCTCCACACCGACGCAATTCACGACGAACGTGGACGGCTCACGCCACGCGATCACCACGACCGGGATGCGTGCCCGCAGTATCCGGTCGGTGCACGGCAACCGGTCCTTCGTCGCGCGTTCCGAGCAGGGTTCCAGCGTGCTGTAGAGCGTGGCCCGCCCCAGCCGCGGATCCTCCGAATCGAGCTTGCCGAGCGCGGCCTCCTCGGCGTGTTGCTTCGGGTCGGACTCGCGGGAGTAGCCGGTCGCGATCTCCGCCCCGTCGGCGACGATCACCGCACCCACCGAGAACGCGCCCTCGGCCACCGGGCACAGTCGCGCGAGCGCGATCGCCCGGTTCATCCAGTAGTGGTGGTCGGGCTCGGTCACCGGGACGACCTCCTTCAGCGGTCTATGCAGAAGAAAAGCCCCTCACCTGGGCGAACAGATGAAGGGCTGTGGCGGTGGCGGAGGGATTTGAACCCTCGGAGGGGGGTTACCCCTCACACGCTTTCGAGGCGTGCTCCTTAGGCCGCTCGGACACGCCACCGCCGACAACCATACCGGACCCTCGCCGGATCACTAAATCGCCAGGAGGCATCAGCGCTGGGTGCGGAAGAACGCGTCGAGCAGCGCCGCGCATTCGTCCTCCAGCACGCCGCCGCGCACCTGGGGCCGATGGTTGAGACGACGGTCACGCACCACGTCCCACAGCGACCCGACGGCGCCGGTTTTCGGCTCCCACGCACCGAAGACCAGACGGCCGACCCGCGCGAGCACCAGCGCGCCCGCGCACATGGTGCACGGCTCCAGCGTGACGGCGAGGGTCGCGCCCTCCAGCCGCCATCCGTCGCCGTGTACCGCGGCGGCACGGCGCAACGCCAAGATCTCCGCGTGCGCCGTCGGATCGCCGAGCGCTTCTCGCGCGTTCGCGGCGCGCGCGAGTTCCCTTCCGGTGGAGTCGAACACGACGGCGCCGACCGGCACGTCACGATCACCGGCGGCCGCCGCGGCGTCGATCGCGGCGCGCACCATTTCGGCGTCCGAAAGGCTCGGGCCGTCCGGTAGAACGCCCACGTCAGCGCGGCAGTTTGTCCAGCACCGCGGCGAGTTCGTCGGCGAAGCCGAGACGCTGGGCGATCATGCCGAGCTGCTCGTCCGGATAGAGCTCGGTCTCGGCGAGGATGACGCTCAGTACCGGTTCGGGCAGGCCGAGATCGGCCAGCACACCGAGGTCGCCCTCCTCCCACGGCTCGACGTCGTCCAGTTCGTCCGGGTCGATATCGGGGATTTCCACGTTGAGCGCCTCGAGCACGTCCGCGGCGATGTCGTAGTCGATCGCGGCCGTGGCGTCCGACACCAGCATCCGGGTCCCACTCGGCGCGGGTCTCAGCACGATGAAGAACTCGTCGTCGATGTCGAGTAAGCCGAACACCGCTCCGGAGCTGCGCAAAGCCTTCAGTTCGTTTTCCGCGGCGGACAAATCGGTGAGTGCGTCCCGGCTCAGCGGACTGCACCGCCATTTGCCTTCTTCGCGGACAACCGCCACTGCGAACCCTTCCACGTCGTCGTAATCGTCCGACGCCGCCCTGTTCGTGCCCGAGCGCTGTGCTGCCATGGCCGCAACGGTAGTCTGCTCGAGCTCAAATGTTGAAGTCGTATGCCAATCTGTTCCGGTGACTTCGGCGAAGAAAGCACCCGTATGCGTCCTCGGGACCGGTTTGATCGGTGGGTCGCTGTTGCGCGCGGCCGTCGCCGCGGGTTACGACGGCTGGGGATACAACCGCTCAGCGACGGGGGCGCAGGCCGCGCGCGCCGACGGGTTCGATGTCACCGAGGACTTGCCCGCCGCGCTGCGCCGCGCCGCGGAGACCGACGCGCTGATCGTCGTCGCGGTGCCGATGCCCGCGGTGGACCACATGCTCTCCGCGATCGCGACCTACGCGCCGGACTGCGCGCTCACCGATGTGGTGAGCGTCAAGGCGCCGGTCGCGGCCGCCGTGCGCGCCCGCGGTCTCGCCGACCGGTACGTCGGCGGTCACCCCATGGCGGGCACCTCCGAATCGGGGTGGGCCGCCACCGATCCCGCGTTGTTCCGCGATGCCGTGTGGGCCGTCGGCGTGGACGAGGGCACGAAGGTCGACCCGTGGACCCGCGTGGTGCGCCTGGCGCTGGATTGTGGCTCGGTGGTCGTACCGGTGGTGGCCGCGGAGCACGACCGCGCCGTCGCGCGCATCTCCCATCTGCCGCATGTGCTGGCGGAGGCACTGGCGCTGGCGGGCGCCGCGGGGGGTGATCTCGCGCTGGGACTCGCGGCCGGGTCGTTCCGGGACGGCACCCGGGTCGCGGGTACCGCCCCCGATCTGGTTCGCGCCATCTGCGAACCGAATTCGGCCGCGTTGCTGGAAGTGCTGGACGAAACCCTCACGGTCCTCGGCGACGCGCGCGACAGCCTGCGCGAGGAACAGTCCCTCGCGGATCTGGTCGAGGCCGGGCACGACGCGCGACGACGCTACGACTCCGCGCGGCGCCGGCCGATCACGGACATCCGACCGGGCGAGCGGGATTGGCTGGAAGACCTGCGGGCGGCAGGCGAGCGCGGTGGCGTCATCACTCAGCTGAGTTGACCTTCCGCCCACCGGCGCCGCCTCAGATCCGCTCGGCCAGGCCCGGGTAGTCCAGGAGGAAACCGTCCGCGTCCACCGTGACCGTCGCGCTGGAGACCGGCGACAGCACGCTGATGCCGCCGGCGGCGCTGCTGTAGATCAGCGTGGCCTCCTGCACGAGCAGGTCGGGCAGGCGCACATAGACCACCGGGACCTGGACTTCCTCGACCGCGTGCTGCAGGTCGTAGCGACGGATCGGCAGGGTGTTGAAGAACGGGCTGAGCACCACGTCCACGTCGAGTGCCCCGGCGAAGGTGGAGCGGACGTGGTTGCCGCCCGCGTCGACGAGCCAGTAGTTCTCCTCGTCGCGGGCGATCGAGGCGTGCCGCTCACCGGCGGCGGTCGTGGTACGCAGGGACAGTCGTTTGGTCGCGCCGTTCTCGTCGGTGACCAGGTCGTAGGAGGCGCTGAACGCGGGGTGGTCCGCGCTCGCGCCGCCGATCATGCGCCCGGCGGCGCGGATGCGGTTGCCGTTGAGTTGCACCCGCACCGACTCCATCCGCGTCGCGTCGTGGGCGCGCCAGGTGAGGATCGCCGGCCACCGGGATTCCTGCGGGCTCGCGGCGGGGCGCTCGGGGTCGGAGGCTGGGGTCGTCACGTATCTACCGTAAGCGACACCCGGCCCCGGCCCGCACAACCGTCGCTGATCACACGAGCGACTCCCGCCAGGCGGCGTGCAGGTCGGCGAACCGGCCGGTCCCCGCGATCAGGGCTTCCGGCGCGCCGTCCTCGACGATCCGGCCGGACTCGAGCACCAGCACCCGGTCGGCGATCGCCACCGTGGACAACCGGTGGGCGATGATCACCGCCGTGCGCCCGCGCAGCACGGTCTCCAGCGCCCGCTGCACCAGCCGTTCACTGGGGATGTCCAGGCTCGAGGTGGCCTCGTCCAGCACGATCACGGCGGGATCGGCCAGGAACACCCGTGCGAACGCGACCAGCTGCCGCTGCCCGGCCGAGAGCCTGCCGCCGCGCTTGCGCACGTCGGTGGCGAAGCCCTCGGGCAGCGCCTGCACGAAGTCGTACAGACCGACCGCGCGCGCCGCGGCGTACACCTCCGCGTCGGTGGCCGTGGGCCTGCCCAGCCGGATGTTGTCGGCCACCGAACCGGAGAACAAGTAGGACTCCTGGGTGACCATCACCACGTTGCGGCGCAGGTCGGCGTCGGAGAGATCACGCAGGTCGACGCCGTCCAGGGTGACCACGCCGCCGGACGGGTCGTAGAACCGCGTCAGCAACTTCGCCAGTGTCGACTTGCCCGCCCCGGTCGCACCCACCAGCGCGATCACCTGCCCGGCGGGAATGTCCAGGGTGAACTCCGGCAGCACCGGTCGCGTGCGGCGGTCGGACTTGCCGAAGATTCCCGAGTCCGAGTCCGACGGCACCGCCTCGGCGTCTTCCCCCGCCTTCGGCGCCCCGGCCGAGGCATGACCGGTATCGCCACCACCGGAATCGGCCGTGGGCGCGCTTCCGTAGCCGAACCACACCTTCTCCATCCGCACCGCGCCGGACGCCTTGTCCAACGCCACCGGGTGCGCGGGCTCGGGCACCGACGGCTCCTCCTCGAGCACACCCGAGATCTTCTCCAGCGCGGCGGCCGCGGACTGGTAGGCGTTGAACACCTGCGCGAGTTGGTCCAGCGGACCGTAGAACTCGTTGAGGTACAGCAGGTAGGCCGCGAGCACGCCGACCGCGAGGTCACCCTCGATCACCCGCCAGGCGCCGACCACGATGACGGTCACCGTGGTCAGGTTGCCGAGCAGTTTGGTCAGGCCCGCGTAGTCACCCATGCCGCGCATGGCCGCGGTGGTGGCCTGGCGGTATTCCGCGTCCTCGACCGCGAGCACCGACTCGTTGCGCTGCTCCCGGCGGAACGCCTGCACCGCCCGCATGCCGCCCATCGACTCGACGAACTGCACGACCACCTTGGCGATCGCGCCGCGCGTGCGGCGATAGCCCGCCCGCTGCCTGCGCTGCGCCCAGCGGGTGACCACCACCAGCGGGACGAAACCGGCCAGCACGATCGCGGCGAGCGCCTGGTCGAGATAGATCAGCAGCACCGCGATGGTCAGCACCGACAGGATCGCGCTGAGCGCCTGGTTGAGCGCGCTCTCCAGCAGTTCCTGCAAGGTCTCGATGTCACCGGTCAGCCGCGCGACCACCTTGCCCGAGGTGTACTTCTCGTGGAAGGCCACGCTGAGTCGCTGCATGTGCGTGAACGAACGCACGCGCAGATCGAACAGCACGCTCTGGCTGAGCCTGCCGGACACGCGCAGGAAGGTGAACGTGCTGACCACGTTCAGCAGGACCGAGCCGAGGTAGCCGGTCACGGTCCAGGCCAACGGCGCCCAGTTCCCCTCGGCACCGCGCGCGATGCCGGTGTCCAGCGCGTAGGCGACGAACAGCGGCGCCGACACCATCGCGGCGTTGTCCAGCACGATGAGCAACAGCCCGAGCGCGGCCAGCTTGCGGTAGGGCCGGACCAGATCGAGCAGCAGGCGCCGGGAACGACCGGCCAGCACCAAGTTGCCGGTCTGGGTGACCTCCTTGTCCTCGCTCGCGATGCCGCGCCAGTCCCCCGCCTCGTCCGCGCGTGCGGGATCACTCTGCGGAGTGACGTCTTCCGTGTCGACCGCCGTGGTACTCATCGCTGCTCACCTCCCATGAGTTCTCGGTAGTTCCTGCTGGTACGCAGAAGATGCTCGTGGGTTCCCTCGGCGACGATCCGGCCGTCGGCGAGCACCGCCACCCGGTCGGCCAGCGCCGCCGTGGACGGACGATGCGCGACCAGCAGCGTCGTCGCATGGGCCAGCACGGTGCGCAGGCGTTCCTGCACCCGCTCCTCGGTCTCCACGTCCAGGGCGGACAGCGGGTCGTCGAGCACCATGATCCGGCTGCGCTCGCCCGCACCGGTGAGCACCGCGCGAGCCAGCGCCAGTCGCTGCCGCTGGCCGCCGGACAAGCTCAGGCCCTGCTCGCCGATCCTCGTGTTCAGGCCCCAGGGCAGGTCGTCCACGAACTCGGTGGCCTGCGCGACATCCAGCGCGCGGCGCACGTCGGCGTCCGTGGCCGCTGGGTCGCCGAGCGCGACGTTCTCCCGCACACTCGCGGAGAACAGCACCGGGTCCTCGAACGCGACCGACACCAGCGAGCGCAGGCCGGCGACTCGCATCGCCGCGATGTCGATGCCATCGATGGTGATGGCGCCACCCGTCACGTCGTACAGGCGTGGGATCAGGTTCAGCAGTGCGGTCTTGCCGCTACCCGTCGCACCGACCAGCGCCACCGTCTCACCGGGACGCACTCGCAGCGACACGCCCCGCAGTACCTCGCCTTCGGCCTCCGGAAAAGCGAAATGCACTTCGTCCAAACATAATTCGCCGCGAATATGCTCGGGCGGATCCACCGGGTCGGCCGGGTCGGTGATATCGACCGGGGTGTCGATGATCTCCCAGTACCGATCGGCAGCGGTACGCGCGTCGTTCAGCTCGGCGAGCAGGAAGCCGGTCCAGATGATCGGCCACTGCAGGAAGGTCGCCAGCGTGATGCCCGCGATCAAGGTGCCCAGCGTCATCGTGCCGTGCGCCACCGCGTAACCGCCGTAGCCGAGGGCGAACGCGATGGCCAGCTGCGGCAGGCTCACCATGCTCGACCACAGCGTCGCGTCCAGGCGGGCTTTCAGCAACTCGGTCTGCCGCAGCTCGTGCGCCTGGGCGGTGAAACGGCGGCCGAAGTACACGCCCCGCCCGAACGCCTTGAGCACCCGCACGCCCTGCGCGGACTCCTCGGCCGTGGTGGCCAGGTCGCCGGACTGGTCCTGCGATCGCCGCGAAGCCAGCGAATACCGGCGCTCGAAGCGAATGCAGATGGCGGCCAACGGAATCGAGATCACCACGAAGATCAGGCCGATCTGCGGGCTCAGCGCGATCAACACGAGCAGGCCGACCGGGATGATCACGGTGTGGATGAGCAAGAACGGCCCCGCGAAGGAGACGAACCGGCGCAGGGTGGCCAGATCGTCGATCGCACGCGACAGCAACTGCCCCGACTCCCACGCGTCGTGCCTGCCGATCGCCAGCGCCTGCAGCTTGCGAAAGATCCCGGCGCGCAGAGTGATCTCGAATCGAGTGGCTGGAGCGGCGATCAACCAGCGGCGTCCCCACACGCCGGCCGCCTCCAGCAGGCCGAGCACCAGGACGACGGCCACCGGCCCGAGCGCGCCCGCGAAATCACGATGTGCGACCGGGCCATCGATGATCCGCGCGATCATCAGCGGAATCACCACGGCGGTCAGGCCGGCCAGCAGTGCGAGTCCGCTGGCGGCGAGCAGGATGCCGACGTGCGGACGCAGGTACGGCCAGAATCGGCGCAGTGAGTGCAGGCGGCCCGTGGCGGCGGGCCGCCGCGTTCTGTCGACCTCCGGTTCGGCCGACGAAACGTGCAGCGCGACAGACAAAACTCCCCCTCGAGGTATGTGACTGGCGGCAGAGAGCGGGACCTCCGGTGATGTTGGCATCGGAGTCCGACATTCCAGGGTCGCACCGCGGCGTGCCTCGACCAACCGATTTTCCGGCTGCCGCCGGACATCCGCGCTCGTCGAGGCGCCGGGTTCGACACTCATTCACCAAGCCAACAACCTCGAGCGAGCTCGAGGTCAAGCCGCGCGGATCTACACCCGGTCGTGTGCTGATCGTCGCTGGTCACCGACCCCGACCGCTACCGCGAGGTGGTGTCGTTCCCCCCGTTCCGGTTCTAGTTCACGACCACGCTCTCGGACTCCCACTCCTGCGGCGCGTCCGGGAACGCTTGCTGCTGATGACCGCCGCGCAGCGTCCCTTCCAGATAGGCCGCCCGGCAGGCGCGGCGGGCGATCTTGCCGCTGGAGGTGCGCGGGATCGAGCCCGCGGGCACCAGCAGCACGTCCCGGACCATGACGCCGTGACGGCGCGCGATCGCGGCGCGCACGGTGTCGGCGACCGGCTCCGACTCGAGCTTGCCCGCACGGGTGTTGCGCTCCGCGACGATCACCAACTGCTCGGAGGTGTCCTCGGCGTCGAACGTCAGACCGGAGTGGCTGCCCTGCTCGAAGACCAGCGCGGGCAATTCGTTGGCAGGCACCGAGAACGCCGCGACGAAGCCGGGGCGCAGCGCCGTGCTGCATTCCTGGGCCGAGAACTCCAGATCCTGCGGATAGTGGTTGCGGCCGTCCACGATGACCAAGTCCTTGACCCGGCCGGTGATGTACAGCTCGCCGTCGAGATACGCGCCGAAATCGCCGGTGCGCATCCAGTTGGCGTCCTGCGGCGTGCCCTCCGCGTGACTGCCCTCCGGCAGCCGCTCGGCCAATTTCGCGCGGAAAGTGGCCTTCGTCTCCTCGGGACGCCCCCAGTAACCGATGCCCATGTTCTCGCCGTGCAGCCAGATCTCGCCGACCTCACCGTCGCGTCGCTCGGTGCCGTGCTCCGGGTCGACGATCACCGCCCACTGTGACCGCGCTACATAACCGCAGGACACCTGCGCGATCGCGTTGTCGGCGTCCGGCGCGACCTCGACCATCCGCCCCGCGTTCAGCTCGGCTCGATCGACATGCACGACCTTCGCCTTGTCCTCGGCCTTGGTGGCGGAGACGAACACCGTCGCCTCGGCCATGCCGTAGCACGGCTTGATCGCCGTCTCCGGCAATCCGTACGGCGCGAACGCGTCGTTGAATTTCTTCATCGACGACACCGAAACCGGTTCGCTGCCGTTGATCAGCCCGATCACATTGGAGAGGTCCAATTCCTCGCCGGGCTTGGGCTTGCCGCGCGCTGCGGCGTGCTCGAACGCGAAATTGGGTGCGGCGGCGAAGGTTCCAGCGCCGTCGGAGGCCGCGGCAAGTTCTTTGATCCAGCGGTAGGGCCGGCGTACGAACGCGCTCGGCGACATGATCGTGATGAATCCACCGCCGACGGTCGGCAGAATCACCGCGAGCAGGCCCATGTCGTGGAACAGCGGCAGCCAGGTGACTCCGCGCGAGTTCTCCGTGACGCCGATGGCGTCGATCATCTGCAGCAGATTCGTGCCCACCGCGCGGTGGGTGATCTCCACACCCGCGGGCGTCCGGGTGGATCCCGACGTGTACTGCAGGTAGGCGACGCTGTCGATGTCGATGTTCGGGCGCACCCAGGAGACGCCGACACTGTCCGGGATCGCCTCCACCGCGATGATGCGCGGCCGCTCCGGCGGCGGCAGGTGCCGGAAGAACTTCCGCACACCGCCTGCCGCGGAACCCGTCGTGAGGATCACGGCGGGTTTGCAGTCACCGAGCACCGCGTGCAAGCGATCGGTGTGACCCTGTTCCTCCGGATCGAACAACGGAACCGCGATATTGCCCGCGTACACCGCGGCGAAGAGCGAGACGACATAGTCGAGCCCTTGCGGGGCGAGAACCGCCACCCGGTCCCCCGGCTGCGTGACCTGCTGCAACCGGGCCGCCACCGCGCGCAGGCGCACACCGAACTGCTGCCAGGTGAGTTCGTGGTATTCGCCGTCCTGTTCCCTGGAGTAGTCGATGAAGCGGTAGGCGAGGCCATCGCCGTTCTCGGTGCTGTGCTTGTCGACGAAGTCGATCAGGGTCCTGTTCCCGCGGATTTCGATCTTGCCCTGATCGTTCAGAAAGTCGTCGAAGGTTTCGTCGATCATCGCCTTATCCTTTTCCAGCGCACAGACACTCGGGCCGTGCAATGACACCGAACACAGGTCGATAACGAAGCGTCGGGAAGGCTAGCAGGTGTCCCGGCCACCTGGCGGTCAGTACCGGCCGAAGGCGAGCGCTACATTGTGCCCGCCGAATCCGAAGGAGTTGTTCAGGGCGTAATCGATACGGCCGGGCCGGGCCGCGCCGTGCACCACGTCCAGCTCGATCTGCGGATCCTGATTGTCCAGATTCAGCGTGGGCGGCACGATCTCGTCCCGCACGCTGAGCACCGTGATCACCGATTCGAGCGCGCCGACCGCGCCGATGGAATGACCGAGGGCCGATTTCGGCGCGTAGACCGACGCATGGTCGCCCACCGCCTGGTGGATCGCGCGCGCCTCCGCCGTATCGCCGATCGGCGTGGCTGTCGCGTGCGCGTTGACGTGCGTGATGTCGCCCTTGGCCAGACCGGCCGTCCGCATCGCCCGCGTCATCGCGCGCGCGGCGCCGACGCCCTCGGGGTCGGGCGCGACCAGATGGAAGCCGTCGGAGGTGACGCCCGCGCCCATCAGCCGGGCGTGAATGGTCGCGCCGCGCGCCTTGGCGTGCTCCTCGGTCTCCAGCACCATCAGCGCGCCCGCCTCGCCGAACACGAAACCGTCGCGGTCGGCGTCGAACGGACGCGAAGCGCTCTTCGGCGCGTCGTTGCGGGTGCTCATGGCGCGCATCATGGTGAACGCCGCGATCGCGATGGCCTGGATCGAACCCTCGACGCCGCCGGTGACCACCACGTCGGCGTCACCCATGACGATCATCCGCCACGCGTTGGCGATCGCCTCCGCGCCGGACGAACAGGCCGACACCGGCGTCGACACCCCCGCGCGGGCACCGAGTTCCAGCGCGACGCATGCCGCGGCGCCGTTGGGCATCATGGCCTGGACGGTGTACGGCGAAACCTTGCGGTAGCCCCCGTTGTGCAGCTTGTCCCGAGCGTGGATGAGCGCCTCGGGTCCGCCGAGCCCGGTGCCGATGGACACCCCGAGACGGTGCTTGTCCACTTCGGGGCTGCCCGCGTTGCGCCAGACCTCGCGCCCGAGCACGATGGCCAGCTGCTCCACGTAGGCGAGCTTGCGGCGCTCGTCCGGGTCCAGGTACGCGGTGGGCGGCACCTTCAGATGCCCGCCGATGCGCACCGGCAGCTCGAATTGGTCGATGAAATCGTCATCCAGGGTGTCGATGCCGCTGTCGCCATTGAGCAGGCCCTTCCATGTGGAGTCCACGTCGGCCGCCAGAGACGTGGTCGCCGCCAGGCTGGTGACCACAACGGAGGGGAATTGTCCGTTCCTGCTGGAAGGCAAAGGCATGTTTTCGCTCACTTTCCCTAGCGTCGCTCTGGAACTTCGTCGAGCAAAAGCAATGCGCGAGCGCGCCACCAGGATCGTGGGCGGCCCGCGGTGGAACGCAGGCGGATCGACCGGTCATCACGTCCTGTGCGACCACCCCTGTGCATTATTGGAAAAACGCACCGATCGCACCGCGTGACACGCGGACCGTACCAGGTGCCGGGGACGATGGTCCCGATGTTCGGGGATCGCCCCGGGCCGACTCGAGTAACCTGCTCCCCGGGCACGGGACGCGTGGGGGCGTCCGGTGTGGACGCGAGAAAGGGAAGGTCGTTGACGGGCGTGCGGATGGTCGGGCTGTTCGCCGGGATCGGCGGACTCGAGCTCGGCCTCGGCAGGCACGGCTGGCACACCGAGCTGCTGTGCGAGATCGAGCCCGGCGCCCAAGGCGTGCTCGCCGCCCGATTCCCGGACGTGCCGCTGCATTCCGACATCACCCGGCTGCGCGCCATCCCGGCGAGGACGGAACTGGTCGCGGCGGGATTTCCGTGCCAGGACCTCTCCCAGGCGGGACGAACCGCCGGAATCACCGGCACGCGCTCGAGTCTGGTCGACGAAGTATTCCGGCTGGTGCGCCGCAAGCGCGGCCCACGCTGGCTGCTGATCGAGAACGTGCCGTTCATGCTGCAGCTGGGCCGCGGCGCAGCCATGCGGCACATCACCGGCGCGCTCGACGAACTCGGCTACACCTGGGCCTACCGGGTGGTGGACGCCCGCGCGTTCGGCCTGCCCCAGCGCAGACAGCGAGTGCTCATGCTGGCCTCCCGCACCGAGGACCCGCGCGGCGTGCTGTTCGGTGAAGACGCCGGTCCACGGACTGTTGGCGATCCCGCGTTCGACCCGTGCGGCTTCTACTGGACCGAGGGGGTGCGCGGCCTCGGCTGGGCGGTGAACGCGGTGCCGACGCTGAAGGGCGGCTCCGCGCTCGGCATCGCCAGCCCGCCCGCGGTGCGGCTGCCGTCCGGGGAGATCGTCACGCCCGGCATCGCCGACGCCGAACGCCTCCAGGGCTTCGACGCGGGCTGGACGGCGCCCGCGACCGACGTGCCGGGTGTGCGGAAGGGCCACCGCTGGAAGCTGGTCGGCAACGCGGTGAGCGTTCGGATGGCGTCCTGGGTGGGGGCGCGGCTGGCCGCTCCGCTCGATCCGATCCCCGGCGATCAGCCGCTGGCTCCGGGAACGCCGTGGCCGGTCGCCGCGTGGGGTCACAACGGTGCGGCTTATCGCGTGCCCGTCTCCACCTGGCCGGTGCACGAGCCCTACGAGGACCTGACCCACTTCCTCACCGACGCGCAGTTGCTCTCCGCCCGTGCGACAGCCGGATTCCTGCGCCGGACCACCATGGGCAGTCTGCGTTTTCCGCCCGGATTCCTCGCCGACGTGGAGAGCCATCTGGACCGGATGGGCGGTTGGGCGGCATGACCCAGCGGCCCGCTACCGACGCCGCCACCAGCGCCCGGATGGCGCGCCAGCGGCGCACCGGCACCGATCCCGAACTCGCGCTGCGCCGGGAACTGCACCGCCGCGGGCTGCGCTACTACGTCGACCGCGCACCGATCCGCGGGCAGCGACGACGCGCCGACCTGGTGTTCCCGCGCCGGCGAGTCGTCGTCTATGTGGACGGCTGCTTCTGGCACCGCTGCCCGCAGCACGCCACCGATCCGAAGAACAACGCCGACTGGTGGGCGGCCAAACTGGCCGGAAACGTGGCCAGGGATCGAGCCACCGACGCCGCGCTGATCGCGGCGGGATGGCACGTGATCCGCGTCTGGGAGCACGAGGATCCCGTCAGCGCGGCCGACCGCGTCCAAGCCGCGCTGTCAGCGGCGTCGCACCCGCACGAGTGAACGTGGAGCGTGGGCGGCCAGGTAGCCGGACACCACCATCACCGTCATGACCGCGATTCCGGCGGCGGCGGCGGTCGCGAAGCCGAGCATGGGGAACCTCCTCGAGTTGCAGCTGTCGTCCAGCGTGCCGGGCGAAGCTGACAAGACCCTGTGTGCCGGATGGTAATGACGTGTGCGGCCCGCCGCTGCCCGGCGCGCTCGAACACGCCGCACAATGGAAACGTGGCGGGTGGCTCGCAGACCTCCGTTCGGCGTATCCGACCGGCATCGGTGCTGGTCGCGGCCGCGATCGCACTCGCTGGGCTCTGCTATTCGTCCTGGGTCCTCCAATTCGCGCTGAAAATCGACCTCGACCCCCTCGACTCCTTCCTCAGCGAACTCGACGCGGAGGGCAAGCCGTACCGGGAGGTGTTCGCGACCGCGGACCTGATCGTGGGCGCATCGCTCATGCCCGCGGCCATCGCGGGGCTCCTGTCGTTTCCCCGACGCGGGTTGACCACCGTCGGCTGGATCGCGCTGTTCTGCTTCGGCGCGGCGACCATCGCCGACGCCCTGCTGCCGCTGCGCGACTGCACTCCCGGCGAGAGCGGGTGCGGCGGCCCGAGTGAACTGTTCCCGCAACTGCACCAGCCGCACGCACTGACGAGCACACTGGCCGTCACCTCGATCGCGGTCGCGGCGTTCACCTTCGACCTGGCCGCGTTCCGCTACCGGCGATTTCGGGTGCTACGCGAATTCGGCCTGGTGGTGTTGGTGATCGGGTCGCTGGCGACGGTGTGGATGCTGGTGGCCGACAACCTGCCCGGCAACCACGCCCTCGGGATCGCGCAGCGCATTCAGGTGGGCGCGATGTCGCTGTGGTTGATCGCGCTGGCCGCGGCGGTCGTCGTGGAAGAACGGGAGCGGACCGAACCGGGCTGATACCTACCCATTGCCGCACATCGTGTGGCAACATGTCGGCCACCCTCGCGGCCAGCGGAGCGTTGCGGTATTCGGAGCGGGCCGGTGACCTCGGTGGATACGGGAACGCGAGGCGGCGTGCGATGCTTTCGCCCATGAGCGATCGCGTGAACATCTCCTCGGGTTCGGAGTTCGAAGACATCGTCGGCTACTCGCGGGCGGTCCGGCTCGGCAATGTCATCGCGGTCAGCGGGACCACCGCTTCGGCCCCCGGCGGCACGGCGGTCGGCGGCGACGACATCGGCGAGCAGACCAGGGAAACGCTGCGGCGCATCGGCTCCGCCTTGGAAGAGGCGGGTGCGAGCCTGGCCGACGTGGTGCGCACCCGCATCTTCGTCACCGATATCGCACGCTGGCCCGAGGTCGCCAAGGCGCACGCCGAGGTGTTCGGCGAGATCCGTCCCGCGACGGCCATGTACGAGATCAAGGCTTTGATCACCCCGGCCCTGCTGGTCGAGATCGAAGCCGACGCGATCGTCGGCGGGTAGTCCGCCCCTCCTCTGCGAACCCGGCCTGTCGTCGGCGGCGGACCGGGTTCTCCCTCGCTATGGTCGAAACCGTGACCACCGCCGCCTCACAGACCCCCGTGCAACTCGACACCGTCGCCGAGGCGACCGCCCGCCTGCTCGACACCATCCGCGGCCTCGATGAGCACGCCGTCACCGGCCCCTCCGCACTGCCCGGCTGGACCCGCGGCCACGTCCTTGCTCATCTCGCCCGCAACGCCGACAGCTTGGTGAACCTGCTGCTGTGGGCGCACACTGACGTCGAGATCCCGCAATACGCCAGCGCTTTCCTGCGCGACCACGACATCGAGGCGGGCGCGGCCCGTCCGCTCACCGAGCATCTGGCCGACAACGAGGCCGCCGCCACCCGCTTCCTCGCCCTCGCACGCTCGCTCACCGACGACGCTTGGCGAGCGCAAGTCCGCACCCGCCAGGGCCGGCCGATCCCGGCGACCGAAATCCTGTGGATGCGTCTGCAAGAGGTCGAAATCCACCACGTCGACCTGAACGCGAACTACCACCCCTCCGACTGGCCGTCCTCCTTCGTCACCCGCATCCTCTCCCAAGTCACCGCCGACCTCACCCGCCTCACCGCAGACACCCCCCTCGAGCCGTTCACCCTGCGCGCCATGGACTCCGACTACACCGCCACCATCGGAAGCTCCCCCGCCACCCACACCATCTCAGGCCCGTCCTCGTCCCTCGCCGCGTGGTTGATCGGCCGCAGCACCGGTTCGGATCTGACCGGCGACCTGCCGAGCCTGCCCGCCTGGAAGTAGATCCCGCACCGCCGGCTACGAAGGGTTGTTCCGATGCACCGAGTGGCTCATCGACCCATCGGTTGGGTTGACGAGGGTCGAAGGAACCGATGGACCGAGTCGGCGAGTCGGCGCATCTCCTCGCCTGCTTCCAGCGCCGTGACCACGGTTGCGGTCCAGCTGTCCGGGCGCGAGCAGCTGCGTGGGCTCAACGTCCAGGTCATCTCGACGTAGCCACGCGGATCGTGCTGCGCATCGACTCGCAGATCGTGATCCAGGCTTTCCCAGCTCTGAACCCCCTGCCAGCCAGCGAACTCCGACGCCAGCCCGTCCAGGAACAGCGGTAGGGAGCCGCCCCCATAGAAATCGACAGTGAGCCCATGAACCGCGGCACGCATCTGATCGCCGGAGAATTCGGCACACAACGCCACGACATCGTCCCCATAGGGCGCGACACGGTTCCAGAGCCTGACTCTGTTTCCCGGATCGGGACAGACCAACTCCACGGCCTGCCCGGCTTCCACCGACTCCGAGTCGAATTCGCAGCCCACGGACTCAGGCTAGCTCCGAGAACTGCTCGGCGAGGATGGCGTCTGACCAGCGTTCCCGGACAAGCTGTAAACGTGACGGCCTTGGCCCGAAGGGATTCGAACCGTTGCCGTCGGATGTCATCGGACATGCAGACGGCAGTCGCGTGATTACTCACACGACGTTCACCTCGCCAGGTGAGGCGTTCCCGTGGCAATATCCTCCGCCGACCGTGCGACCGGGCTTACGCGGATTTCCAGCAGGCTCGTTTTCCGTCGCCCCGCAACTCGGGGAGGACGTCGCGTCGCCAAACCGGCCAGGTTTCGCGCAGCGTTGCGATCGCGATCGATCACCAGACCGCAGTGCTCACATCGAAACTCGCGCTCGCTGAGACGCAGCTTGGCTTTCACCGCACCACAGCGAGGGTTGGAGCAGGTTTTCGATGATGGGTACCAGCGGTCGGCGACGACGAGTGTTCCTACGTTCCATCGAACCTTGTAGTCCAGCTGCCGCCTTAATTCACCCCACCCCGCGTCGGCGATAGAGCCGGCCAAACGGCGGTTACGCACCATTCCGGCGATATTCAGATTCTCTACGACGATCGTCCCGTAGCGGGCGGTGAGCGCGGTCGTCAGTTTGTGCAGTCCATCAACTCGTGCCCGCACTACCCTCGCGTGCAACCTCGCGATCCGGCGATTGGTGGATCGCAATCGCTTCGATGGCTCGTCGCGCGAATCCGAGCTCGCCGCAAGACGGCGGCGAGCGGCCTGGCGTTGCAACCTCCGTAACTTTTTCCGGGCCTTGTCGAGATGCTTGGGGTTCGGCAGCATCCCCTCTCTGTCGGTCAATCCGCGTACAGGCTCGGAAAGCACCGCTAGATGCTTTACTCCGAGATCCACGCCCACTACGGCATCCGGGCGACCAGCCTTGTTCGCCGATCGCTCCACCTCCACGGAGAACGATACGAACCAACGTCCATGTCGCGAAGACACGGTGGCCGAGCGAATTCGTGCAGTGCCGTCATCGAGTCGGCGTGCGAGCTTCCGGGTCGATTCGCAGGTCCGCACAATGCCGATCCGGGGAAGCTTCACGTGGCGTCGGTCAGCGGCGGCCAGCCCCATCGCCCCGGTGGTGAATCGACACGATGCGCCGGTTCTCCGACCTTTGAATCGCGGAAAGCGGACACGTGCGCCACGGCGTTCCCCGCACGGGACGAGGACCAGTTGGTGAGGGCAGTCGACAGATTCGCTATGCCGCTGGAATACGCTTCCTTCGAGTTCTCCCGCCACCAGGGAGCGACTTCGCCCTTTACCTGGTTCCAGCGTTTACGCAGCTCATAGGCCGACCATCCCACCGCTGGCGTCAGCTCGCTTTCTGCGATGCCGTAGGAACGCTCCGCCGCTCGCTGCCGAAGGTTCACGCTAACCAGGTCAAGCGCCCAGTTGAACGCGAATCGCTGCGCCCCGCAGTGGGAGAGCAACATTGCCACCTGACTGGGGGTCGGATTCAAAGCGAAGCGATATGCCTGCACTACATGTACGACCAGCACGTCACCGCTGACACTCATACGCCGCCCCCGTATAGCGATATCCGATTACGCCCCCGAACTCGTTCCCCTACCTTCGCGTCTGGGTCCCACTGCCGCGGAGTCGCCCCGCTGGCAAGCTCCCGCCCACGCTCCAACGTAATGAGAATTGCACCGAGGCTCCCGGCGTGACCGCCGAAAGCCTCAGTTCGGTGCGCCCGGAGAGACTCGAACTCCCAACCTTCTGATCCGTAGTCAGATGCTCTATCCGTTGAGCTACGGGCGCATGTGTTATTCAGTTGTACCCGGTTTCCCGGGCGTGGCGGAGGCGAGAGGATTTGAACCTCCGGTCCCCGTGAAGGGACAACTCATTAGCAGTGAGTCCCATTCGGCCGCTCTGGCACGCCTCCTGGAGCCTTCTCTTCGAGGGCACCGGTCCTTTCGAACCGCCGAGCCCAAAGGTTACAGCAGCTACCGTTCAGATCACAAAACGGCTGGTCAGCGCAGGTTGCTGTCGAACCAGTCGAAGATTCTGGTCTGCGAATCGACGGTCTCCATGTCCTCGTCCGCCTCGGGGGTGTCGGCGCGGTGGTGCAGGCCGGGGTAGGTGACGACCAGGCTGGCGACCGCGGCGCGGGCGGTCGCGTCACGCAACTGGTCGACCTGGGCGGGCGGGGTGGCCGGGTCGTCGACGCCGAACAGGCCGAGCCACGGCGCCTGTAGGTGGGGAGCGGCGCGCACCAAGGCGTCGGCCTGGTCGGTGAGCGGCTCGATGATGCCGGGCGAGGCTACGCTCACCGCGGCGCCGATCGGACGATTGGTCGCGACGAGGAACGCGGCGGTGCCCGCGGAGTCGAAACCGAGCACGCCGATGGTGTCGGGAAACACCCCGCGCCGGGTGAGCCAGTCGAAGCAGGCGTCGAAGTCTTCGAACAGCTCGTCGCCGAAGACCCCGCCGCCCGCCTGGCCGTCCTCGCGATGGAAGAGTTTGGGTGCGACCACCGTCCATCCCTCGCCGGCCAGTGCGTTCATCAGGTCGCGTAACGCGCCGGTGAACTCGCCGGACTCGTGCAGCAGCACGATTCCGCCACGGGCATTTCCTTCCGGCTCCACCACCGTGATGGGCACCTGCCCACCGCTGGTCGGCCGCACTTCTTCCCGGTCGCTACCCCGCAGCGGGGCCATATCGTCGTAGGTGCCCGACATGAAACCAGCCTAGGGCGAGTTGCTGATCTTCGGTAGAAATTGCACGTGAGGGCCTATCGCCCAGAGATTTTCCGGTAGGCCGATCAGGCCTTCCACGGCACGGATTAGGGTTGGAGTGTGACAGCGCAGATCCGGCCGGACCTCGAATCGATCCCGGCGTACACCCCCGGCCGCAGCAATCCCGGCGCGGTCAAATTGGCCAGCAACGAGACGACCGTCGGTCCGCTGCCCGCCGCCGCGAAAGCCATCGCCGAGGCGGCCGAGCTGGCCAACCGGTATCCGGACAACCAGGTCACCGAGCTGCGCACGGCGCTGGCCGAGTTCCTGGGGGTCGGCTTCGACAATATCGCGGTCGGGTGCGGCAGCGTCGCGCTGTGCCAGGAGCTGGTGCAGATCACCTGCGCGTCGCCGTCCGACGAGGTGCTGTTCGCGTGGCGCTCGTTCGAGGCGTACCCGATCGTGACGAAGGTGGGCAACGCCACCGCCGTGCAGGTACCGCTCACACCCGGCCAGGTCCACGATCTGGACGCGCTGGCCGCCGCCGTCACCGAGCGGACCAAGTTGATCTTCGTCTGCAACCCGAACAATCCCACCGGCACCGCCGTCGGCAAGGCGGCGCTGGTCCGGTTCCTGGACGCGGTGCCGTCGCACGTGCTGGTGGTGCTGGACGAGGCGTACTACGAATACATCCGGCTGGCGGACCGCCCTGACGGCGTCGAGCTCGGCCGGACCAGGCCCAATGTGGTTGTGCTGCGCACCTTCTCCAAGGCGTACGGCCTGGCCGGGCTGCGAGTGGGCTACGCGGTGGGCGACCCGGCCGTGATCACGGCCCTACTGAAGGTGCACATCCCGTTCAGCGTGAACCGGCTCGCGCAGGCGGCGGCGATCGCGTCGCTGGAGGCCCGTCACGAGCTGCTGGATCGCACCGACCTTCTGGTCGCCGAACGCGCGCGCGTGCGCGACGCGCTGGTGACGGCGGGCTATCCGGTGCCGCCGAGCGAGGCGAATTTCGTCTGGCTGCCGCTGGGCGCGCGCAGCGCCGAGTTCGGCGAGGCGAGCGCGACGGCCGGCGTGCTGGTGCGGCCGTACGGAACCGACGGGGTGCGTGTCACCATCGGTGACCCGCACGAGAACGACCTGTTCCTGAGCTTCGCCGGTGCGCCGGATGTGCTCGCGCGGTTTCTGGGTTAACGAACGCCGATCGCGGGCGCGATCGTGGGCCACGAGAGGGCCAGCTCGTCCTCCCAGTACGGCCAGGAGTGCGTACCGGTGGCCCGGAAATGCGCGGTGACCGGAATGTCGAGGGACCGCAGTCGATCGGTGAGCCGCCTGGTGCAGGCGTTGGTCGCGGCCTCCAGCGGCCCGCCGAACGTGATGGCGCTGGGAAGGTCGACGTTCGGGTTGCCCGGCACGTCGTGCACGCCGGGCAGGCCGCTGCCGACCGAAAGATAGATCGTCTTGCCGCGCAGCGCGTCCGCGTGCAGGGTGACGTCGTGCGCGAGCCAGGCCGGATCGTCCTGCTTGCCGAACATGTTGTCCGGCTCGCCCATGTAGGTGGCGACCACGGCGCGCGCCTGCGCCTGGCCGATGTCGGTGCCCATCGAGAAGCAGCCGCTGTGCGCCGCGATCGCGGTGTAGAGCGCCGGTTGCCGGAACGCCAGCATCATCGCCGCCTCCGCGCCCATCGAGACGCCCATGACGGCGTTGGTGCCGTTGCCGTCGAACTCCGCGTCGATCAGCGGAGGCAGCTCCTTGGTCAGGAACGTCTCCCACTTGTTCGTGCCGAGCACCGGGTCGGGCTGCTGCCAGTCGGTGTAGAAGCTGGCGGGACCGCCGACGGTGAGCACGACGTTGACGTCCTTGTCCGCGTAGAAGCGGTCGGCGTGCCCGAGTTCGGTCCAGTTGTTGCTGTCGGGGCTCGCGCTGCGGCCGTCGAGCATGTACACGGTCGGACGCGGGCGCGACTGGTCGCGCGGCAGCAGAACTTGCACTTCGACCACCCGGCTCATCGCGGGCGAGGCGACGTAGACCCGTAGCCACCGATCGTGGATCGGTTCGATGCGCTCGATCCGCGCGATGGAGGGTCGCTTGGTGGTCGGCTCGGCCGGGCCGGGACCGTCGGAGGACCCACTGTTCACCGGCGGCGGTTTCCCGGGGACCGCCGTTACCTGGGAAGCACCCAATCCCACCGCACCGGAGACAAGTGCGGCGCTTATCAGGGCGCTGGAGACCCAACGCCGCACCGCGCGCCGAGACAGCATGCGACCCATCCTGCCAGAGCCCCCGCAGGTGGGACGACAGCCGTCGCCCTGGCGGGGCACGCGTGTGGCGCTCATCGCGCGGCCAGTCCGTCCTGCCAGCGTCGCTCCACTCCGGCGAATCGCCAGACCGCGACGGCGACCGCCCAGGTGAGCACGAACAGCCCCACGATGATGTAGCCGAGATCACCCAGGTCCAGATTCCCGACCCAGGCAACCACACCCGACTCTACTTCGAGTTTCTCGGCGAAGATGGAGACGATTTCCTGCCCTCCGATCAACAGCGCGACCGCGACCGACAGGCCGGTGATCACCAGGTTGTAGTAGATCTTGCGCACCGGCCGAGCGAAGGCCCAGTCGTAGGCGTAGCTCATGAACGACCCGTCCAGCGAATCGAACAGCGCCATGCCCGCCGAGAACAACACGGGCAGCACCAGAATCGAGTACCAGGGCAGCCCGGTCGCCGCGGCACCGCCCGCGATCACCAGCAGCCCGACTTCGGTGACGGTGTCGAAACCGAGGCCGAACAGCACGCCCACCGGATACATGTGCCGCGGCTCGCGGACGAGACCGATCACCGGCCGCAGCACCCGGTTGAGCAGGCCACGGCTGTCCAGCTGTCGTTCCAGCTGCGCCTCGTCGTACTCGCCGAGGCGCATCTGCTGGAACACCCGCCAGATGCCTACCAGCGAGGCCAGATTCAGCAGGCCGATCAGGATCAGGAACGCACTTGACACGCCGGTTCCCCACAGGCCCGTCCAGCGTTGCAGGGCGGAGTCCTCATCCTCCAACCCGGACGCCAGCGCCCGCACGCCGAAGGCGAGCAAAGCCACCAGTACGAAAACTACGGTGGAATGGCCGAGCGCGAACCAGAAACCGACGGTCTGGACCTTTTGTTTCCCACTCTCCGCCACGAGCTTTCGCGTGGTGTTGTCGATCGCGGCGATATGGTCGGCGTCGAACGCGTGCCGCATGCCGAGCGTGTACGCCGTCACTCCCAGGCCGACGCCGAATACCGAACCACCGATCACATAGTGGCCCGGCACGACGAACAGCAGAAGCGTCCCCCAGCCGAGGATATGAAGCACGACGACGGTGATCGCCATACCGATGACACTGCGCACGAGCGAACCCCTCAACCCTCGAAAAGCAGATCGGGTCAACGATACTGGACACCGCCGATTCGGGCCCGCTTCTTCTGACGACCCAGCAAATCCAGCAAATCCAGCAAATCATGGCACACCGTCAGCACACTCGCCGTACGCTGTGCGGCGAGCCTCCTCCGGGTATCGAACTAGGACGGGCATGATCGCGCATCCATACCATCAGCACCGAGGTCATCGCAGTATGCCGTGGTGTCCGAAGTGGACCGTCCGCCCGGTTTCCAGTCGTGGACATCGCGCCGGTATTCGAGTAAGTCCCGTTCCGAGGCTATTTTCTGGCATCCGTTCCGAGTGCCGTCGTGGGCCACCTGCCGCGAATCGTTGCCGCCCGCGCTTCCGCGCGAATTCTCTGCTCGACTCGCCTGTTTCATCGCAGCACCAATGCCCGACCGGAGAAAATCGTGAATCCAGTGTCACCCGTCTCCTCGATCGAGAACGAATCGCACACAGAACCTTTCATCCCCGATCTGCGACGCCGCATGCGGGAGTGCGACGAGTTCTTCCGGCTGCCCGAACTGGCGCACTTGAGCGCTCAGCGCAGGCGTGGCGCGCTCGAGCAGCTCGAACAGACCGGCGCCTATCTGCAGACCGCCGAGGAGATCCTGATCGGAGCCAAACTCGCCTGGCGAAATCACGCGCGCTGCGTCGGCCGGAAACATTGGCGCTCCCTCAAATTGCTCGACGCCCGCCGCGTGCGCTCGGCCCGCGAGCTGGCCGAGGTCTGCTGGCAGCACCTGCACATGGCCACCAACGGCGGCGCCATCCAGTCGATGATCACCGTCGGCCCGCCGCGGCAACCGGACGGCCGCGAGTTCCGCATCGTCAGCCCGCAGATCATCCGATACGCGGGCTATCGCAACGGGGATGGCACGGTCACCGGCGACGCCGCCAATATCGAGCTCACCGAATTCGCCGTGCAGCTCGGGTGGCAGGGGGCCGGAACGCCTTTCGACATCCTTCCGTTGCTGATCAGCACGCCGGACGAGCCGGTCCGCTGGTTCGAGATCCCGCCCGAGCTCGCACGCGAGGTGGAACTCGAGCACCCGGAGTTCGAGTGGTTCGCCGGTCTCGGACTGCGCTGGCACGCGCTGCCCGCGGTGTCGAACATGAATCTCGAGGTCGGCGGCATGACGTACCCGTTCGCGCCGTTCAACGGCTGGTATCTGGGCGCGGAGATCGGCGCGCGCAATCTCAGCGACGCCAACCGCTACAACATGCTCCCGCTGATCGCGGAGATGATGTGCCTGGACACCAGGGCCGAGCGCAATCTCTGGCGCGATCAGGCCCTGGTCGAGCTCAACCGCGCGGTGCTCTACAGCTTCCGCAAGGCGGGCGTGTACATCGTCGACCACCACACCGTCGCCAAGCAGTTCTGCGATCACGTCAAGCGCGAGGAGGCCGCGGGCCGCGCCTGCCCCACCGACTGGTCCTGGATCAACCCGCCGATCTCATCCGGGCTGACCCCGACCTTCCACCGCTACTACGACCCGCCCGACCTGGACATCCGGCCGAACTTCGTCCGCAGGGATTTCGATGCCGACATAGGGCTGTGACCACATTGCTGGAAGCCCGGTGCTTGTCCATGCCACGAAGATCGAAGTGCCGGTTTCTTTGCGGAGACGGAGGGATTTGAACCCCCGGTCGCTCTCGCGACGCTCGCTTTCAAGGCGAGTGCATTCGGCCGCTCTGCCACGTCTCCAGGGACCTGATCGTAGCGGACGCCTCAGCCGGAGTGCTTGCCGATTTCCTCGTCGACGCGTTCGAAGACGTCACCGATCACTTCGAGCTGGGCGGGGGCCAGCAGGTCGATGAAGTGGCGGCGGACGGCTTCGACGTGGCCGGGCGCTGCGGCTTCGAGGCGGCGCATGCCCTCGTCGGTGAGTTCGGCGAGCACCCCGCGGCCGTCCTCGAGGCAGGTGTTGCGGCGGACCATCCGCTGGGCCTCCAGCCGCCGGATCTGATGGGTCAGCTTGCTGCGTGAGGACAACACGCCGTCGGCCAGCTCGCTCATCCGCAACGAGCGGTCGGGCGCCTCGGAGAGCAGGACCAGAATCCGGTATTCGGCGACGGTCAGGTCACTATCCCGCTGCAACTGACGATTCAGCGCCGTCATCAGGCGCTGGTGGCCGTCCATGTACGCGCGCCAGGCACGCTGCTGGGCCGGGGTCAGCCAGCGGGGCTCGGCCACGACACGACCGCTCGGTTCGGGATGCACGGTGGCCATTCTATGCCCGGCGAACTGCGAAAATGATCGGCTGCCGCAGGTCAGCGCACCATGGACAGCAGTGCGCGGCTCACCGCGGCCGGGTTCGTGCAGCCGGAGAGGCCGAGCGCGGAGTCGAAATCGGCGAGGAGGATTCGAAGCGCGTGCCGAGCCCCGGTGGCGCCGGCGAGGCCGAGGCCATAGGCCCACGGCCGCCCGTACAGCACGGCCTTCGCACCCAGGGCCAGCGCGACGAGCACGTCGGAACCGGTGCGCACTCCGGAGTCGAACAGCACGTCGGCACGGTCGCCGATGGTGGCGACCACCGCGGGGAGCGCGTCCAGCGCCGCGATCGAGCCGTCCACCTGACGGCCGCCGTGATTGCTCACGACCACCGCGTCGGCGCCCGCGTCCACCACCTGGCGCGCGTCGTCGGGATGCAGGATGCCCTTCACCGCTATCGGGAGGTCGGTCCATTCGCGCAGCCGCGCCAGATCGGCGAGCCGCAGCGTGTGGTTGCCGAACAGCCCGGCCCAGATGAGGATGGCCGTCCGCATCGCCTCGTCGCTCTCCTCCGGTGCGGCGGCGAGTTTGCCCCGGAACACCGGGTCGGACAGGTAGTTGGCGATGCCTTTGCCGTGCAGGAACGGCAGGTGCGCGTGTTCCAGGTCGCGCGGCCGCCAGCCGAGGGTGGGGGTGTCCACGGTGACCACGATCGCCGAAGCTCCGGCCCGCTCGGCACGCCGGACGAACGAGCACGCCAGTTCGTCGTCCGCGGGCCAGTACAACTGGTACCACCACGCACCGGCCGCCGCGCCCACGTCCTCGATGGTCGAGGAGGCCGCGGTGGACAGCACCGTGCCGATGCCGAGTTCCTTGGCGACCTCGGCCACGATCACCTCGCCGCCCTCGTGCAACAGTTCGAGGACGCCGATCGGCGCGGTCAGCACGGGCGCGGCCAGCTTGGTGCCGAGCACCTCGACCGACAGATCCCGGGCGCCCGGGCCGGTGGAGCCGCGCAGCATCCGGGGAAGCAGGCGGTAGCGGTCGAAGGCGGACCGATTGGCCGCGGCGGTGCGCTCCGCGGACGCGCTGCCCGCGACGTACGCGAAGGCGACCGGATCCAGCCGCTCCCGCGCGAGCGATTCCAAACCCGCGGCGGTCATGGGCAACTCGGGGGTCACGCCACCCAGCCCGCCCAGGTAGATCTCGTTCTGAAAGTCGATGAAGCCGCCGCTCACCCCCGGAACGGTAGTCCGTGACGCCGGTCACCGCAGGCCGCTTGCCAGATTGCGTTCCCGCGTTCCGTTTCCGCGCCACGCTCGCCGCACCGCGCCCATCGGTCCGACTCGGGGGTCCGCGCGCAGCGCCGCGTACCGGCGGAGCACTATGGCACGGTGCGCGCGATAGATCTGAAGAGTTTCGGCGGCCCCGAGGTGATGTCCTGGGCCGAGGTGCCGGATCCGGCGCCCGGACCTGGGGAAGTGCTGATCGAGGTGGCCGCGGCGGGCGTCAACCGTGCCGATCTGTTGCAACGTCAGGGTTATTACCCGCCGCCGCCCGGCGCCAGCCCGTTCCCCGGCCTCGAATGTTCCGGTGTCATCGCCGAAATCGGCGACGGAGTGCGTGAGTGGACGGTGGGCGATCGGGTCTGCGCGCTGCTTTCCGGCGGTGGTTACGCCGAACGGGTGGTGGTGCCCGCGACGCAGGTGCTCGCGGTTCCGGACGGCATGGACCTGGGCGCGGCGGCCGGGTTGCCCGAAGTGGCGGCGACCGTGTGGTCGAACCTCGTGATGACCGCCGATCTGCGCGCGAACCAGCTGGTGCTGGTCCACGGCGGCGGCAGCGGGATCGGCACGCACGCCATCCAGGTCGCCCGCGCCCTCGGCGCTCGGGTGGCGGTGACCGCCGGATCGGCCGAGAAGCTGGCGCGCTGCGCGGAGCTGGGGGCGAGCGTGCTGATCAACTACAAGGAGGACGACTTCGTCGCGGCGGTGCGCGCCGAGGAGTCCGGCGCGGGCGGCCCCGGCGCGGACGTCATCCTGGACAACATGGGCGCGGCCTATCTGGGGCGCAACGTCGACGCGCTGGCCGAGCACGGCAAATTGGTGGTGATCGGCATGCAGGGCGGGGTGAGCGCCGAGCTGAATCTGGGTGCGCTGCTGCGTAAGTGGGGCACCGTCCACGCCACCAACGTGCGCGCGCGGCCCGCCACCGGTATCGGCAGCAAGGCCGAGATCGTCGCCGAGGTGCGCGGCCGGCTGTGGCCGCTGATCGCCGACGGCACGGTCGCGCCGGTCATCGCCGCCGAACTGCCGATCGAGGAGGCCGCCGACGCGCACCAGCTGCTGGACTCCGGTGAGGTGTTCGGCAAGGTGGTGCTGCGGGTGAAGGAACTCTGAGGGCGGCGGCGCCGCTCACTCCAGCGCCAGCAGCGCTCTGCCGAGCTGGTCGATCTCGAACTTGGTGGTGTAGGGCGCGAGGCCGATGGTCACCGCGCCGCCCTCGTCGTTGACGCCGAGCGCGTCCAGCAGCCTGCTGCCGCCGTGCACGCCGCTGACCGTGCCGATCCGGTTGTCGGCGAGCTTGGCCGCGACCTTCTCCGCCTGCATGCCCGCCAGCGTGAAGCTGACCGTGGGTATGCGGGTGGACGCGCGGCCGATCACGGTGAGACTCGGGATCGAGTCCAGCACACTCATCAAGTGCTCGAACAGCTGGTCGTGATAGTCCTGCAACGAGGTGATCGACATCTCCAGGCGTTCGCGCCGAGTGCCGCGCGCTCGCTCGTCCAGCCCGGCCAGGAAGTCGATCGAGGTGGTCAGGCCGGCCAGCAGCGCGTACTGATGCCCGCCGACCTCGAGTCTTTCGGCGCCCTTCGCATAAGGGTTCAACGACATGGACGGGATCCGGTCCAAGAACGCGGGGTCTCGGAAGACCAGCGCGCCGATCTGCGGACCGCCCCATGCCGGTGCGCTCAACGCGACGACGTCGGCATTCAGTTCATCGATGTCGATCAGGGCGTAGGGCGCGGCGCCGAACGCGTCGGCCACCAGCAGACCGCCCACCTCGTGCACCCGGTCCGCGGCAACCCGCACGGCGGGAGCGGAGCCGACGATCGGCGAGGCGGCGGTGAGCGCGACCAGTCGCGCGGTGGGCCCGATCAGTTCCTCGAATTGCCACGACGGCATCTCACAGGTCTCGATCTCCACCTCGGCCCAGCGCACGTGCGCGCCGTAGCGGTTGGCGATGCGCAGCCACGGCGCGACGTTGGCCTCGTCGTCCAGCCGGGACAGCACGATGCCGGTGCCGAGGCCGAGCCGGGAACTCAGCGATTCGGCGAGCCAGGCCAGCAGGACCGCGCGGTCGGGACCGAGCACGACGCCCGCCGGATCTCCGCCGACCAGGTCCGCGACCGCTTCGCGGGCCGCGTCCAGGATCGCTGCGCTGCGCACGGCCGCGCCGTGGCGTCCGATATGCGAAAAGGAAGAGGTTCGAAAACCCGTCGAAACCGCGCGGGATACCGCGTCCGGAACCAGCATGCCGGCTTGCGGGTCGAAATGGATCCAGCCGTCGCCCAGGGACGGTATCAGGCCCCGAACCCGCGCGACGTCGTAAGTCATGCTGGCCACTCTAAGGGCAGCGGGCGAGCCTGTGTAACCGCGTTCCCCTCCGCATCGTGGCGAGAGCACAGCGACCTGGGACTCAGCATGGCGACCGACTTTCGACAAATCCGAACCACACGACCCGAACAGAATAGAACGCCGACCTCGCACGGCGGCGTGGACCGGTGACGGGCGCCGAACCCCGTACCGACGCCCGGCGCGGGAGCACCGGCTTAGCGCGTTCGGACCGGACACGACATGATAGGGACCATGACGCACTCGGATGAGGCACCGGACCACATCGTCGTTGTCGGACCCGACGGCAGGCCGTTGGCCATCCCGGCGGCAGCCGGATCGGATGCGCCCTTCACCGCGCAGGTGGTGACCGACGACGATAGTAAGGACAAGTCGGACGACCGGGGCGACTCCGGCGAAGCGCTCGCCGACATGGTCGAGCAGCCCGCGAAGGTCATGCGGATCGGCACGATGATCAAGCAGCTGCTGGAGGAGGTACGGGCCGCTCCCCTGGACGACGCCAGCCGCATTCGCCTCAAGGAGATCCACAAGTCCTCGGTGCGTGAGCTGGAGCAGGGGCTCGCCCCCGAACTGCGGGAGGAGCTCGAGCGGCTCACCCTGCCGTTCACCGACGACACCGCCCCGACCGACGCCGAGCTGCGGATCGCCCAAGCCCAGCTGGTCGGCTGGCTGGAGGGCCTGTTCCACGGCATCCAGACCGCGCTGTTCGCCCAGCAGATGGCGGCCCGCGCCCAGCTCGAACAGATGCGTCAGGGCGCGTTGCCGCCCGGCATCCACGCCGCCGACCCGCGCGGCGGCCAGGCCGGCCACGTCACCGGCGGTTCCGGCCAGTACCTGTGAGACCGGCGACGCGGTGTGCCACACGGTGGTCGTAAGCCGCAGGGGTAGTCTCGTGCACCGTGCCCGCCGCTGCCGCTCGCTCCGACTCGGTCTCCGACCCGGGTGCGGTGCGTCCTGAAGAGAGCTCAGTTGGTTCCGATGACCAAGCGCGTTCAGATGACAGCTCGCCGACCTCCTCGGCCGAGCACACGGTGCGTTCCGGCGACGACTCACCGGAGTCTCCGGTGAGCGCGGCCGCGCCGCAGGCGCAGACCCTGCACTCCGGAGCCACCGAGGCGAAGATCGTCTCGGACTCCCAGACGTTCCGGCGGGCGTTCCAGGACTTCGCGGGCGGATTCTCCCAGCGTGAGCTGTGGCTTTCGCTCGGCTGGCAGGACATCAAGCAGCGTTACCGCCGCTCGGTGCTCGGCCCGTTCTGGATCACCATCGCCACCGGCCTGCAAGCCATCGCGATGGGCGTGCTGTACGCGGCGCTGCTCGGCCAGCCGCTGCGCGAGTACCTGCCCTACGTGACCGTCGGGTTGATCATCTGGAATGTGATCCAGGCGAGCATCCTCGAGGGCTCGGAGGTCTTCATCGCCAACGAGGGCCTGATCAAACAGCTCCCTTCCGCGCTGAGCGTGCACGTCTACCGGCTGGTGTGGCGGCAGCTGCTGTTCTTCGCCCACAACATGGTCATCTACGTGGTGATGCTCGCCGCGTTCGGCGTCTGGCGCAATCTCGGTGTGGCCAGCCTGATGGCGATCCCGGCGATCGTGCTGATCTTCCTGAATTCCATGTGGGTGTCGATCGTGTTCGGCATTTTCAGCACCCGCTACCGCGATATCGCGCCGATTCTCGGCAGCACCACGCTGATGCTTTTCGTGCTGACTCCGGTCATGTGGACGACGAAGACCCTGGAATCGCAGATCGGCACCGGCGATCGCGCGAAACTGGCCGAGATCGTGCCGACGTTCCACTATCTCGAAATCGTCCGGGCGCCCCTGCTCGGCGAACCTCAGGAACTGCGGCATTGGCTGATCGTCGGCGCGATCACCCTGGTGGGCTGGGTCGTGGCGATCTTCGCCATGAAGCAGTACCGTTCGCGCGTGCCGTACTGGGTATAGGAGCGCCCCGATGAGTCGTGTGAGTATCGAAACCCAGGACGCCTGGGTCGAATTCCCGATCTTCGACGCCAAATCGCGGTCGTTGAAAAAGGCGTTCCTCGGCAAGGCGGGCGGCGCGATCGGGCGCAACAAGTCCGACGTCGTCGTGGTCGAGGCACTGCGGGAGATCAACCTCTCGCTGCGCGAAGGCGACCGGGTCGGCCTGGTCGGCCACAACGGGGCGGGCAAATCGACGCTGCTGCGCCTGCTTTCGGGCATCTACGAACCCTCGCGCGGCAGCGCGCGCATCCGCGGGCGGGTCGCGCCGGTGTTCGACCTCGGCGTCGGCATGGACCCGGAGATCTCCGGCTACGAGAACATCATCATCCGCGGCCTGTTCCTCGGGCAGACACGCAAGCAGATGCTGGCGAAGATCGATGAGATCGCCGATTTCACCGAGCTCGGCGAGTACCTGTCCATGCCGCTGCGCACCTATTCCACCGGTATGCGCGTGCGCCTGGCCATGGGCGTGGTCACCTCGATCGATCCGGAGATCCTGCTGCTCGACGAGGGCATCGGCGCGGTGGACGCGGAATTCATGAAGAAGGCCCGGCTGCGGTTGCAGTCGTTGGTGGCGCGTTCCGGCATCCTGGTCTTCGCCAGCCATTCCAACGAATTCCTCGCGCAGCTGTGCGATACGGCGCTGTGGATCGATCACGGTCAGATCCGCCTGCGTGGCGGCATCGAAGAAGTGGTGCGAGCCTATGAGGGGCCGGAGGCGGGGAATCACGTCGCGACCGTGTTGCGCGAAATGGAAGCAGAACGGGCCGCCTCGACCGAGCCGGCGGCCGGGGCGAACGAACGAGAATTGGAGCGGAACCAGGCATGAGTGGTCAGGCCCGGAGGCGGCAGCGAAGTGTGACCACGCAGGGCCCCACTCATGCCGACAACAGGCACAGCATGAGTGGTCAGGCCCGGAGGCGGCAGCGAAAGGCGACCACGCAGGGCCCCACTCATGCCGACAACAGGCACAGCATGAGTGGTCAGGCCCGGAGGCGGCAGCGAAAGGCGACAGCATGAGTGAGCCGACCGGGCAGGACACCCCGATCGACGAAGGGGCGCAAGCCCGGATCGGCTCCGCGCCGGAGGAGGGCGTCGAACTCGACGACCTCACCGCCCCGCTCCCGACGGAATCCGCGACGCCGAAGCCGGACTCGCAGCAGCGCATCGTGGCCGTCGTCGTCACGCACAAGCGCCGCGAACTGCTCGCCGAGTCGCTGAAGGTCGTCGCGTCCCAGTCCCGGCCGGTGGATCACCTGATCGTGGTCGACAACGGCAACGAGCCGGAGGTCGCCGACCTGGTGCGCGACCAGCCGGTGGAATCGACCTACCTGGGCTCGGCGCACAACCTCGGCGGTGCGGGCGGATTCGCGCTCGGCATGCTGCACGCGCTGAGCATGGGCGCGGACTGGGTGTGGCTGGCCGACGACGACGGCAGGCCCGAAGGTCCCGACGTGCTGTCGGTCCTGTTGGACTGCGCGAACCGGCACGGCCTGGTCGAGGTCTCACCCGTGGTCTGCGATATCGATGAACCCGACCGCCTCGCCTTCCCGCTGCGCCGCGGCGTGGTCTGGCGACGGCTGCGGTCGGAACTCGGCGACGAGGATTTCCTGCCCGGCATAGCCTCGCTGTTCAACGGCGCGCTCATCTCCGCGCAGGCGGTCGACGTGATCGGCGTGCCGGATCTGCGCCTGTTCGTGCGCGGCGACGAGGTGGAGGTGCATCGCAGGCTGGTGCGTTCCGGGCTGCCGTTCGGCACCTGCCTGCAGACGGCGTATCTGCATCCCAACGGCGCGGCCGAGTTCAAGCCGATTCTCGGCGGCCGGATGCATACGCAATACCCCGACGATCCGGTGAAGCGCTACTTCACCTACCGCAACCGCGGTTACCTGATGTCCCAGCCCGGCATGCGAAAACTGCTGCCGCAGGAATGGATCCGTTTCTCCTGGTTCTTCCTGGTCACCCGTCGCGACCCGGCCGGCCTGAAGGAATGGTTCCACCTCCGCTCCCTCGGTCGCCACGAGCAGTTCGGCAAGCCCGACTGATCGGTGGACTCGCACACTCGGTCCCTGCCATCGGCTCAGCGGGTGCGAGGCGCACGTTCCGATAGATGGAACGGAAATTCGGTTGTGCGGAGCGCGGGCGAGTGCCAGAGTTGGTGCACTGCGAGAGAAGTAAGGAGGTGTGGACCGTGTCGAGGAACGTTCGGTTTGTCGTGTCTTGGCGAGCTGACCTCGGTCATGCCGCCACACGAAACTCCTGCTCATTCTCCGCTCGCTGAACCCCTCGTCGGGTTCAGCGCCCGACGAAGGATTCCTTCCATCATGGTCGACCACGACCTTCTCGTCCCTTACGGCTGGACCGAAGCCGTTTCCGCCCGGTACGCCTCGATGATCGAGGAAGGCTGTGTGCCCGCGCGAGTGATCCGCATGGATCGCAGTGAATGCGACGTGGCCACGCCGACCGGGCTCGCTCGCGCCCGCTGCCCGCGCCCGGATTCCGAGGTCAGCGGGCTGTGCACCGGAGACTGGGTGACCGTCGACGCCACCTCGGCGGTACGCGGGTTGCTCCCGCGCCGGTCGGCGATCGTGCGGTCGTCGGTATCCGGCCGGTCGCAGGGCCAGGTGCTCGCCGCCAATGTCGACACTGTTCTGATCTGCACCGCCGCCGACGGCGACGTGGACCTCGGCCGCATCGAACGCATGCTCGCGGTGGTCTGGGAAAGCGATGCCCAGCCGATCGTGGTGCTCACCAAAGCCGACGCGGCCTATGACGTCCCGGTCGAGGAGGTGCGCGCCGTCGCGCCCGGCGCGGCCGTGCTCGAGGTGAGCGCGAACACCGGCGCGGGCCTCGATGTGCTCACCGCGATGCTCGGGGGCACCGTCGCCTTGATCGGGCCCTCCGGTGCTGGGAAGTCGACCCTCGCCAACGCACTGCTCGGCGCGGAGATCTTCGCCACCAACGCGGTCCGCGACGTGGACAAGAAGGGCAGGCACACCACGGTGCACCGGGAGTTGCGCCCCCTTCCCGGCGGCGGCACGCTGATCGATACCCCTGGGCTGCGCGGTATCGGATTATGGGACGCGACCGAAGGGATCGAGAAGACCTTCAGCGACATCGAATCCCTTGCCGCTCAGTGCCGTTTCGGCGATTGCGCACACCGCGGCGAACCGGGGTGCGCGGTGCGGGAGGCGATCGACAACGGCGAGCTCACCCAGCGCAGGCTAGACAGTTACAACAAGCTGGCGCGGGAGAACGAGTGGATGCAGGCGCGCACCGACAAGCGGCTGCAAGCCGAACGCGATCGGGCTTGGCGGGGCATCACCAAGCAGCACCGCAAGATGTTCCGGGAGAAGAACTCGCGACGCTGATCGAGCGGGGGCACGGTAGGGTGCCCCTCGCATCGTTCGCTATCTGGGAGGGATAGATGAGTCAACCCGGCGGGTACCCGCCACACGGCCAGCAGCCCGGCCAATGGCCTGGGCAGCCGGCGTTCGGTCAGCAGCCGGCAGTCGGCCAGTACCCGCCTCCGCAGGCGCCCGCGCAGTACGGGCCGCCCGCGGGGCAGCATCCGAGCCAACCGCATCTCGCTCAACCCCAGCTGGGGCAGCCGCCGTACGGACAACCCGCGCCGCAATACGGCCAGCCGCAGCCATACGGTCAGCCCCAGCAGTTCGGGCAGCCGCAACCGTACGGCCAGCCCCAGCAGTTCGCTCCGCAGCAGGGCTATGGCCAGCCCGCCGACCCGCCCGGCATCACCATCGATGCCTCGTACTCGATCTGGACGTTCCTGCTCGCGCTGACCAAGCCGAAGATCCTGGTCAACGGCCAGCGCGTGCCCAACACCCGCTGGGGCGCGAATCACATCCCGGTCGGGCCCGGCCAGTATCACGTCCGGGTCACCACCCCGTGGTTGTTCGACATGGGTCCGGCGAATGTGACCGTGCCGATCGCCGAGGGACAGGCCACGCGGTTCTACTACAAAGCGCCGGTGGTGATCTTCCTCAACGGCGCGATCGGACCGGTTCCGCAGAAGGCGCCGGGCATGTTGTTCCTGTACATCGTCTGGGCATTGGTCGCAGTGATGTTCCTGCTGAACATCCTGATCATCGCCACGATCTGAATCGCGGAGAGGGCACCGGCGCGCCGGTGCCCTCTCTTCGCACACCCTATGCAACTGGTTGCATAGGGTGGTGGTTTACGATTGGTCTGCAAGCGCGTACAGCCGCCGGCTGCTGCCCGCGGCGGAAACGAAGGAGCAGGTCACATGACGGAACCGGGATCCAAGCCGCTAGCGGGCCGGACGATGATCATGTCCGGCGGCAGCCGCGGCATCGGGCTGGAGATCGCCAAGCGGGCCGCGGCCGACGGCGCCGACATCACGCTGATCGCGAAGACCGATCAGCCGCATCCCAAGCTTCCCGGCACCATCCACACCGCCGCCGCGGAACTCGAGGCGGCGGGCGGGCAGGTACTGCCGTTCGTGGGTGACGTCCGGATCGACGAGTCGGTGGCCGAGGCGGTCCGGCAGACGGTGGAGCGCTTCGGCGGCATCGACATCGTGGTGAACAACGCCTCCGCGATCGACTTGTCCCCCACGGACGCGCTGCCGATGAAGAAGTACGACTTGATGCAGGACATCAACTGCCGGGGCAGCTTCCTGCTGTCCAAGCTGAGCATCCCGCATCTGCGCGAATCCGCGAAGGCGGGGCGCAACCCGCACATTCTCACCCTGTCCCCGCCGCTGAACCTGGACCCGAAGTGGGCGGGCATGGCGCTGGGTTACACCATCGCCAAGTACGGAATGTCATTGACCACGCTGGGGCTGGCCGAGGAACTGAAGAACGACGGCATCGGCGTCAACTCACTGTGGCCGCGCACCACCATCGCGACCGCCGCGGTGAAGAACCTGCTCGGCGGCGAGGAGATGATCTCCACCTCGCGCACCCCCGACATCTACGCCGACGCCGCCTACCTGGTGCTCACCTCGCCCGGCAAGGAGAACAGCGGCAACTTCTATATCGATGACGAGGTCCTGGCCGCCCACGGCATCACCGACCTGGACAGGTACCGCGTCACCCCGGGCGACGGCGAACTCACCACCGACCTCTTTCTCTGACCTCTGACCGCCTCCAGGCCGCAGTCAGGTGCCGCGACGGCGGCCGACAGTGGGGAATGGGCAAGTCAGCCCGTCCCCCACGTACCAACGCCGATCAGCTGTCGCGCCGGGAGTTCTCGATCCCGTACAACCGCTCCCAGTTCTCCCGGCTGGTGAGCTCCGGCATGGCGGCGCGGTACTGCGCCTGCAGGGCGGGCAGTTCCCGGCGCAAACGACGCAGCACGCGCACCATGCGGCGCAGCAACCGCATCGCGCGGGCCTTGTCGCGCCTGCGCACCCGGACGCCGGACTGCGAGGCGTCGGTGACCACCACGTGGTCGAACAGCGAGACATGCCACCAGTAGGCGTCTTCCCTGGTGACGCCGATGATGCCGTGCTGGGTGCGGCCCAGCCACTGGTTGATCGCGCGCTTGATCAGCACCAGCAGCGCGCGGCTGGGTTCCCCACCGGCTCGACGCAGGGTGATGTCCGCCGAGCGGACCGGCGGCGTCGCAGCGGGGTGCTTGATCGTCTCGGGGTAGTCGGCCCGGCTGGTGCGCGCGGCGGCCAGCGCTTCGATACCGCCGTCCCGCAACACCTTCGGGCCCTCGAGGAAGTCCTCGATGCCCTGCAAAGTGGTGTGCACCAAGCCGTACTGCATCGCCACCAGCTGCTCGGACATCTCCCGGAACAGCTTTCGGCTGATCTCCTTCCCGTCCAGTTCCGCGTGCATGGAACCGACGATCAGCGAGTTGCGCGTGCTGAAGTAGCGCGCCCAGTCGTCGTAATCCTTCCAGTAGAAGTCCGCGTGCCAGACCGCGGCGTTGGGCAGCGTGACGGTGACGAAACCGTGCTCGCGCGCCCGGACGCCGTACTCCACGTCGTCCCACTGGAAGAAGATCGGGATCGGCAGGCCGATCTTCGCGACCACCTCGGCCGGGATGAGGCAGGTCCACCACGCGTTGTAGCCAGCGTCCACGCGGCGTTCCTGGTTCTTCTTCAGCATGCTCGTGTTGCGCAGCGCCTTCGGCACCTTCTGGCCGTGCCGCAGCCGGTGCAGGTGCACCTCCTCCGCGCCGACGTTGAGGTAGTCGGGGTTGAGCAGGAACAGCATCTGCGCGCCGACCAGCGTCGGCTCGACCGTCAGGTTGGCGAACGCGTTGAGGCGCAGCACCGTCTCCGGCTCGCACAGGATGTCGTCGTCCATCAGGATGACGTCGGCGTGCTCGTTGACCGCGGACACCTCGTAGAGCCCGCGGGTGAAGCCGCCCGCCCCGCCGAGGTTCGGCTGGCGCAGGTAGCGCAGCTTTCCTTCGAAGACCGGCACGACCTCCTGGTAGCGCGGCCGGTTCTCGACCAGATCGGTGCCTTGGTCGACCACGTACACCGCGTCGATCGCGGCGAGCACGGTCGGGTCGGAGGCGAGCGCCGCGACCGTCTCGGCGCAGTCCGCCGCGCGGTTGAAGGTGCAGATCGCGATGGCGACCGGGCGAACGCGCTCCGGCGCGACGGCGGTCCAGGTCAGCTCCGCGATGCCGAGCGCGCCGCCGATGGCGTCGAACTCCAGCCACAGCGCGCCGCCGTCGACGTACTGGTCGAGCGGGGCGCTCAGCGTCACCGAGCCGCTCGCGTCGACCCGGGCGTTGTCGATGATTCTGCGGTGGCCCGCGATGTCGGAGGCCACCAGGCGGATCTTCGCCTTGGCGACCACGTCGAGCACCATGGTGACCCGTACTTCGGTGACCGTGGTCCAGCGCTGCCAGTAGCTGGCGGCGAACCGGCCGAAGTAGGTGTTCGTGTGCGCGGTCGCGCCCTTGTCCAATCTCAGTGTGAGGCGTTCCCGGTGCGCGCCGCCCTTCACGACGGCGTACAGCTCGTCGCTCACTCGCGCCGACGGACCGGTGAAGATACCGCGCTGCAGCACTAGCCGGTCCGGCGCCCGATGGTCGGCCCGCAGCGCGGCAGGCGCCTCAGCGGCCGTCGAGCGATCGTTTGTTTCGGTAACGGCCTCGATAGCCGACTGATCCATGAAATCCTCGAAATTCTCATTGTGCCGGACGGGACAGACACGCCCCTCGATGCCTTCACGGCGGGGGTGAGGATATCAACCGCCCTCTGCGCTTGCCCGCCGTACAGCCACGCCGACGTGTGCTCGAACAATTGCTAAACGTTCGCCGATTCGTTTTCGGTGGCGCTGCCCGTGCCTGCGCGCGTCCCGGTGAAGACGAACTTGTCGTAAGCCCAGTACCGGAACACCACGGCCACGATCTGCCCGATCAACGTACCGGAGATGTTGTCCGACAGCGGGCTGGACAGGTCGAGCACGTACCGGGAGAAGCCGAGACAGCCCAGTTGCAGGCCGATCGCGACCACGTTGAACACGGCGTACAACAGGTATTCGCGCCCGGGATTGTCGGTCTGTTTGTGCGCGAAGGTCCACCACTTGTTACCGAAATAGGTCACCACCGTCGCCACCGCGATCGCGATGATCTTGGCCGGGAGTGGGTAGTGATAGAGCACGCCCTCGCCACCCCAGAAGACCAGGAGGTTGTACGTGCCCGCGTCGACCAGGAAACCGATCGCGCCGACCACCAGGAAAGCGCCGCCTCTGCGCAGCGCGGTGAGCACCTTGCGAAGGACCGTTGCGGTCTCCTGCGTGACTGGCTCGCCCGCGGGTGCGGTGGACTCACTGGATGGCACCGCCCGACGGTACCGCAGGCTCGGGGAACCGCCCGCGAGGGTGAATTCCGCTCCCGCGCGCGGTGAGGTCGGCCACGCACGAGCTGTGAGTTGCCTGTACCCTCCCCGTGTTCCCACATTCACCACCGATCGCGAGGATTGACCCGGGTGGACTCCACCGAGCTCCGTATTGCCGCCGTGGTTCCGTGTCACAACGAAGAGGCTTCGGTCGCCAAGGTCGTAGCCGATCTGCAGGCCGCTGTGCCGGGAATCGTCGTCTACGTCTACGACAATCTGAGCACGGACAAGACCGCCGAACGGGCCCGTGAGGCCGGGGCGATCGTGCGGCACGAACACACCAAGGGCAAGGGCAATGTGGTGCGCCGCGCCTTCGCCGACATCGAGGCCGACGTGTACTTGATGATCGACGGCGACGACACCTACGAGGCCTCCGCCGCGCCGCTGATGATCAAGACGCTGCTGGACGGCCCCTACGACCACGTGCTCGGGGTGCGCAAGCAGGACGAAGGCGCCTCGGCCTACCGCACGGGACACGAGACCGGCAACAAGGTGCTCAACGGCGTGGTCGGAAAGGTGTTCGGCGACAACGTCGAAGACATGCTCTCCGGCTTCCGGGTGTTCTCCCGGCGGTTCGTCAAGAGCTTCCCCGCCGTGTCGCGCGAGTTCGAGATCGAGACCGAGCTCACCGTGCATTCGTTGCACCTGCGGGTGCCGCAGACCGCCGTTCCGGTCGGCTTCCGCGATCGCCCGGCGGGCAGCGAGAGCAAACTGCGCACCTACCACGACGGGTTCAAGATCCTCGCCCTGATCATCGGGCTGGCCCGGCACGAGCGGCCGGTCGCGTTCTACGGCTTGTTCGGCACGCTGAGCTGGCTGGTGTCGATCATCCTGACCATTCCGATCGTCGTCGAGTTCTACAACACCCACGAGGTGCCGCGATTCCCGACGCTGTTCCTCGGTTTCACGCTGTTGCTGCTCGGCAGCCTCGCGTGGACCGCGGGCCTGATCCTCGACGGCATCCGCCGTTCCCGTCACGAGGCCGCGCGCCTGGTCTACCTGCGCTACGCCGCGGTGGGCGCGGAGGACTTCCGCACCTCCGGCGACGGCGCTGCTGCCCGTGACGGCGGAGCCCTGCGTTGACGACCTCGGCGGATCCGACCGCGACGCCGGACAAGGATCTGAACGAGCCCGCGGACACCGCACCGCTACCCGCGACCGACACCGCACCGCTACCGGCGGTGGACGCCGAGGCCGCGAAGGCCACCGGCACGGACCGGGCGGCCCGAGGTTTCGCACACCGAATGGTGACGCGACTAGGCGGGGCGACGATCGCCTTCACCCTGCTGGCAACGATCTTCGGCGCGCTGTTCACCGTCCTCACCCCGCCGTTCTGGGGTCATGACGAGATCACGCAGTTCGGCCGGGCCTACCAAGTCGCGCACGGCGGATTGCTGCCCCAGCGGATCCACGACGATCGTGGTGTCGCCTACGGCGGCGATGTCCCGTCCAGCATCACCGTGCTCATGGGCTACGCGCTGAAGGACTACACCACCAACCCGGACGAGCCCGACCCCATGGTGGGCGACCCCGGCCGCTACGACCAGTTGACCGGAGCCGCGGTCTCGGACGCCACCGAACCGGTCTGGTTCACCAATACCGCCGCCTACTCGCCGGTCCCTTACATCCCGGCCGCTATCGGCATCCGCCTCGGCGAGCTCTTCGGACTCGACGTGGGCGGCCTGCTCCTGCTCACCCGCCTCGCCGGGCTGGTGGCCTACCTCGCGGTGGTCGGGTTCGGGCTGTACGCGTTGCGCGCCCACCGGGTGCAATGGCTGGCGTTCACCGTCGCGGCGCTGCCGATCGCGGTGTTCCAAGCGGGCACGGTGACCGCCGACACGATGACCAACGCGCTGGCCATCATGGTCTCCGCGCTGCTGGTGAAAGCCATGTTCCTCGGCGAGCGACTGAACCGGGTCGAGATCGGCGCGCTGTTGGCCGCGACGATCCTGCTGCCGGTGAGCAAGCCGACCTACGTGCTGCTCGCGCTGCTGGTGGCCCTGGTGCCCGCCGATCGGTTCGGGTTCAGTGGCTGGCGGCGCGGGATCCCGTGGGCGTTCGCCGCGACCGGCGCGCTCGCCTTCGCGGTGTGGATGAAGATCGCGGCGCCGACCGGCGACGGCATGGGCCTGATGCGGCCGCAGCACCAGTGGCACTCGGTGCGTCCGGGCGACCAGCTCAGCGGCATCCTGCGCGATCCACCGGAGTTCGCGCACGTGTTCGGCGAGAGCATCGCGCTGCGTGACCAGCGCTGGTTCAGTCAGTTCTTCGGGGAACTCGGCTTCGCCTACGTCGACGTGCCCGCCCTCTCCATGCTGGCCTGCCTGCTGGCGTTCGCGGTGAGCATCGGCATCGCCGAACGGATGACCGCTCCGGCCTTCCGCCGCACCCTGATCGTCGCGCTCACCATGGCCGCGAGCGTCGCGATGATCTACGTGACCCTCTACATGTCGTTCACGCCGGTCGGCTACTACATCGTCGACGGCGTGCAGGGCCGCTATTTCGTGCCCCTGGCGATCGTCGCGCTCGCGGTGCTGCTGCGCTGGATGCCGTTGCGGCTCACCGATTCCGCGGGGAAGACCCCCGCGCTGGGCCCGGCCGTCACCGTACTGGTGGCGACGAGTGTGGCGCTGGTCGCGGCGGCGGCGAAGTACTACACCATCGTGTGGGGCTGAGCGGCAGGAGAATTCGACAGTGGCGCTCCGGGGCTGGTCCCCGGGGCGCCACTGTCGTTCAGTCGCCCGCCGTGCTGAGCGTCCGCTCGCCTGCCGCGAGATAGGCGCGCTCGGTGTCGGCCTTGTATGGGCGCCACCAGGCTTCGTTGTCCCGGTACCACCGGATGGTCGCCGCCAAGCCGGCGCGGAAGTCCGCGTACCGGGGCCGCCAACCGAGTTCGGAACGCAGCAGTGTGGCGTCGATGGCGTAGCGCTGGTCGTGGCCGGGCCGGTCGGTCACGTGGTCGAAATCGTCGGGGTCGCGGCCGAATTCCGTGAGGATCATCCGCACCACGGACTTGTTGTCGAGCTGGCCGTCGGCGCCGATCAGATAGGTCTGCCCGATCCGGCCGCGGCGCAGGATCTCCCACACGGCGCGGTTGTGGTCGTCGACGTGGATCCAGTCGCGTACCTGGTGCCCCGCCCCGTAGAGCCGAGGACGCACGCCATCGATCAAGTTCGTGATCTGGCGCGGAATGAACTTCTCCACGTGCTGATAGGGCCCGTAGTTGTTACTGCAGTTGGAGATCGTGGCCCGCACGCCGAACGAGCGGGTCCACGCGCGCACCAGCAGATCGCTCGAGGCTTTGGTGGCCGAGTAGGGGCTGGACGGGTTGTACGGCGTGGTCTCGGTGAACGCCGGGTCGTCCGGGGCGAGGTCGCCGTAGACCTCGTCGGTCGACACGTGGTGGTAGCGCACATCGTGCCTGCGCACGGCTTGCAGCAAGGAGTAAGTGCCGATGATGTTGGTCTGTACGAACGGCCACGGCTCGGCGAGGGAGTTGTCGTTGTGCGACTCCGCGGCGAAATGCACCACCGCGTCGACCCCGCTGACCAGTTCGTCCACCAGGTCGAGGTCGGCGATGTCACCGTGCACGAAGTCGATGCGGTCGGCCACCGGCCCCAGCGAGACCCGGTTCCCCGCGTAGGTCAGGGCATCCAGGACGATGACGGTCGTATCCGGATGGTCGGACACGACCTGCTGGACGAAGTTCGCGCCGATGAACCCGGCGCCGCCGGTGACGAGCAATCGCACCCCATGACTGTACGTGGGGCCGGGTCGCCCCGACGACGGACTCGGGAACCGGTGCGGCGGAAGGCCCACCAGGTTTTCCAACTGTGACCTTCGTCTCACCTTGTTCCCAGAGGCTGGAACGCGCGGAGCGGTCTATTTCTGGAAATCCCCGGTCAGCCCCCACATTTCCGCGACCCCACCATGTCGTGAGTCACGGCGGTGAACAAAATTTGAATAAATAGTCACAACGGGTTCACCACTCGTTAGCTGGTCTAGATTTTGCTCATCTAGTCCCCTCCGAACGCTTTCACATCGAGGTTCCAAACAAATGCTGATGAGGAAATTCGCCGCGACGTCGGCACTGCTGATCGCGGCCCTCGGCGTCACCGCCGGCACCGTGAACGCGGCTCCGGCCGCCGAAGCCGAAAACGGCGCGGTGAACTTCACCGCGCAGACCACCGACACCCAGTCCATCATCTCGACCGATGCCGGTTCCATGGTCGTGGAGGATGGTGTCTTCAAGGTCAAGGCCGCCAACGGTGATGTCCTCACCGGCATGCCGCTGACCTTCCGGGTGGACGAGTTCGAGTTCCCGATCGCTGCCGAGATCGCGGACCGCACCGCCACCCTGACCCCGCAGTTCGACCTGGCGCACGCGACTTACAAGCCGGTCGCCCTCCCGTTCGAGGACAAGGCGCCGTGGAAGAGCGAGTACGACCGTGAGGTCGCCGCGTTCAACCGCTTGAAGGACACCATCTCCACCGGTGCCGCCATCGGCACCCTGGTCGGCGGCATCGGCGGCGGCGCCGTCGGTTGCGTGCTCGGCGGCATCGCCGGCGCCACCGTTGCCTCGGCGACCATCATCGGCCTGTTCGGCCCGTTCATCCCGGCCGCCGCCATCGGCTGCCTCGGCGGCATCCTCGCCATCGGCGCGCTCGGCACCCTGGCGGGCCAGCTGCTGATCACCGCCCCGGTCGCGATCGGTGCGGCGATCCAGTACTTCACCACGATCAACCAGCCGTTCACGCCCGCCAAGTAAGCATCGGCTGAACGCACACAACTGAATTCGAAAACGGAAGCCCCGTCCGCGTTATCACGCGGGCGGGGCTCCGTTATTCCTATCGCTGGCCCGAAGGTGAACACTCGCTGAACAAAATGGAACTTATTGATTTTCCCCGGGCTGACCTGCACTATCAAGAACAGATAACATCGATCCGAATCCAGAGTGCCCTGGGCGCACGCGCCGAACGGCGCACCTTGGACAGGACGCGAGCCCCGTCCCGGCGCGATGCGGGGCGAGGCTCGCCTCGAAAGGCCGAACGGTCAAGCCGTTCGTGCCTGTTGGTCGTCCGCGACGCGGGCCCGCACGAAACGCGAGACCCGCGCCAACGCCGCCCTGCTCTCCTGCAGGCCCGGCGCGATGCTCATGAAGGCGTGGACCTGGCCGCGCCACAGCTCCAGCGCGTTCGGCACGCCCGCGGCGGTGAGCCGCTGCGCCATCAACTCGGAATCGAACCGGAGCACCTCGTCCTCCGCCGCGACCAGCAGCACGGGCGGAAGCGCGGACAGCGTCGCGTTGACCGGCGAAAGACTCGGATCGAGCAACCCGTCGACCTCGGCGCCGATGCGCACCACCGCTTGCAACGCCGACAACGGGATGTACGGGTCTCGCGAAACATTCACGTAGTCCCGCTTCGCCGCGTAGTCCAGGTCGAGCAGCGGGCTCAGGCCGACCAACCCGGCCGGCGCGGGCAGTCCCGACTCCAGGGCCAGCAGCGCCGTCGCGAAGGTGAGGTATCCGCCCGCCGAGTCGCCCGCGAAGACGATCCGCGCCGGATCCGCGCCATGGCGCAGCAGCCAGCGGTAGGCGGCCAGGCAGTCGTGCACCGAGTGGGTGATGCGCGTGCCGGGCAACTGGCGGTACTCGACGTTGATCACTGGCAGCCCGGTGCGGCGGGCCAGGCTCGCGGCGATCGGCCGGTGGCTGCGGGTACTGCAGATCGCGAAGCCGCCGCCGTGCATGTAGAGCACCGCGCCGTGGCGTAGCGCACGCGCCGCACCGGCCGGGCGAAGGATCTCCAAGCGCAGACCGTGCAGCGTCACCTGTTCTCGATCGATGCCCTGCGGCTGCGGACGCAATCGCGCCAGCCCGTCCACCGTGGCGGCGCCGAACGGAATGGTCGCCCTGGTGACCGGCAGCGTCCGCAGCATCGGCCGCACCACGCCCATGCAGGCGGCCAGCAGCAAGCGCGATTGCGCGCTGGGGCCTTCTGGATTCATCACCACGCCGGGCTCGCCGTCTCTGCTCGCCATCGCGCACCTACCTAACAACTGGCGCGCCGAATCACGACCGGACCGAGGTCGCCCAGGCGAGCTGTCGGCGCTGACATCTCACGCAGTGTCTTTTCAGAACACCACGCGCACCGTGACCTACGCAACAGAATCGCTCGATACCCCCGGAAGCGAAACGATCGTGACCGAATCGAGGACTACTCGGAACCTCACCGAATCCCGGCGCCGTGAAACTGGCAGACTCCATGCATGCGCGGAATCATCTTGGCGGGCGGCACCGGCTCCCGGTTGCACCCGATCACGCGCGGGGTGAGCAAGCAGCTGGTCCCGGTCTACGACAAACCGATGGTCTACTACCCCCTTTCCACGCTGATGCTCGCGGGGATCAGGGACATCCTGGTGATCACCACCCCCGAGGACGCAGCGGCGTTCCGGCGGCTGCTCGGCGACGGCGCCCAGCTCGGGCTGTCGCTGAGCTACGTCATCCAGCCGGAGCCGGACGGCCTGGCCAGGGCCTTCGTCCTCGGAGCCGACCACATCGGCGGTGATTGCGCGGCGTTGGTACTCGGCGACAACATCTTTCACGGCCCCGGCCTGGGCACCAGTCTCAATCGCTTCCACGGGATCGACGGCGGCGCGGTGTTCGCCTACTGGGTGTCCGACCCGACCGCCTACGGCGTCGTGGAGTTCACCGAGGGACGCGCGGTGTCGATCGAAGAGAAGCCGAAGGTCCCGCGGTCGAACTACGCCATTCCGGGCCTGTACTTCTACGACAACGACGTGGTGGAGATCGCCCGTTCGCTACGTCCGTCGGCGCGGGGCGAGTACGAGATCACCGACATCAATCGCGCCTACCTGGAGCAGGATCGGCTGAGTGTGGACGTGCTCGCCCGCGGCACCGCCTGGCTGGACACCGGCACCTTCGATTCCCTGCTCGACGCGGCCAATTACGTGCGCACCATCGAGGAGCGGCAGGGCCTGAAGATCGGCGTGCCCGAGGAGGTGGCCTGGCGGATGGGCTTCATAGACGACGATCAGTTGTGCAGGCTCGCCGAACCGATGGTCCGTTCCGGTTACGGCCGCTACCTGCTCGATCTGCTCGAACGCGGACGGGACTGGTGAGCATGGAATTCCGGGAACTCGCGGTGCCCGGCGCGTGGGTGATCACTCCGCGCCAGCACGGTGACGATCGCGGCATGTTCCTCGAAGGGTTCAAGGCCTCGGAGTTCGAGAAGGCGACGGGGCGGCCGTTCGACCTGCGGCAGGTGAACTGTTCGGTGTCGGCGGCCGGGGTGCTGCGCGGCATCCACTACACCGAGGACCCGCCGGGTCAGGCCAAGTACGTGACCTGTGTGCGCGGCGCGTTCCTCGACGTGGTCGTGGATCTGCGCCGCGGCTCGCCGACCTACGGGCGCTGGGACAGCGTGCTGCTCGACGACGTCGACCGCCGCTCGGTGTTCCTGTCCGAAGGACTCGGCCACGCGATCCTGTCCCTGGAAGACGGATCGACGGTCACCTACCTGTGCTCCCTGGAATATCAGCCCGAGTTCGACCACAACATCGATGCGTTCGACCCCACGCTGAGCATCGAGTGGCCGCGGGTGGGGCGGGACGGCCGTGAACTCACCTTCGTCCGCTCCGCGAAAGACACTGTCGCGCCGCCATTTTCCTGAGCCGCTGACGGCACAGCGGACATAGCCGGTCGAAACCCGCACCGGCAGAGCGACTGCGAGACAGCGCCGAGCGCCGCCACCCGGTGTGGTGACGGCGCTCGGCGACCGGTACGACGGTCAGCTGACGAGTTCCAGCTCCTTCGTCTCCTCCGCCGCCCGCTCCCGGCCGCGCGACCGCGGCGTGAAGGCGAGCAGGGCGACGAGCGCGCCGACGATGGACACGCCCGCGGCGAACTCCAGGCCCGGGCGGTAGGTGTCGAGCATCCCGGCGGCGGAGATGTCGGCGTGCGCGCCGGAGGCGATGATTGCGGTGGTCACCGCCAGCACGATGGCCGCGCCGACCTGCATGGACGTCTGCAACACCCCGGCCGCGAGGCCCTGCTCATCGTCATCGATGCCGTTGGTGGCCTGGATGTTGATGGCGGGGAAACCGACCCAGCCGATGCCGATGAGCAGCACGGCGGGCAGCAGCATCGTCAGGTAGGAGGGCGCGGTGTCCAGCCGCAGGAACAGCAGGTAGCCGACGGCCATCACGACCATGGTGACCGCGATCACCGGCCCGGTGCCGAAACGATCCACGAGCTTGTCGGAGAAGAACGCCGACAGCACGACCAGCAGACCGACCGGGAGCAGCGCCATCGCCAGCTTCAGCGGCGACCAGCCGAGGGTGTCCTGCATGTAGAGGGTGACGATGAACTGCCAGCTGAAGTAGGAGCCCGCCACCGCGACGATCGCGAGACTGGCGCGGACCAGCGAGGACTTGCGCAGGATCCCGAGGCGCACCAGCGGGTAGCGCACCCGCTTCTCCACCGCGACGAATCCGGCGAAGAGCGCGACGACCGCGAGGAACGAGCCGATGGTGCGCGCCGACGCCCATCCGGCTTCCGGCGCGGCCACCACCGTGTAGACAAGCAGCAGCATGGCCGCGGTGGACAGCAGCGCCCCCAGCAGGTCGTGTCCGCCTTCCTCGGCGGGCTTGTCTTTGGGCACCAGCACGTAGGCGGCGACCAGCGCGGCGACCGCGATCGGCACCGGCAGCAGGAACGTCCAGCGCCAGCCGACGCCGGTCATCAGCCCGCCGAACAGCAGGCCCATGGAGTAGCCGCCCGCGCCGAACACCGTGTAGATGGACAGCGCCTTGTTCCTGGCCGGTCCTTCGGCGAAGTTGGTGGTGATGATGGACAGGCCGGTGGGCGCGGTGAACGCGGCGGCGAGGCCCTTGATGAAGCGGGTGAGGATCAGCAGCGGGCCGGAGCTGACCAGACCGCCTGCCAGCGACGCGACCGCGAAGACCGCGAGCGCGATCAGGAAGATCTTGCGCCGCCCGAGCAGGTCGGCGGTGCGGCCGCCGAGCAGCAGCAGACCGCCGTAACCGAGCACGTACCCGCTGACCAGCCATTGCAGGGTGGACGTGGACAGATCGAGTTCCGCGCCGATGGACGGCAGGGCGACGCCGATCATCGAAACGTCGAGGCCGTCGAGGAACAGCACGATGCACAGCGTGATCAGCATGCCCCAAAGCCGGGCTGACCATCTGGTCGGATCGGTCGCCTGCGCGGCCGAGAGCGTTGCCGGTGAAGTCATGCGGGGAAGATTACATGCGTGCGCATTAAATGCCAACACATAAGATGCAGTTGCATGAACATGGCGTGCCCACTAAGATGGGGCCATGTCGAAGCCGACCACCGTGAAAACGGCCCGGGGCGCTGCCGCGCCCACCGGGCTGGTTGGGGAGTGGCGGGAGCTGCTCGACCGGCACGCGGCGGTGAGTTGCGCGCTCGAGAAGGCGCTGCAGAACGGTCATTCCATCGGGCTGAGCGAATTCGAGACTCTGGATCGGCTGGTCGACGCGAACTGCGGCGATTACCGGATGAGCGATCTGGCCGGCGACATCCACCTCAGCCAGAGCGCGCTGTCGCGGGCCGTCGCCCGATTGGAGCGCGACGGTCTCGTCCGGCGCACCATGTGCGCGCAAGACCGTCGCGCCGTGTTCGTCTGCCTCACCGAGAAGGGCCGCGAGGTCTATGAACAGGCCGTGCCCACCCACCGGGCCGTGCTGAGCGATACCTGGGATCTGCCGGGCCCGCCGAAGTGCTGATCAGCGCCGGATAGAGGTCCGGTTCACAGCGACGCGCGTGCCTTCTCGATGCCCGCGCGAGCGTCGACCGCCGCCGCCTCGATACTCGCGAATGCCCTGCGGAAACGCGCGATCTCAGGCTCTTTGTCCACATACACCGGCCCGGTGAACGCCTCGACGTACACCACCGGCGGTTCGGGCGGCTCACCGGAACGCACTCCGGGGAACTCCAGCAAGACGAATCGGCCTGAGGTCAAGCCGTCGTGATAGCCACAGTCCATCGGCACCAGCCGGATCCGGATGTTCGGCAACTCGCCCATGCGGAGCAGGTGGTCGAGCTGCTCGGCGGCGACCGCCGGGTCGCCGATGCGCCGTCGCAGCACCGCCTCATCGATCAGCGCGTCCAGGCGCAGTGGCGCGTCGGCGCGGGTGACCAGTGCTTGCCGGGCCTGGCGTAACCCCACCCTGCGGTCGATCTCGTCGGCGGACAATTCCGGATACGCCGCCGCGAACACCGCGCGGGTGTAGCCCTCGGTCTGCAGCAGGCCGGGGACGAGTTCGTTCTCGAAGGTGAACAGCCTGGTGGCCGCCTGTTCCAGCCCGATGTAGACGTCGAAGCCTTCCGGGATCACGTCGCCGTAGGAGGTCCACCATCCCTTGGCCTTCGTGTCGCGAGCCAACGCGCGCAGCGGTTCGAGCAGTTCGGGCGGCGCGCCGTAGACCTTGCACATCGCCTCGACATCGAGGCCGCGCAGCGAGGTCTGCCCGGTCTCGATCCGCCAGATCTTCGCCTCCGACCATTCCAGCTGCTGCGCGGCCACCCGAGTGGTCATCCCGGCCCGATTGCGCAGATCGCGTAGTTGCCTGCCGAGCTGCCGCCTCGGCATGGTCGAACCGGTCGTCCCTTGCGGTAAAGCCATGCTTCCCCCCTGTTTCGCCCTTGTCCGGCCGCACCGTGAACCATGCCCGGTCTGCGACGCGACCCACCCTCCCGGACACCCACGGTGGATGTGCCGGGTATCCGAACAGCATTGTCGACAGTGAAACTCACACTGGTCACTGTGCGTGTCTCAGCCAGGTCGTTGTCTCCAGCGAGTCAAAACACTTCCGGACGGCGCGTTTTCGTCCCCTACCTGCGCGGGTTTCGCTTGCGGAAGCGCCAGAACTGCACCGCCCGAACGTCTTCGGACAACTGGTTGACCGGCTCGGCCACGTCCGACAACGCCTGGAACAGATCATCGGCCAGCTCGCTGATGTGCTCCACCCTGGTCGCCAGGCGGGAGGCGTTCACCAGGAACTCGAGCATCAGCCGGACGGCGGCCGCGATGGTCAGGCCGAGCGGCACGCCGAGCACCGCCGCGAGCACGCCGAGCACCGCGGACACCCGCCACGCCGAAACCGTCAGCGTGATGGGGACGGCGAAGGCGAACACCAGCCCCAGGATGTAGGCCAGCGGCAAGAGCGTGCGGGTCGCCGGGCGGTGGAACTGCACGTCCACCAGGGCGCGCGCGGCCGCGGAGCTCCACTGCACGAACGCGCGCGGGCTGCGGAACGGCTCGGGGTGCTCCTCTTCGTCGGCGGCGGCCCCCGACCGCCGCTCGGCCGCCGACTCCTTCCACGCGAGCCAGCGCGATTCGGCCTCGAACTCCGCCGCGTCCGCCGCCTGGCCCTCGACGGGCGCACCGATGCCGTCGGATTCGTCACTCATCTCGTGTCCTCCTCCTCCGGGCCTGGCGCTCATGCTGTGTCCTCCTCGGCATGCGCGGGCCCTCCGTGGTGACGTGAACTACCGCCTCCGGGCCTGACGCTCATGCTGTGTCCTCCTCGGCATGCGCGGGCCCTCCGTGGTGACGTGAACTACCGCCTCCGGGCCTGACGCTCATGCTGTGTCCTCCTCGGCATGCGCGGGCCCTCCGTGGTGACGTGAACTACCGCCTCCAGGCCTGACGCTCATGCCGGAATCCTCCTCGCCCGAGGCGACCGGATCCAGCCGGAAGCGCACGGGACCGGAATTTTCGCAACGGCAACATCAATCACACCATCCACAGCAGCCTCGCAGCTCCGGCACAGCGAGCGGTCCGGCTCGCGGCCGAATATAGCTGCGTGGCAGCCATTACGAGCCACCTGGAAGTGCCCGGCCGCACGCGGACGAACCCCCTCGGAAATGAGACGTAGGCGACACTCCGGAAATTCTTCCGAAGTTCGCGTAACGCTCGCGGCGGCCCCCGCCGATACGACCCATGAATGCAGGACCCAGAGATCTACCGGGGAATGGAGAAGACAGTGCGCACCACGTTTCCGACTTCCGTCACGGCGGCCGAGCTGACCGCCGCTGCGCAGGACTACAACCAGCGCGGGTGGACGGTCGCCGAAACGGCCAACGGTCTGAGCCTGATCACCGACGACGACCTGTCCGGCATCGAGGTCTCCGGCGAACTGGCCGGCGAGGTCCGCCGCTTTCTGCGGGCGAACAACCTCTCCGGCGCGGTGATCGAGATTCCCGGCTCGGAGCGACGCGAGATCCACCTCGTCACCGGCGTCCGCAAGGCCGAGATGGCGTTGCAGGCGCTGCGCGAGGCCGGCGCCACCGTGTACACCGACGGCGCGGGCATCCCGCTGCCGCCCACCCAGCTCTCGGTCGGTTCGGCCTGCTGGGGCGTGTCGCCCGCCGAGGCCCGTTGGGTGCCGCCGGTCGTCGCGATCGCCGCGGCCGTACGCGCCGCCACCGCGTCGCGCCGCGCGAAGCTGACCATCGCCTGCTGAACGACGCGTTTCTGATCGACTTCGCCTGCTGATCGCGGGTCGGGGCCGCGCTACCCGGCCTGTTTGCGACCGGTATCCGTCCCGGCGCTCCGGATCCCCACCCCGGAGCGCCGCCGGGTACCGGTCGTTTGGCGTCGCCGATTTCAAGCGTTCTCTTTTCAGTTCCACCGCCGGACGCCAAGATGGGGTATGGCCCCGATCACGCAATCGCGCAATCTGCTGCGGACCTGCCCGCTCTGTGAGGCGGTCTGCGGCCTGGAAATCACCCTGGACCCAAGCGACCACGTGACCTCCGTCCGCGGCGACCGCGACGATCCCTTCAGCAAGGGCTTCATCTGTCCCAAGGGGGCCAGCTTCGGCCATCTCGACGAGGACCCGGACCGGGTCACCGAACCGCTGATCCGTGATCGCGCGACCGATACCTGGCGCACCGCGACCTGGGACGAAGCTTTCGACTACATCGCCGAGCGGTTTCCCGCCGTCGTGGCCGAGCACGGAAACCAGTCGGCCGCGGCCTACTTGGGCAATCCCAACGCTCACACTGTGGCGGGCACGCTGTACGTGCCGATCCTGCTGCGCGCCTTGGGCACCAGGAACATCTATTCGGCCAGCACCGCGGATCAGATGCCCAAGCAGGTGGCCAGTGGGCTGATGTTCGGTGACCCGCTGACCGTGCCGGTGCCCGACCTGGACCGCACCGATTATCTGCTGATGCTCGGTGCGAACCCGCTGGAGTCGAACGGCTCGCTGTGCACCGCACCCGATTTTCCGGGCCGATTGAAGGCGCTACGTAGCAGGGGCGGCCGTTTCGTGGTGGTCGATCCCCGGGTGACGCGCACCGCGAAACTGGCCGACGAGCACCTGTTCATCCGGCCGGGCAGTGATGCCTACCTGCTGTTCGGCATCGTGCACACGCTTTTCGCCGAGCAGTTGACCGACCTGCGCGTCGATGTGACCGGGCTGGAGGAATTGCGCACGGCCGCCGCCGCGTTCGACCCGGAAACGGTCTCGGCCCGCACGGGCGTCCCGGCGGCCACGATCGTGCGGCTCGCCCGCGAGCTCGCGGCGGCCCCGACCGCGGCGGTGTACGCCCGCATCGGCACCTGCACCGCCGAATTCGGCACCATCACCCAGTGGCTCGTCGAGGCGATCAACGCGCTGACCGGAAACCTCGACTCCCCCGGCGGCGCGATGTTCGCCACCGCCGCGGCCGGCGGCATCCCGCGCACCAGGCCGTTCCGCACGGGGCGGTGGACCAGCCGGGTTCGCGAGCTGCCCGAGGCGATGGGCGAACTGCCCGTCGCGACGCTCGCCGACGAGATCATCACACCGGGGCAAGGCCAGATCCGCGCGCTGATCACAGTCGCCGGGAACCCGGTGCTGTCCGCGCCGAGCGGGGCGCGCCTGGACAAAGCGTTCGCCCAGCTCGACTTCATGGTCAGCGTGGACCGCTATGTGAACGAGACCACCAGGCACGCGGACGTCATCCTCCCGCCGCCGCGCCCGACCCAGTCCGCGCACTACGATTTCGCGCTGTTGCAGTTCGCCGTGCGCAACTACGCCCGCTACTCGCGGCCGCTGGTGCCGCTGGGTGACCGGCCGTCGGAGCCTGCCGTGCTGGCTCGTCTGGCCGCCGCGCTGACCGGCAGGCCGCACCGCGGCTCGGATGGGATCGATCCGCTCACCGCTGTGGATGAATTCGTGATCGCGGGCCTGCTGCAGAAGGCCGGGCTCGCGGACCGGCGCGGCGACCTGATCGGGGAGACCAGCACCGAGCAGCGCATCGACCTGATGCTGCGCCTCGGGCCGCACGGCGAATGGAACGGCGGCACACTCAACCTGCGAGTGTTGCTGGACAACCCGCACGGCATCGACCTCGGTCCATTGCAACCGCGCCTGCCGGGCGTGCTGCGCACGGCGACCGGACGCGTGGACCTGGCCCCGCAGCCACTGCTCGACGACGTGGCACGGATGCGGGCGCGTCTGTCCGACGCCGCCCCGGAGATCGTGTTGATCGGGCGGCGGCAACTGCGGTCCAACAACAGCTGGATGCACAACATCGCGACGCTGGTGAGCGGATCGAATCGCTGCACCCTGCACATCAATCCGGCCGACGTGGCGCGACTCGGGCTCGGCGACCGAGCGGTGGTGAAGTCCGCAGCCGGGACGCTGACGGTCCCGCTGGAGCCGACCGAGGCCATCATGCCCGGAGTGGTGAGCCTGCCGCACGGCTGGGGCCATATCGACAGCACGCAGACCGTGGCCCGCGAGCACGCGGGCGTCAACGCCAATGTGCTCACCGACGATTCGGTGATCGACGCACCCTCCGGCAATGCCGTGTTCAACGGGGTTCCGGTCACCCTGATCCCCGCCTGAGGGCACCGCACATCACTTGGCAAATCCCGACCGGCCGGAAATAATTCCGGCCGGTCGGCTCTTAGCTAATCTATGGAAATCCTTGCGTGACACGGGAATCGCGGGCATCATCTACGTGGATTTCGACGTTTTACCGTGCGCTCCTCATCTAAAATTGGCGCGATCTCGGTGCGGCCGCGGTTCAACGTCGAGCCTGGCGGACCCCGGATTCCGGCGACCAGAGGGGGCGGCAATGCCCGGCACACACAACGGCAGCGATGGCGAGCGTGAGCTGCAGGAACGGTACGGAACACAAGATCGAGCCCAGCGTTTCTACGACGATCAGGTGCTCGATCGGCTCAATCCGACGATGATCGAATTCATCGGCCGGATGGATATGGCGTTCATCGCCACAGCGGACAAACGCGGCGAATGCGACTCGACTTTCCGGGCCGGGTTACCCGGTTTTCTGCACGTCATCGATGAGCGCCGAATTGCCTACCCGGAATATCGTGGCAACGGCGTGATGGCCAGTCTCGGCAACATTCTGGAGAACCCGCACGTCGGGATCCTGCTCATCGATTTCGTGCGGGACCTCATCGGACTGCACATCAACGGTTCGGCACACATCGTCTCAGACCCCGCCCTCCGCAGCGTCGTGCCCGACCTGCCCGTCAACCACAAGGGCCGCGCCGCCGAACACTGGGTGGTGGTCGACGTGGAAGAGGCGTACATCCACTGCCGCAAGCACATCCCGCACCTGGTGCCCGCTTCGCGCGAACAGCGCGAGTGGGGCACCGACAACGTCCGCGCCAAGGGCGGCGACTACTTCGGCGCGAAGGCGGAGAAGACCGAACTGGCAGGCTCGCTGTTCACCGGTGCCTGAGAGCCGGTATGCGCCCCAGCCCGCCCAGCATCAGCCGTTCCTCCGGAGATCGCGGGCGCAACGCGGGGCCGTGAGGCCACCAGTCGCCCACCTCGACCAGACCGGGTTCGACCAGTTCCAGACCGTCGAACAAGGCGGCGATCCGTTCGCGAGGGCGGAACCAGCCCGAACCCAGCCCGTGGACGAAGCGGTTCTCGAGTTCACGGGCGAGCCGATGGGCGACGGGATTGTCGGCCGGGTCGAGGTAATGGTTGAGCGCGATATATGAACCGGGCGGCAGGATCTCGGTGTACTCGCGGACGATCCGGGCGGGGTCGAGTTCCTCGGGCACATGGTGCAGGACGCTGGACAGGATGACCGCGAGCGGCCGATCTCGCTCGAGGTGATCGGCGGTCTCGGACAGGACGTTTCGCGGTCGCGTGAGATCGGCCTGCACGTATTGGACGCCCGCATGCCGTGCGAGCAGCGCACGGCCGTGGGTGCAGCAGAGCGGGTCGTTGTCCACGTACACCACCCGCGCTCGCGATTCGTGCTGATGCGCGACTTCGTGAACGTTCCGGAAGGCGGGCAGTCCGGCTCCGATGTCCACGATCTGGTCGATTGCCGCTTCGCAGACGAGATAGCGCACGACGCGGTCGAGCCAACGCCGTGTCGTCAGCGGCACTTCTCGCATCCGAGGGGCGATCCGCAGGATGTCGTGGAAGAAACGGCGGTCGACCTCGTAGTTGTCTTTACCGCCCAGGCTGTAGTCGTGGACGCGGGCAATGCTGGGGCGGGTGGGGTCGGGCCCGACCGGCGAACGCACTCCGGGGACGGGCGATGATCCCGTCCCCTCCTCTCCCGGCAGGCGGGACCAGGGGCCGTTCACGCCGACACTCGACGCTCGACGACCAGCGGGCAGGTGGTGGGCAACGCCCGGGCCTGCATCCACGTCACAGTGCCCGCCACCTCGGCAGCGCGCGGACGCTCGCAGCACACCCTTTCGTGACCGATGCGACGCTCCAGCACCGCCATCGCGATCAAGTAGTTCGCCGTGAACCACAGGACGGCGACCCCGGCGATGACGCTCGCGACCATCACCCGCGAACCTCGAACGGCTGGTCACCGCTTCGCGGCATCGAACGCGAGCCACGCCAGGGCATCTGATCAGCCCACGCCCGGATCGCCCGCACGACAGCGACGCCGGAGGGGCGAAACGAGTTGGCAGGCGGCTCGATCCACTGCCGAATCGCCCCCGCCGACGCGGTAGGCGACGGCAGCGCAATAGTCGCCCCCGCACGCGCAACCGACACATCCAGCCGGAACAGCTCGGCGAACAGCCGCATATCGTCGGTCTCACCGAGATCGGGCCGAATCAGGAACGTCCACCTGCCCGAGCGCGGATGACCGACGATCGGTCCTACGGAATTGCCCTGGCCGTGCAGGTGCGCCCGCACCGCCTGCCCCAGCCGCGCGGGCATCGTGATGCCCCAGACGCTCCCCGCACGCACAACGATCCGCCCGAGCCCAGGCGGGTCGATGACAGCGGGCAAACCGCATGCCCGCCGGTAGAACTGGCACCGCGACACCGGAGTGTCCTCGAACGGCTGATGGTCCATCTCGAAAGCCCCCTACTCGGATCGAACGTCATGTGGAGCGCGCCCGGACTCGGCGGTTGGCGTCGGGAACCGCGGGGAACGAGGGCGCAAAGGCTCGATGGGACAACAGCTCTCGCCGCCGAGCGCAGTTCTAGGAGACCACCAGAGGATGCGTTCTGGAAGAATCCTGAACGAATTTGCGCCTACATCTTCCTAAGAATCCAGCTTGCAAGAAGGATGTAATCCAGAATGAGCACAACCCGTTAGGAGTGTGAACAATTGGTTACCGAGACTGGCTCTGGCTCCACCATCCCGCGCCGTCTGCTCGCCCGACAGCTACGAACTCTGCGGTCCGAAGCACGGATCAGCTCAGAGAGTGCGCGGAAGGAGATCGGCGTATCTCAGCAGACCTTTTGGCGTATGGAGACCGGACAGCCTGTCAGGATCAACCGACTCTTCATCGAGCGCCTCTGCGACGTGTACGGTGCCGACGACAAGACCACCAATGCACTGCTGGCGCTTTGCGATGAGGCCAAGAACAAGAGTTGGTGGCATGCCTACAGCGACGCGATTCCCAAGGACTTCGACCTGTTCGTTGGGCTGGAGCAGGCCGCGTCCACGCTGATTGGCTACCAACCGACGCTACTGCCGGGCTTGTTGCAGACCCCCGAGTACCGGCGAGCACTTATCTGGGTTGAACGACCTACACCGCGCACAGACGAGGTGGATCTGCGTCTGGAACTCGCAGCCAGAAGACAGGCTCGCCTTACAGCCAAAACCAACCCCGCCCATATAAACGTGATCGTGAACGAAGCCGCCCTGCGCCACGCGGTTGGCGGCGAGGCTGTGATGACAGCGCAGCTGGACCACTTGGCAGAGGTTGGCGACCAGCCGAACATCTCCATTCGCGTAGTCCCGATCGACGCTCGGACACACCCAGGCTTGTTCGTCGGCTCATTCACCATCCTGGAGTTCCCGCCACACAAAACTACACATCTCACAGAACCACCCGTCGTGTACGTTGAGGGCTACATCGGGGACCTCTACCTGGAGAAAGACGAAGAGGTAGCGCAGTATCGCGATGCGTTCGCGGACATCGAACGCATGGCGTTGAGTAGGGAACAGAGCAGGAAACTGTTCCGCAAGATCGCAGAGGAGCTAGTTCCGTGAACGTAGACCTATCCGGCGCTGTGTGGTTCAAGAGCCGCCGCAGCGGGCCGTCCAAGGATTGCGTCGAGGTCGCGTTCCTCGCAGGAGGGCACGTCGGCGTTCGCGACTCGAAGAACCCGACCGGCCACGCACTGGTGTTCACCCCCAGTGATTGGGATGCCTTCACCACAGGCGTGACGGACGGCGAGTTAGACCGGCCCTAGCGAATACAACAAAACGGCCCGGCCCACTGACGAAGGAAGTCGATGGCCGGGCCGTTTTTCGTGCTTCTCCACGATGTGGAATGAGGAGCACACCCGATACCTGGTCGCGACAGCTGCTCACGCTAGCTCCTCACCCACTCCCGGTGCTGGGAGCCCACGGCACAGGTTGGAGTGGGAGGCTGGATCCCGGATTTCGACGGTCGGCAGAAGGGTGGCTCGATGGAAATCGACTTGCCCGAGGGGACAACCGATCCCACGCCCTCACCCTCCCCGGGACCGTCACCTACTCCGCCCAAGCCGAAGCCCAAGGGCTGGCAGGTGCCGCTCGAACCCCCACCTCGAGTATCGAAGGCACTGGCCGACTACACAATCGAGGCCCGAACTGTCTTCCAAGATCTGGCCGACACACTGGGCACCCCGAAGTACGCGGTACCCCCGCCCAAAAGTCCGCCTGCGGCTCCGCCCTTGCTACCGTCCCACGCGACAACCAGACTGACCGGGTTCGCCGCCGCAACATATTCGACCTCCCAGGATCTCCTGCAAGGTCATTCGGCGGCGTGGCACGGCACCGACGGCACCGCGGTCACCACCGCGCAACAAGCCGCCACCATAGGTGCAACGGCCCTACAACAGGTCAAGGATCTGGTCTATCGATTGCAGGACACATTGAATGCGGCCAACCTCGATCGCGCGGTGCCCGCCTCCTACACCGAACGTCCGTCTACCGGCGGTCTCGCGTCGTATGTCGAATACAAGCTCGCCATCACCATCGAGCGAACGCTCGATCAAGCCATAGAGGTCTTCAGTCGCGCGCAGATGGATTTGGGCGTCGAGGTGGCGCTCACGCCGCTCGTTCCAGCGTTTCCGTTTGTTCCCCAGGGGATGGTGCCGCCCGCGCCCGTCCCGATGCCCCAGCCACAGCCGTATTCGCGGGATCCGGGCGCGATGGAGGTATGAAGCAGTAACGCGATCGAAGTACGAATAGTTCCATACAGTCAGACTGTGGACGTGGGCAATGCACCTTCAGTCGGCCGCCGCATGGCGTCCGCCGAGTGAGGGATGATCCCCTTCGATCAGGTTGGCGCGGTTGAATGTTCGGCGTCGAACAGAATGGTTCCCATGAGCCGACTTCCTACGCTGTCCGCCCCGGAGATCGCTACAGATCATCTCGTGCTGCGCAAGGCGCATGACAATGACCGTGCGGGACTCATCGACCTACAGACCGATCCCGCGGTTCGGACCTACCTCGGTGGTCCACGCTCTCGCAGCGACGTCGAGCAGTACCTCAACGCGATCGGCATCGCCAACGTGACAGCCGCTCCCGGTGTCTACGTCATCGCCGACAACAACACGAATCTCCTCATCGGGACGCTGATGCTCTGCCGCCGGTCTGCCGATCAACCCGGACACGTGACCGAGGACGGCGAAGAACTGGAACTGACCTATGTCCTTCGCCGAGATGCCTGGGGTGCCGGGTTCGCGTTCGAAGCCGCGTCCGCCGTGCTGCGCGCCGCCGCCACCGAACTGCCCGACCAGCCGGTTCTGATCGTCACCCAAACCGCCAACGACCGTTCATTGAAACTCGCGAGCCGTCTCGGTTTTCAACCTGTGGGCACGTTCGAAGCATTCGGCGCACTACAGACCCTCGCGACCGCACGCCTGCATTCATTCAAGGTCTGATTCCACCCGGATCAGATGCGTCGCTGATCCATATCTCCGTCCAGTATGCGAAGAGTTTTTCGAACGGCGGGGGGTTCGTAGCGGTCGGTAAGGCTCCGCGATCGGCCTGTTCACACGCTCCTCGAGTTCGGCACGGACAGCGAGGACGGTCCCATCCGTAAGGGCACGGCTGGTCATCTACTGACGCCGACCGGTCCGCTTTCCGTCCGCATGTCACAGGCGGTCGAGCTGTCTCGTCTCGGGTTCCGACAGGTTCTGAGAAGAACGCGCCTCCCCGAGCAAGGAGCAGACTATGAGCGAGCAGATCACACACCAGAAGGTGGCACTGGTCACCGGAGCGAACAAGGGAATCGGCCGTGGGGCTGCCGAACAACTCGCCGCGCTGGGCATGACGGTTCTGATCGGCGCCAGGGACTCCCGGCGCGGCGAAGAGGCCGCCGCGGCGGTGCGAGCGACCGGCGGCGACGCGCACGCGGTCACCCTCGACGTCACCGATCAGACCGTCGTCCAGGAGGCCGCGCGGCAGGTCGAGGAGCGCTTCGGCCACCTCGACGTGCTGATCAACAACGCGGGCATCACCGGCTCCGGACAGGTCTCCCCCGCGGACGCCTATGATCAGGTCCCCAGCTCTGTCGACCTGGACATGGTCCGGACGGTGTTCGAGACCAACGTCTTCGGGGTGATCGCGGTGACCAATGCCATGCTTCCGCTGCTGCGACGGTCACCGGCGCCGCGGATCGTCAACGTCAGCAGTCACGCCGCGTCGCTGACCCTCATGAGCGACCCGGACGGCCCCTTCGCGGCGCTGCTGCCGTCGGCGGCGTACTCGCCGTCCAAGTCCGCGCTGAACGCCCTGACCGTGCACTACGCCAACGAGCTGCGGAAGGAAGGCATCCTGGTCAACGCCGTCGCCCCTGGCTACGTCGACACCGACAGCAACAATCACACCGGGTTCCTCACGGTCGCGGAGGGCGCCGCGATATTGGTGCGCCTGGCCACGCTCGGTGCGGACGGACCGACCGCCGGATTCTTCAGCGCGGAAGGCCCGGTGCCCTGGTGATGCCTGCCCACTATGGACCGGGGCGCGGGCGACAGCCACGCCGCGCCCCGTGGCTACCAAGGATCGAGAAGGAGCAGGCGTGAGTCGGATCGAGGAGTTCCAGGAGCTTCGGCCACTGCTGTTCTCCATCGCCTACCGGCTCCTGGGCAGCGTGAGCGAAGCCGAGGACGCGGTCCAGGAGACCTGGCTGCGCTTCGCGGCTTCCCCGACCGAACCCGACTCGACCAAGGCGTTCCTGTCGGCCACCGTGAGCCGGATCTCGATCGATGTGCTGCGCTCGGCACGCGTTCGCCGGGAGGAGTACGTCGGGCCGTGGTTCCCCGAGCCGCTGCTGGCCGACCCCTACCAGGACCCGCAGCGCTCGGCGGAGCTGGCCGACTCGTTGTCGATGGCGGCTTTGCTGCTGCTGGAGCGGCTCAGCCCGCTCGAACGCGCGGTGTTCGTGCTGCGGGAGGTATTCGGGTTCGGATTCGGCGAAGTCGCCGCCGCCGTGGGGCGCTCGGAGGCCGCGTGCCGACAGCTCGCGGTGCGGGCACGCCGCCACATGGACACCGGCAGGCCCCGATTCGAAGCCGACCGAACCGAGCGCGAGAAGCTCGCCGGGAGATTTCTCGACGCCTTCCGGGACGGGGACGTCGACGGGCTGACCGCGCTGCTGGCCGCCGACGTCCAGATGGTCGGCGACGGCGGCGGCAAGGCCCCGCAATGGGCCGACCGCTTCGTCGGCGCCGAGAACGTGGCCCGAGCGCTCGCCGCGCTCTTCCCGCTTTTCGCCCGGATCGGAGCGCATGTGGAGCCGCACCAGGTGAACGGCCAGCCGGGCGCGATCTTCCGCGACCGGGACGGCAAGGTCCTCAACACCTGGGCGCTCGACATCCTCGACGGACAGATCCAGACGATCCGCACGGTGAACAATCCCGACAAGCTCGGGCACGTAGGTCCGGTAGCGGATGCTTGGGCGGCACTGCGTGAAGTGAATCAGACCGGCAAGCTGATGAATTGAGACACTCTGACGCCCTTCGCCGGTCAACCCCGCTCGGTCGCCACGGTTACCCCGTGTCAGGTCGGCTCGCGGAGAAGAGCATTGATGTCCAGAGTTTGAAGGTGTTGTCGTACGCGCTCGGCGAAGGCCGGCGCTCCGGCTGCCTTCAGTCTCTCCGGTAGTGAGACGCTGCTGGTATCGCTCCTGCGAACGTAGTAGACAAGTTGTTCCGCTGTGACCGCCCGGACGATCTGGGGTGCCGAGTCATCGATGAGTTCGAAAAAATCGTCGGCCGAGTAGATCTCGTACGGAAGATCGTCCATGCGGGTGAAGTGTTCGACGTTGTCGGTCAGAAGGATGTCGACATCGGCATAGACCGCAGCGCAATGGACGTGAGCATCATCCACGTCGGGATAGGCGATGGTACGGTCGATCGTATAATCCGTTATCCGCCCTTTCTCGAACGTGTTCTCGAGTGTGCGTCGCACGCCGCCGACTTGGGCGTCATCCAGCAAGGGATTCTTCTTACGTAGGTGATAGTGGAACTCCACCATGATGTCGTCGGTCCACATGACCTCGAACATCTCATTGCCTGGATGAAGGTAGAGCAGCGCCAGCCAGTCCCGTAGCGTGCGGGAGAACAAAACGTTGGCATCGACAAGAACGTTCGTCCCCCGCCCGCTGACCATGACGGACATCGTACAAGCGGACGGAGCGCCACTCAGCGCTTACAGGATCGACCAGATAGCGCCCTGGCGGTCAGTAGACCACTCCGAGCTCGTCCTCGAGTTCGCGCAGCCGATCAAACGCCTTCCGTTGCGCAGCACGCTGAATCTCTCTGTGCGCCAGAACATCCCTGCTGAAAAGACGCGTGTGCGAACCGACCCTGTGGGAAGGCAGCTTGCCCTCGTTCACCAGCTTCATCAAGGTCGGCCGCGAGACACCCAACATCTTGGCGGCGACAGTCGTAGTCACCTCGTTCGGGAGACTGCCCACGGTTACGGTGCAGCCTCGGCTGATGAGGTCGAGGATCTGAGCGATCAACGCGGTGAGCTCGGCGGGCATCTTGACAGACTCCCCATCCCGGACTTCGACTGCGATAGTCGCGTGCGCCGATGCGGCACCGCGCGCCTTCTCCACTCGATCCTTGAAAGCCCGAGCCTGCTCCACCTCACTGGCACTGATCGACAGAACTGCCTTTTCGTGGCGAATGCCGGATGCACCCATGGGACTCGAACTCCTCTCCGCTCTCGCAGGTACTACCCAACGTAACCTCTTGCACTTATAAGTGCAATCGCTCCGAGCCCGGGTTCGTCCCCGATCTAGCGGATCTTGAAGATCACCAACCGCTGGACGACGAAGTTGATGACGGTCGCGGTGCCCTGGGCGATGACGAAGGCCAGCGGCTGACGCCACCATTCCTCGGGGAGGGTGAAGTAGAGGCCCGCGTTGATGCCGACCTGCACCGCGAAGGTCACCGCGTAGAGCAGGACGACGGCGAGGAAGCGGGCGCGGCTGGGCGGGGCCTGGAAGGTCCAGCGGCGATTGATCAGGTAGGCCGTCGTGGTGCCCGCCACGAATCCGATTGACTTGGCGACGTTGACCGGGAGGCCGACGAGATTGAGCAGCAGGCTGTAGAGCCCGTAGTCGACGACGGCCGAGAATCCGCCGGTGAGGGTGAACCGGACGATCTGCGTCTTGAGGTCGACATCGGTGCTCTGTTCGATTCGGCGCTCCCGGGACCCTGCGTGGTTACGCACGCTGCCTCCTTCGGGCCCGTCGCTCGCGCCGCCAGGCTCGTCGACCAGCGGCAACTCTGCCGGGAGCGGCAGGTGGGGTTCGGCTTGCACGCCGATGAGCGTAGCGGCGAACAGGCGACCGCACGGATTCGGTTCTGAACGACGCGTACGTCACTACCCATGGGTGTAGCGACCCCGTCCCCATCTGCCGTCATACCTGTAGCCTCTATGCCGATGTCCACGAAAGCTCCGACCGCCACCAAGACAACCGGGAACGACAAGGGCGCCGGCGTCACGAACGACGACCCCGCCGCCGGGAACGCGTTCACTCTCCCGACGCGCACCCGTACGTTGACCGGGTGGGGTCGCACCGCACCCACCTCTTCCGAAGTGCTCTCGACCAGCGATCCCGAACTGATCGCCAAGGCTGTGGCCATGGTCGCCGAGGACAACGACGGCAAGCCCGCCCACCTGCGGCGCGGCGTGATCGCCCGCGGCCTCGGCCGCTCCTACGGCGACCACGCGCAGAACGCGGGCGGCCTGGTCGTCGACATGACCGCGCTGAACAACGTCCACCGCATCGACCGCGACACCCGCATCGTGGACGTGGACGGCGGCGTCAGCCTGGACCAGCTCATGAAGGCCGCGCTGCCGTTCGGGCTCTGGGTGCCGGTGCTACCCGGCACCCGCCAGGTGACCATCGGCGGCGCGATCGCCTCCGACATCCACGGCAAGAACCATCACAGCGAGGGCAGCTTCGGCAACCACGTGCGCTCGATCGATCTGCTGACCGCCGACGGGCAGGTGCAGCACATCACGCCGAAGCGCAACGCCAAGCTGTTCTGGGCCACCGTCGGCGGCAACGGGCTCACCGGCATCATCCTGCGCGCGACCATCGAGATGGTGCCGACGGAGACCGCCTACTTCCTCAACGACGGCGTGAAGACCACGACCCTCGACGAGACCATCGCCGCGCACAGCGACGGCAGCGAGTCGAACTACACCTACTCGAGCGCCTGGTTCGACGTGATCAGTCCGCTGCCCAAGCTGGGCCGCGCCACGATCACCCGGGGCAGGCTGGCCAAGCTCGACGAACTGCCCAAGCGGCTGCGCAGCAAGCCGCTGAAGTTCGACGCGCCGCAGCTGATGACCGTCCCGGACATCTTCCCGAACTGGACGATGAACAAGTTGACGCTGATGTCCATCGGCGAGGCGTACTACCGGATGGGCGGCAACTACACCGGCAAGGTGCAGAACCTGACGCAGTTCTATCACCCGCTGGACATGATCGCGGAGTGGAACCGCGGCTACGGCTCCAACGGCTTCCTCCAGTACCAGTTCGTGGTGCCGACCGAGGCGGTCGAGGAGTTCAAGCGGATCATCATCGATATCCAGGCGTCCGGGCACTACTCGGCGCTGAACGTGTTCAAGCTGTTCGGGCCGGGCAACCAGGCCCCGCTGAGCTTCCCGATGCCGGGCTGGAACATCTGCGTCGACTTCCCGATCAAGCCGGGCCTCAACGAGCTGGTCGGCGAACTCGACCGGCGGGTGCTCGAGTTCGGCGGGCGGCTGTACACGGCGAAGGACTCGCGGACAACCGCCGAGACCTTCCACAAGATGTATCCCCGGATCGACGAGTGGATCAAGGTCCGCCGCAGCGTCGATCCCACAGGCGTTTTCATGTCCGATATGGCGAGAAGGCTGGAGCTGCAGTGATCAATGCCGTTGGTAACCCGCAGTCGATTCTGCTGCTGGGTGGCACCTCGGAGATCGGCTTGGCAATCTGCGCGGAGTACCTGAAGAAGGGGCCCGCGCGCATCACCCTCGCGGCGCTGCCCGGCGATCCGCTGCGTGAGGCCGCGGTCGCCCAGATGAAGGCAGCGGGCGCGAGCCAGGTCGACGTCGTCGACTTCGACGCGCTCGACACCGACGGGCACCCCAAGGTGATCGACGCCGCGTGGGACACGGGCGACGTGGACGTCGCCATCGTCGCTTTCGCCCTCGACGGCGACCCCGAGGAACTGTGGCGCAACCAGCGCAAGGCGGTGCGGGTCGCCCAGGTCAACTACACCGCCGCGGTTTCGGTCGGCGTGCTGGTCGGCGAGAAGATGAAGGCGCAGGGCTTCGGGCGGATCATCGTCCTGTCCTCCGTCGCCGGTGAACGGGTGCGGCGCTCGAACTTCGTCTACGGGTCGACCAAAGCCGGCCTGGACGGTTTCTACCTCGGCCTCGGCGAGGCGCTGCGCCCGCACGGCCCGCGCGTGCTGGTGATCCGGCCGGGGATGGTGCGGACCAAGTTCTCGGCGCATGTCAAAGAGGCCCCGCTCACCGTCGACAAGGAAGATGTGGCGGCGCTGGCGGTCGCGGCCTCCCAGAAGGGGAAGGAACTGGTCTGGGCGCCAGGCGGCTTCCGCTACGTGATGATGGTGCTGCGGCACGTCCCGCGCGCGATCTTCCGCCGACTGCCGATCTGAGTCTCGGCGAACGGGCTCGGACCCGGTGCCCGCGTGGTCATCGATCACGCGGGCATTTATCGTTCGACGAGTCGACCCAGTGATTCCGGAGGCGCCATGCGAGTAATCGAGTGTGACGAGCGCGGAGCGGTCCGTTGAGCACGGTGACCACGACGGGTGACGCGCCCCCGCGCCCCGCCGAGCCGGTGCGCCCGCCGAGCCGGACGGCGCTGCTGCTGCGGCAGGTCGCCTCCGGAGCCGGTGAGGCCGCGCTCGCGGCGACCGTCGCCGCGGTGGTGGCCGCCGCCGGGCTCGTCGCGTTCTCGATGGTGCAGTGGCCCGCGTTCAACTCCTCGAACGTGACCAGGGCGCTGACCACGGTGGGGCAGGTCGGCGCGGCGGTGATGCTCGCGGTCGCGATCGCGCTGCTACGGCTGCACAAGTGGCCGTGGGCCGCGAAACTGCTGTCCTGGGCCGGGATCTCGACCTTCGTCACCTTCACCCTCGGCATGCCGCTGGCGGCGACCGAGTTGTATCTGTTCGGCGTCTCGGTGGATCAGGAATTCCGCACCGGATTCCTCACCCGGCTCACCGATTCCGCGGCGCTGCGCGACATGACGTACGCGGATCTGCCGCCGTTCTACCCCGCGGGCTGGTTCTGGATCGGCGGGCGCGCGGCGAATCTGCTCGGCATGGACGGCTGGGAGGTGTTCAAGCCGTACGCGATCGGCTTCCTCGCGGTGGCCGCGGTCGTCGCGCTGGTGCTGTGGTCGCAGCTGATCCGCGCGGACTGGGCCGTGGGCGTCGCGGCGGCGAGCACAGCGGTGACGGTGGCCTATGCCGCGCCCGAGGCGTACAGCGCGGTCATCGTGGTGCTGCTGCCGCCCGTGCTCGTGCTCGCCTGGGGCGCGCTGTACCGGCCGCAGGAGGACGTCCGGTCGGGCTCGACGGCGGAGGATGCCGATCGCACCGCCGGTGGTTGGGGCGCGGTCGTCGGCACCGGACTGTTTCTCGGCTGGGCGGCCACGTTCTACACCCTCTACTTCCTGGTCGCCGCCTTCGCGGTCGCTGTGATGGGGCTGCTGGCGGCCGTGCTCGCGGTGCGTTCGCAGCGCGCCGCCGACCATCCACGCCGCGCCCGCGCGGCAACCGGCTCGGGCCGACCCGCGTGGCGCGCGGCGGTGCCGCCGCTGTCTCGGCTGGTGGTGATCGCGATGATCTCCGGTCTCGTCGCCCTTCTCGTGTGGGCGCCGTACCTGGCCAAGGCGCTGCGCAGCACGACCGCGAGTTCTGGCACCGCCCTGCACTACCTGCCGGAAGCGGGCGCGCGGCTGCCGCTGCCGATGTTCGAGTTCTCCCTGCTCGGAGCACTGTGCCTGCTCGGCACGGTGTGGCTGGTGCTGCGCGCCGCGTCGTCGCGACGGGCCCAGGCGCTGGGGATCGGGGTGGCGGCGATCTACCTCTGGACGCTGCTGTCCATGGCGGTCACCGCGGCGGGCACCACGCTGCTGTCGTTCCGCCTCGAGCCGGTGCTGCTGGTGCTGCTGTCCGTCGCGGGCGCGTTCGGGTTCGTCGAAGGCGCGCGGGCGATCTATCAGGCATTGAACGAGCCCGCCCGGTTCCGGCTGATGGCGATCGTCGTCGCGACGATCGGCGCCTTGGCCTTCGCCCAGCACATCCCGCACGTCCTGGCCTCGGAGATCACCACCGCCTACACGGATACCGACGGCGACGGAAAGCGGGCCGATCAACGGGCCCCTTCGGCGGTGTCGTTCTATCCGAAGGTAGACGCGGCGCTCACCGCGCAGACCGGTCGACCGCGCTCGGACACGGTGGTGCTCACCGCCGACACCAGCTTCCTGTCCTTCTATCCCTACTTCGGCTTCCAAGCGCTCACCTCGCATTACGCCAATCCGCTCGCCGACTTCACCGGCCGCGCGGGAGCCATCGAGGGCTGGAGCAAGCTGAAGACGCCGCAGGAACTGCTCGACGCACTGGCCGCGAGCCCGTGGCGCGCGCCGGACGCGTTCCTGTTCCGGCGCAGCGGCGACGCCTACACCTTGCGGCTGGCCAAGGACGTCTACCCGAACGACCCGAATGTGGCTCGCTACACGGTGAGCTTCCCCAAGGAACTGTTCGCCGACGCGCGTTTCACCACCACCGACATCGGGCCGTTCACCCTCGTCACCGTCCGCCGCTGACCTGACCTCCGCCACTCCCCCGAATTCGCTGCGATTGAACTCGCGCGAAGTGGTTACTCCTCTCGTTTGTCGGTCCACGCACAGCGTGGTTGGGTACGGAGGCGCTGTCGAGGAGTGATGCCCGGGTGACACGAGCACAGGACGTCGAGTCCGGCGAACAGGCGGGATCGGCGGCGGTCGCGGTCGCGGCGGACGAGGCGACGGCGGCCGGAGTGCTCACCCGCCCCGTGCGCGCCCGCCGGATGCCCCGCCTTCGAATCAGCGGCGATCCGCTCGTCGGCGTCGGCTACCTGGCGCTGGCCGCGGCGGTGCTCTCGGGCCAGTGGCGCGACACCGACAGCGGGTACCTGATCAAAAGCGGTCAGGACCAGACGATGTGGGAGTGGTTCTTCGCCGTCACGGCGCACTCGGTGGCGACTCTGAGCAACCCCCTCGGCACGCACCTGCAGAACTTCCCGGCCGGGGTGAACATGATGGCCAATACGGCCATGTTCGGCGTCGGCGTGCCGCTCACACCGATCACCCTGCTTTTCGGACCCACTGTCACGTTCGTGCTCGTGCTCACCCTCGGCCTGGCCGGGACGGCGTTCGCCTGGTATCGCCTCTTCGCCCGGGAACTCGTCGACGCACGGGTCGCGGCGGTGATCGGGGGACTGTTCTGCGGCTTCGCGCCGGGAATGATCTCGCACGCCAACGCGCACCCGAACTTCGTCGTCTTGCTGCTGCTCCCGATCATCGCGGGCCGGTTGATCCGGATGGCGCGACGAGCGGCCGGGACGGAGCCGGACCGGCCGCACGGACGGGTGCGCGATGCCGTCGTCCTCGGCCTGCTGGTGGCCATGCAGATCGCGCTCGGCGAGGAACCGCTGTTGATCTTCGTGCTCGCGTTCTCGCTGTTCGCGGTCGTCTACTACCTGCATGCGCCGGGCACCGCGCTGCGCGTGACGCGGCGGATCACCCCCACCCTCGGGCTGGCCGCCGTGATCACGCTGGCGCTGGCCGAGATCCCGCTGTGGTGGCAGTTCTTCGGTCCGCAGAGCTATCGCTCGATCGACCACGGGCCGATGGGCAACGACCTCGAAGCGCTGGTGCAGTTCCCGTCCGAATCGCTGGGCGGGGTGTTCGCGCCCGGGGAGAACGTGGCGATCAACCCGACCGAGCAGAACGCGTACTTCGGCTGGCCGCTGCTGCTCCTGGTGGTGTTCACGCTGGGACTGCTGTGGCGCGACCGTCTGGTGCGTGCCGCGGGCGTGGTGATCGCGGTCTTCGGCGTGCTGTCGCTGGGCGCGGTCGCCACCATCGGCAAACAGCCGACCGGCATCGAACTGCCGTGGCGATGGGCCGAAAAGGTGCCGCTGCTGAACACGGTGCTGGAGAGCAGGCTCAGCATGGCCGCGATTCCCGCCATCGCGGTGGTGCTCGCGCTGGCGAGCGAACAGGCGGTGCGCACCTGGAGGCAATCGGCCGGAGACTGGAAGCCGCTCGCGTGGTTCGCCGCCGTCACCTGTGCGCTGCTGCCGCTGACGCCGACCATTCTGCCGGTGGTCGCACGTGCGCCGACGCCGGATTTCTTCGCCGACGGCACGGTCCGCCGCTACGTCGGCGACGGCTCGGTGGTCATGGTGCCGCCGCCCCGGCCGCCCGACGCGCGGGCGCTGCGGTGGCAAGCCGACGCCGGCTTCTCCTTCCCCTTGGCGGGTGGTTACTTCGTCGGCCCGACCAGCACGACCGGGAAAGGCATCTACGGCCCCGAGACCCGCCCGACCACCGCGCTGCTGGTACAGGCGCAGGACACCGGCGTGGTGCCGCCGATCGACGCCGACGTGCGTGCCCGCGCGCTGGAGGATCTGCGGTACTGGCACGCCGACGTCCTGGTGCTGCCCGCGACGAAGAACGGTGATGTGCTGCGCGAGACCGTCACTCAGCTGCTCGGATTCACGCCGACGCGAGTCGAGGACGTATGGCTTTGGGACGTTCATACGCTGCGCTCGTCGGGGGCAGTCGGGATCACACCGGACGGTAGCTAGCATCAACCACCGTGCGACCGGACCGATCTTCTCGAGCGTTCACCCGTATCCGCTGGATCGCCCTCGTCTCCGGGCTTCTCGGATTCCTGCTGGCGTTGCTGGCTCCGCTGCTGCCGGTACGGCAGGATCGGGCGAGCCTCGACTGGCCCGAGCCCGGCGCGGCGAGCGTCGCGGCGCCGCTGGTGTCCTACGAGCCGCTGCGGTTTCGCGCGACGCTGCCCTGCTCGCTGACGGGCGAGATCGGAGCGGCGGGCACCCTGCTGTCCACCGCTCCGGTGGCCTCCGGTCAGGCGGCAACCAAGGGGCTGGTGGTCTCGGTCGCCGACGGAGCGCTGTCGGTTGTGCTGCGGGACGTCCCACTGCTGTCGGCGCCGCTGGCCGAGGTCGGCTCCTGCGCCACGCTAGACATCGAGTCGAACGCCGCCGCGACGACCGCCGAACTCACCGGCGTGACCCGGCAGGACGGCACGCCGTTCCGGTCCACGGTCACCCGGGACATCCGGCCGCAGATGGTGGGCGTGTTCACCGATCTGGACGCCGGGCGGCTCACCGGCGCGCAGGTGCACGCCGACATCGACTCCCGTTTCTCCTCGACGCCGTCGCCGCTGAAGCTGGCCGCGATGATCGCCGCCGCCGTATTCACGCTGGTCGCTCTCGTCGCACTGCATCTGCTGGACACAACCGACGGACGCAAACCGCGGCGGTTCCTGCCCGCGCACTGGTGGCGGGTCACTCCCGCGGACGGCGTCGTGCTGGGGATATTGGCGCTGTGGCACGTCATCGGGGCGAACACCTCCGATGACGGCTACATCCTGAACATGGCGCGCGCCTCCGAGCACGCGGGCTATATGGCGAATTACTACCGATGGTTCGCGGTGCCCGAGGCTCCGTTCGGCTGGTCCTACGAGGTGCTGGCCTGGATGGCGCGGATCTCCGACGCCAGCCTGTGGATGCGGCTGCCCACCTTGCTGGCCGGGGTGATCTGCTGGCTGGTGATCAGCCGGGAGGTGCTGCCGCGCCTCGGCGCCAGGGTGCGGCGCAACAAGGTCGCGCTGTGGACGGCGGGCCTGGTGTTCCTCGCCTTCTGGCTGCCCTACGACAACGGTCTGCGCCCCGAGCCGCTGATCGCCGCGGGCGCGCTGCTCACCTGGTGCTCGATCGAACGCGCCATCGCGACCGGACGGCTGCTGCCCGCCGCGGTGGCCGTGCTGATCGCCGCGTTCTCGCTCGCGGCGGGTCCCACCGGTCTGATCTGCATCGCGGCGCTGATCGCCGGCTCGCGACCGGTGCTGCTGATCATCATCAAACGTGCGCGCGGGGTCGTCCCGGTCCGGACCGGCCCCGACGCGGACGCGGCCGCCGCGGGCTCCGCCGAAGCCGCGGCCGCGGTGAACGCGCCCGCGGACGTGCGCAAGCCGTCCCGAGCTGCCACGATCTTCCGATTCGCCGCGCTGCTCGCACCGGGCCTTGCCGCGGGCACGCTGGTGCTCATCGTGATCTTCGCCGACCAGACGCTGGCTACGGTGCTCGAGGCCACCCGCGTTCGCACGATCGTCGGCCCGAACGTCGCGTGGTTCGACGAGCGCACCCGCTGGGACTCGCTGCTCATGCTTTCGCCCGACGGTTCGCTGGCGCGGCGGTTCGGCGTGCTGGTGATGTTGCTGTGCCTGCTGGTCTGCGTGCTGCAAGTACTGCGCAAAGGACGGATTCCCGGCACCTCTCGCGGCCCTTCGGTGCGCATTCTCGGCATCGTGTTCGCGTCGCTGTTCCTGATGATGTTCACCCCCACCAAGTGGACGCACCACTTCGGCGTGTACGCCGGACTGGCCGGATCGCTGGCCGCGCTCGCCGCGGTCGCGGTGGGCACCACCGGCATTCGCTCGCCGCGCAACCGCGCCCTGTTCGCCGCCGCCGTGCTGTTCCTGCTCGCGGTGACCTTCACCGGATCGAACGGGTGGTGGTACGTGTCCAGCTACGGTGTGCCGTGGTGGGACAAAGCGCCGCTGATCGCCGGTAAGGGGCTGTCCACGTTGTTCCTCGGCCTCAGCGGCGTCGCGTTGCTGGTGGCCATCTGGCAGCACTACCGCGAGCCGTACCGGCGCGAGAACGCCTCGGCGCCACGCCGATTCGATCGCTGGGCGTCGGCACCGCTGACCGTGGCCGCCGCACTGCTGGTGATATTCGAGATCGCCTCACTCACCAAAGCCGCGGCCACGCAGTACCCCGCGTACTCGATCACCAAGTCGAACGTGGAATCGATGCGCGGGGATTCGTGCGCCCTGGCGAACGAAGTGCTGGTGGAGACCGACACCGCCGATTCGCTGCTGCAACCGTTGACCGGATCGCCCGCGGACGGATTGGCGGCGCAGAACAAGGGATTCACACCGAACGGGGTCGCGCGTGACCTCACCGCCGACGCCGAGGAAACGGTCAGCGGCGGCGCGAACTCGGTGGAGGGGGATTCCGAGAACAAGACCACCAAGACCACCGGCGCGGGCACCGGAGGCGGCACCACCGAGCAGGTGGGCGTCAACGGCAGCTCCGTCGCTCTGCCGTTCGGCCTGGACCCGGCCGAGACCCCGGTGCTCGGCAGCTACCAGGACGGCGAACAGCAGCAGGCGAAGCTGACCACCCAGTGGTACCGGCTCGACCTGACCGACAGCATGCGCCACGACCCCGCCTACCAGGTGCTCGCGATCACCGCTGCGGGCCGGATCCGGTCGGTCGACGCCGACGGCGTGCTCACCTACGGGCAGGAACTGCACCTGGAGTACGGCGTCCGCGGCGCGGACGGCGAGGTGCGCACGCTCGGCTCGATCGACCCGCTGGACATCGGTCCCGCGCCGTCCTGGCGCAACCTGCGGGTGCCGCTGGATCAGCTGCCGGTGGAAGTGAACGCGGTGCGGCTGGTCGCGGTCGACAACGACATCACGCCCAAGCAGTGGCTGGCCGTCACCCCGCCCCGGCTGCCCAAGCTGGCGACGTTGAATTCCGTGGTGGGATCGCGGGATCCGGTACTGCTCGACTGGCACGTCGGTCTGGCTTTCCCGTGCCAGCGGCCGTTCGACCACAAGGACGGCGTGGGCGAGATCCCGCAGTGGCGAATCCTGCCCGACCGCGTCGGCTCCGACGCCTCCAACGCCTGGCAGGACGACATCGGCGGCGGCCCACTCGGCTGGACCGGCCTGCTTCTGAAATCCCAGACCGTCCCCACCTACCTCGACCGCGACTGGGCACGCGACTGGGGCTCCCTCGAAAGATTCACCCTCTACGATCCGGACGCCGAACCCGCCACCATCGACGTCACCGTCGAAACTCGCGACGGCCTCTCCAACGACGACCCCATCCGCATCCGCTGATCCGGCGGTGGGACGCTGATGCGCACCGAATCGCACAGCGTCCCACCGTCGATGACTCCACTGACTACGCGGCCGTGTGCCCGGTAACGGCTGATCAGGGTACTAGGACCAGGCGGCCGCGGAGGCCTCCGGCGGCCAGGCGTCGGTGGGCGTCGGCGACGGAGGTGAGGGGAAGGGTCTCGGCTATGCGGAGGGTGAGTTCGCCCGCATCCACTCGCGCGACCAAGTCGTCGAGTTGGGCACGGTCCGCCCGGACCAGGACCGTGCGCACATCGATGCCACGCAACGGGATCGGGGTGTTGGGAACGCTGATCGACACGAACCGCCCGCCGCCGCGCACTGCCGCGAGGGTCTGCGGGCCGAGTGCGGCGGCGTCCAGGGCGGCATCGACGCCGCCGGGGATCAGCGTGCGTACGGCATCGGGGAGGGACGCCTCGCGAGGAACGAAATCGGTGGCGCCCAGCGCACGGACCGTGTCCTCGTCGGCGGGCGAGGCCGAGGCGACCACCCGGACTCCGCGTGCCGCCGCCAGTTCGACGGCGAAACCGCCTACCGCTCCGGCCGCTCCGGTGACCAGCAGCGTGTCGGTGGACGCCGGATCCAGCGCGCGCACCGCCTGGATCGCGGTGAGACCGTTGAGTGGAATCGTGGCCGCCTGCACCGCGGACACCGAAAGCGGAGCGGGCGCGACGTTCCCGGCCTCCAGCACCACGTAGTCGGCTTGCGCGCCGAGAGAGACGTCGAGCCGGTCGCTGATGCCGATCACTGACTGACCCACGGTGAACTCCGTGACACCCGCTCCGATCGCGTCCACCGTGCCCGCGGCATCCCAGCCGATCCCCCACTGCTCGCGCGGCGCGGCGAACGGCGTGCCGCCCACACCCGCACGCACCATCAAATCCACGGGATTCACCGTCGCCGCCGCGACCGCGATGCGGATCGTGCCCGGACCCGGCTGCGGCGTAGGCACTTCCACGATCTCCACCACGTCCGTCCGGCGGACTACTACTGCACGCATGACGTTCCTTTCTCTCGTCCGCCGACCAACCTAAGAGCAGTTACTATCTGTCGGGTAGTAGTTACCTGGAAGTGCATTAGAGACAGCGAGGTGCTCCGATGGCGACGATGACTGCGGCGCAGCGCCGTGACATGGCCAAACAGCGATACGACGCGTACATCGCCGAGTGCCCCACCCGGCAGTTGCTGGACCGCATCAGTGACAAATGGGTGAGCCTGGTGCTCGCCGCGCTCGCCGACGGCCCGCTGCGCTACGCGGAGCTGAACCGGACCATCGCGGGCGTGAGCCCGAAGATGCTCACTCAGACGCTGCGCGTACTGGAGCGCGACGGCTTGGTGGAGCGGCGGATCACCGCGGAAGTCCCGGTTCGCGTCGACTACGAACTCACTGCGCTGGGCCACAGCCTCCAGCCCGTCATGAGCGCGGTGAAAGCGTGGGCGGAGGCGCGCATGGACGAGGTGATCGCCGCGCGGGCGCGTTACGACCGTTCCGGGCAGTAAACCGGTTGTCCGGTCTGAAAATATGCTCCCACCTGTGGCTATGCATCGCAGGACGAATCGGGTCGCCGACCTTAATCTGAATGCCATGACAACGGCATTCGATGATATGGATCTGCGCGATCTTGTCGGACTGCTCAGCGAAGAGGAACAACGGGAGCTGCGGCCTGCGGTGCTGCGCGTGCTCGGCCGCCTCCCTGCGCAAGAAGTGCTCCGGCGCGAGCTCGGTCTTCGACTGAAGGTCTGAGCGCCCGGTACAGCACCGGCGTAACACGGCAGGGCCGCCGCGCGGGATTCTCCTGCGCGGCGGCCCTGTGTCTGGGCTCGGGCGCCGCTCAGCCCGATAGCCGGCTCGCAGCTGACGCTATTCTCGCCAGTGCGCCGCAGCGCGGATGTCCTCGGCGCGTGCGGATGCTCGAGCGAGGCGGCCGTCTGTGGTGATCAACGGGATGTCCAGTTGCTCGGCGAACTCGACATAGAGAGCATCGCTCAGCCTGAACGCAGCCCGCCGGGTCCAGGCACCTTTGGTCAGGTTCAATAGCGGATGGCGAGTCAGTGGCGCGCGCGAGGCGGCTGAGTGCGGTTTCGACGTCGGTATCGGTCAAATCGCCCGCTCGGTTCAGTCTCCCCAGCGCGTACACACTGATGTGTGTATAAATCGCTCAGCGGGCGGGCGGCTCGGGCCGCGTGGTGACAACGACAGGGCCGTCGGATCGGCGGTTATACCGACGCGACGGCCCTGTGCTGTCCGGGATCCCCCGGTGGATCAGAACACTCGCAGGTTGCCCGGGGACCACAAGCCCGAGCGGGTCACCGTGCCGGTGTCCAGCTTCGCCGGGGCCGCGTTGCGGTCGTACTGGTCGTAGCGCTCCAGTGAGCCCCAGTCACGCGCCCAGTCGTCCTTCAGATAGGTGGGCATGGTTACGGACTTCGCCAGCATCTGCGCGAACCCGAGCGGGCCGCCGAATTCCTCGGCCTGCCAGGTGTTCGTCGAGCTGATGGCAAGCGGACGGTCCGGCAGGATGCGGTAACCGGGCACCTCGGCCACGCCGTTGCGGTGATCGAACGGCCGCTGGCACGGGAACTGCAAGCCCACCGCCCAGTCGAGCAGAATCGGCTGCTGCGACCCCAGCAAGCTGTTGAGCGACCGCAACTCCGGCATCCGCGGCGGCGTGAACGCCAGCCACTGATCCCCGATCAGGATCGGGTCGTTGGCGACGATCCGGACCGCGTCGGCGTCGGGCGCGATCTCGTCCACCGGCACCCGCAGGTTGCGCCAGGACGGGAACGGGCCGATGTCGCGCGGCAGGTAGGTACCGAGCTTTTGCACGCTGCCGTCGGGCAGCCGCTTGCCGTAGTCGACGGTCAGCGACTGGCCGTACTTCATCGCGCCGGTGTCGTCGAAGGAGAGGATGCGTCCCGCTGCCGAGATCACCACCAGCGGCTTGTCCGCCGAACGGGCGGGCAGCTGGTACCAGCTCGAAGTGACGTTCGCGGGCTGCTGCACGCCGTTCTGGTAGCTGCCGAGGATCGGCGTGGTCGCCGGGTCCAGGCCGAACGGCAGGGCGACGGTGGAGCCGTTGACGCCGAGCGCGCCCTGACCGCCGCCGGTGCCCGCGCTCTGCCCCTCCGCGAACGCCGCGCCGACCGACTGGGTGGAGGTGTTGCCGGTGCCCGGCTTGACCTCGACACTGTCGGCGGACAGATCGTTGGGCACGCCGTTGGGGTCGAATCCGACCGGATCGACGCCCGCGAGCGGGTCGGCCGGATTGGTCAGCGGCCGCGCGGGATCGATGATCGGCTCCAGCTTGCCGCCGTTGGGGTCCGGCTCCACGAGCACGTCGTTGGCCAGGCCGCAGGTGCTTCCGCCGAGCGCGTCGATGTTCGACCGGGCCAGCGAGTACGCCGGATACTGCGAGACCGCGCCTTTGACCAGCGAGAGCACCTCGAGCGCGACCATCAGCGCGGCGACCACGGTCAGCGGAATCGCGGCGAACCGGCGGATGCGCCTTCCGCGCGCCGTCTTCGCCGACGGTTGCGGCTTGGTGTAGTCCTCCCGCAGCGTGTACCAGCCGACCAGCGCGAGCGCCAAGCCGAACAGCATGAGCATGATGGTGTTCGACTGGTAACCGTGCAGCGAGATGCGCTTGTCGAACCACGGCACGCCGAAGCTGGAGACATACCAGTAGCCGTTGATGCCGGAGAACGCCACCGCCAGCACGAACAGCAACCCGGCCAGGAAAATCGCCCGGTTCTTACGGGCCCGCAGCGCGCTCGCCGAGACCGCGACCGCGGTGACCGCCGCCAGCGAGCCCGCGATGCCCGCGTAGGCGCCGAAGTGGTGGGTCCACTTGGTCGGGTTGAACATCATGAAGAAGATGGTTCCGAAGACCACGCCCATCAGCCGCCAGGTCGGCCCGCTCGCGATACCCGGCACCTGCCTGCGCCGCAGCAGCACCAGCATGGTGGTGAACAGGCACAGCAGCATCACCAGGAAGGCGAACCGGCGCGACAGCGAGCCGTCGACCGTCTCCACGAACAGGTAGTAGTAGCGCAGGTAGTCCTCGTACCAGGCCAGGTTCGGCCCGGTCACCTGACGCACTCGGTTGGCTTCCTGAATGCCCGCGAACGTCTGGTCGCTGTAGACCACGGTCAGCACGAGCACACCCGCGGCGGCGATCGGCGCGAGCAGCGGCAGCGTCGAACCCCACCGTCCCGCGCCCACCGCCGCGAACCGCCGATGCTTGCGCACCACGATGCGCACCATGGGACGGATACCGGCCAGCAACGCCGCCACACACATCAGGCCGGTGGGCGCGGCGGCCAGCGTGAACGCCGCGACCAGGATGGCCACCGCGGCGGGCAGCAGGCGACCGGTCGCGATGGCCCGCTCGATCGACACCCAGGTCAGCAGCGCGCCGAGCGCGACGATCGGCTCCGAGCGCAGGCCGTTGTCGAACGGCAGCCAGAACGCCAGGAACACCAGTCCGCCGGTCCACAGCGCCACCTTGCTGGTGCGCACGCCGCGGCCGAGGCGGGGCACGACCTCGCGGCTGATCACAAGCCAGCACAGGATCGCGCAGGCCAGCGCGGGCAACCGCACCCAGGGGCTGGCCGTCGAGATCTCCGCGAAGACCTCGATCACGTAGTAGTACCAGCCGAACGGCGCCTCCGGCACGCCGTACCAGCGGAAGTAGTTGGCCATGTAGCCCGCGTGCGGGGCCACCCGCACCATGCTGAGGATGTAGCCGTCGTCGGAGGTGTTCGCGCCCGCGAAGTGCCACAGCAGCAGCGTGCCGACCACCGCGCCGTCCGCCCAGGTCGGCTTCAGCCAGTTCGCGGGCAGGAACCGGCGGTGCCCGCGCCCGTCACTGCTGTCGAGACGGGCCAGCGCCGCCAGCGCGATCAAGGTGCACAGCACCGCCGCGATCATCGCGATCAGCTTGATCGCGGTCGGGCTCGAGGAGAACCGGGTGTCGACCGTCATGTCGAACGCCAGTCCGGCGGGCGCCGCGCCCTTCAGATCGGAGAACACGCCGACCACCTGGGGCCGCAGATCGCCGCTGAGCTGCCCCTCCACCGGTACGGTGACCAGCTCGCTCGCCCCGGGCGCCCCACCCTCGACCGGCCGCTCAACCTGCTTGGTGAGCCCGTTGAACACACCGTAGGTGCGTTCGCTGTCGGAGCTGATGCTCAGCGACGTGCACTCGCCCATGCGGCTCCGGTCGGCGGACACCACGACCGCGTTGCGGTCGATCACGTCCACCGATGTCTCCGAGACCCGCACGAACAGGGCCTCCAGCGCGGCCCGGTCGCCCTGCGGCGGCGCGGTGGCCAGCAGCATGCCGCCCCGCTCGGGCAGCTGGGCGATCGTTTCGCACGGGATCGTCGCCTTCAGGTCGATCGGGACCTGCGACATCAGCGGCGCCTGGACATTGCCGATCGTGCCACCCTGCGGCCAATTCAGCACCGCGGTGGTCTGCGTGACCGGTAAGAACGGCGTCGCCAATGCGAACAGAGCGCCGAGCAACCCGGCCAGGAGTGCGATGAGGCGGGCGGTCCGGAAATCGTTCGGGTTCACCACCGGGGCAGCGGGTGGTTTCGTCAGAACAGCGGTTGCGGCGTCGGGCACGGTTGGCAATGCTATCTGCCCGTCTGTTCGCGCGGGCGGCGCGTGGCCGGGAGAAATCCCGGGTCCTCAGTATGTTCGGAACAGACTGCCAGAATGTTGTGCCGACGGGCTGGAAAATGTCGCCCGGAACCCGCTATGGGCGGCCAACAGACCCCGTAGTGCTGACCGATGACGAGCACAATGGAAAGGTGGGCCTATGACCAAGGTTAATCTCACGACGAACTACGGACCGATCGTCCTCGAACTGGACGATCAGAAAGCGCCGAACACGGTGCGCAATTTCGTGGACTACGTGAACGCGGGCCACTACAACGGCACGATCTTCCACCGCGTCATCCCCGGCTTCATGATCCAGGGCGGCGGGTTCGAGCCCGGTCTGCGCCAGAAGGGCACCAACGCCCCGATCCAGAACGAAGCGAACAACGGCTTGAAGAACACCAAGTACACCGTCGCGATGGCGCGTACCAACGACCCGCACTCGGCCACCGCGCAGTTCTTCATCAACGTCTCCGACAACGATTTCCTCAACCACTCCGCACCCACCCCCGCGGGCTGGGGCTACACCGTCTTCGGTGCGGTGAGCGAAGGCACCGAGGTGGTCGACAAGATCGCGGGCGTCGCCACGTCCTCGGCGGGCATGCACCAAGACGTGCCGGTCGATGACGTCGTCATCGAATCCGCCACCGTCGGCTGATCTTTCGGCACATACGACGCGAATCGGGCCGCACCTCAGAGGGGTTGCGGCCCGATCGTGTTCCGGATGCTACAGCGGCAGCAGGTGGTGCTTGCGCGGGTTGCGGGCAAGCGACTTGTCCCGCAACAGCTGTAGCGCGCGACGCAGTTCGAGCCGGGTCGTCGACGGCTCGATGACCGCATCGATGTATCCGCGCTCGGCGGCCACCCACGGCGTCGCCACCGTGGCGTTGTAGAAATCGATCATCTGCTGGCGAATCGCCGCGCGCTGGTCCTCCGGCGCGGCGTCGATCTGCTTGGCCCCGATCAAGCTGACCGCGCTCTCGGCGCCCATGACCGCGATCCGCGCGGTGGGCCAGGCCAAATTGACGTCGGCGCCCAGCTGCTTGGAGCCCATCACGGCGTAACCGCCGCCGTAGGACTTGCGGATCACCACGGTGACCTTCGGCACCGTCGCTTCGACGTAGGAGAACAGGAAGCGGCCACCACGCTTGATGACGCCGATCTTCTCCTGTTCCACGCCGGGCAGGAAGCCGGGCGTGTCGACAACGAACACCAGCGGGATCTCGAACGCGTCGCACAGGCGCACGAAATGCGCTGCCTTGTCCGAGGCACGCGCGTCCAGCGCGCCCGCGTACACCATCGGCTGGTTGGCGACCACACCGACGCTGCGTCCGTCCACCCGGGCGAACCCGGTGATGACGTTGCGGCCCGCCGACGCTCCGACCTCGTGGAAGGCGCCGTCGTCGAAGATGCGCAACAGGATCTCGTGCATGTCGTACCCGGCGTTGTCGGAGTCCGGGACGATCGAGTTCAGTTCCAGGTCGCTGTCGGTGGTCTCCGGCTCCAAGCCGGGATTGACGATCGGCGCCAGTTCCTGGCAGCTGGTGGGCAGGTAACTCAGGTAATCGCGCACCCACTCGAACGCGGCCGTCTCGTCCTTGGCGACGTGGTGGATGTTGCCGTACTCCGCCTGGCTGCGCGCGCCGCCGAGTTCCTCGAGGCTCACGTCCTCGCCGGTGACCTCCCGGATCACCTTCGGCCCGGTGACGAACATGTACGCCTCTTCGGTCGCCACCACCACGTCGGTGTTGATGGGCGCGTAGACGGCGCCGCCCGCGCACTTGCCGAGGATCATCGAGATCTGCGGAACCAGACCGGACAACGGCTCCTGCCGCCGCCCCAGCTCGGCGTACCACGCCAGCGAGGTCACCGCCTCCTGCACGCGCGCGCCGCCGGAGTCGTTGATACCGACCACCGGGCACCCGACCTTGGCCGCGTACTCGAGGATCCCGGCCACCTTGCGCCCGAACATCTCGCCGACCGAACCGCCGTAGACGGTCTGGTCGTGCGAGAACACCGCCACCGGCCGGCCTTCCACCAGGCCGTGCCCGGTGACCACGCCGTCGCCGTAGAGCGCGGCGGGATCACCCGGTTTGCGCACCAGCGCACCGATTTCCACGAAGGTTCCCGGATCGAGCAGCATGTTGATCCGGTCGCGGGCGCTGGGGATACCCTTCTTCGCTCGCTTGGCGACCCCCGCTTCACCCGCCGGTTCCTGCGCTAGTTCCAGTCGCTTGCGCAGGTCGGCGAGTTTTTCGGCAGTAGTGCTCACTTGGCCCCTTTCGCCTCGATCGCGGCGAGCTTCGCGGTCAGGTCGGCTCCGATCTTCCCGATCCGCGGTTCATCGATGATCTGCAGGTGGTCGCCGGCGATGTGGACGACCTCCAAATTCGGGATGTACTCGTCCCAGCCGCCGTTCGGCACTCGGTCGGCGAAGCGCGGCTCGAGCTCGATCATCCCGTCGTGATAGCGATCGGCGAGGTAGAGCACGACGTTGCCGTCGTAGTGCGAGGGTTGCGTCCGAGCGAGATGGCGACTATCGATCCACGAGGTGCGCTGGTGTTCGAGCACGCCACCGGGGATCTTCGCGCCACTGATTTTGATCAGGTCGCTGATCATCTTGAACTGTTCTTCGTCGGAGGCCGCTGCCAGCGTTTCCAACTGATCACGGTCCAGCTCGCCGTCGACACCGTAGGTCTTCTTGGCGAACGCCTGGTAGCGCTCGATCCGGCGCACGCGCTCCTCGGGACTGTTGTCCTCGCCCTGAGTCGGGATGGCCAGATCGATCAGGCCGACCATGCGCACGTCCGCACCCTCGGCGCGCAGCAACTGGGCGGTCTGCATAGCCAGCACCGCACCCAGCGACCAGCCGTACAGCACGAACGGACCGTCACCCTGGATCTTGCGCAGCTCGGGCAGGTACTGGCGCGCCCGTTCCTCGATCGACCCGTCGACCCGTTCCAAGCCGTACATCGGCGTCTCGGCGGGCAGTCGCTTCATCAGCGGTTCGTACACCAGCGTGTTCCCACCCGACGGATGGAACACGAACACCGGCACGGCGTTCGAGCCCTCCGCGCGCGGTCGCAACGGACGGACGAAACCGTCCACATCCGCGCCGCTGTCCTGGAGTTCGCGGACGATGTCGGCGAGCTGCTCGATGGTCTCGCAGTCGAGCACGTCGTCGACGGTGACCTCGGCCTTGACCCGCTCGGTCAGGCGCGCGGCCAGTTTCTCCGCGGTGTCCTCGTCGAGGATCGGCAGCGTGTTGAAGATGCCTCCGGCCGACTTACCGGTGACAACCGCCCAGGTGGCGAAGGTCAGGCGCTCGGCGGCGTCGCGCGGCGGGACGTCGTCCTCGTCGGTGGGCTGCTGCGCGCCGCCGAACACCGCCGCCGGAGCCGCCTGGGCAACCGGTGAGGCGGAGGGAGCAGTGTCGGTTTCGGGAGCCCTGTTCGCATCCGGCGTAGTCGCTGCCGCGGGCGCCGAATCGGCCTCTGCGACCGCGCTTTCCGGTGTGGCATCGACCTCCCCGGCCGTACCGGCGTCCGGCGACGCGCCCGCCACCGCGGCGACCGGGTCGGCTCCGGTGGCCAGGGCGGCACGAGCTGTGGCGATGAAGTCGGCATCGACGGTCAACTCGCCGGCGCCGCCCGCCGCCTTGTCGGCGGCCTGCTGTTCGGCGATCGCCTGCACCTCGTCGCGGTGCTCGATCGCGTACCGCAGCACCTTGCCGACCTCGTGCAGGCTGGCGTCGCGCACGGCCTGCACCTGCAACTGCGGGATGTCGAACTCGTACTCGACGCGGTTCTTGATGCGCATCGCCATCAGCGAGTCCAGACCGAGTTCCATCAGCGGGATCTCCATCGGCAGATCCTCGACCGCGTAACCCATGGACTCCGCGACGATCAGCGCGAGCCGCTCCTCGACGGTCTGCGTGCCGTTCGGATCCCAGCGGTCACCGAAGGTCTCCACGACCTCGATGTCGGCATCGCCCTGCGTCTGCGCGGCAATCGCCGGAATCGGCTCGGCCGCAACAAGTTCCGGCAGCGGGGCGCCGGAGGTGACGACGGCGTCGAACACCGAGCGGAAGGCGTTGCCCTCCTTGGCGTGGACCTGCACCGAGGCGCCGCCGGGATGCGGGGTCAGCGTGGTGGTGAGGGTGCCCGCGGCCGGGATCGGCGCGTGCGGGATCGCCGCGCCCAGCGAGACGTCGCCGAGCACCTGCGCCGCGGCGGCTGTCACCAACGCGGCGAGATCGGTCACGGCGGACGCCTGCACCTCCCACACGTGCCTGCCGTCCGGCAGCGCGACGTGCGCGCCGGGAACCCGGCCGTTGCCACCCGTGGACAACCGGACCTTCGGCCAGTACTCCTTGCGCACGAACGTGGTTCGCGGCACGTCGGCGTAATCGCCCGTGCCGAGCAGCGAGAACAGGTCCACCTTGTGCCCGTGCACGTACAGCTGGGCGAGCGCGGCGATGACGCCCGCGGACTCGTCCTCCTTGCGCTTGAGCGTCGGGATCAGCTGCGCGTCGTGCACGCCCGCCGCGAAAGTGGTGCCCAGCACCTGCATGAGGGCGACGGAATTGGGCGCCAGCTCCAGGAACGTGGTGTGGCCCGCGTCCACCGCGAGCTTCACCGCGTTGGTGAAGTACACGCTGTGGCGCATGTTCTTGACCCAGTAGTCCTCGTCGTGGATCGGGTCGCTGCCGGTGCGGAAGTACTGCTCCTTGTGCACCGTCGAGTACAGACCGGCCTTCAGCTTGGTCGGCTCGATGCCGGCCAGTTCCGCGGCCAGCTCGCCGAGCAGCGGATCCATCTGCGAGGTGTGGCCCGCGCCGCGGGTTTGCAGAACCCTTGCGAACTTGCCCGCCGCCTCCACCTGCGCGACGATCGCCGCGACCTGCTCCTGCGGGCCGCCGATCACCGTGTTGGTCGGCGCCGCGTACACCGCGACCTCGACGTCCGGGTAGTCCGGCAGCAGGTTCGCGACATCGTCGGCGCTGTACTCGATGAGCGCCATGTTGCGCACGTCGTCGTCGCTGATCATCTGCTCGCCCTCGCCCATCAGGCGGGAACGGGCGCAGATCACGCGCACGGCGTCCTCGAGTGCGAGACCACCGGCGATGTACGCGCCCGCGACCTCGCCCATGGAGTGGCCCACCACCGCTTCGGGCTCCGCGCCGTGCGCGCGCAGCAGAGCCGCCAAGCCGACCTGGATGGTGAAGATGCCGACCTGCGAGGTGCCGACGTTGTAGTCCTGGCTGTCGTCCAGGAACAGCTCGCGCACCGAGTATCCGGCCTCGTCCTGCACCAGCTCGTCGACCTCGTCGACGGCCTCGGCGAAGATCGAGTTCTCCAGGTAGAGCTGCTTGCCCATCTTGCGGTGCTGCGCGCCGAAACCGGCGAGCACCCACATGGGTCCCATGGCCGCGGGCGCGTCGGCGGTGAAGACGCCCGGACCCGGCTTGCCCGCCGCGATGGCGCGCAGTCCCGCGATCGCCTCCTCGTGCGTCTTGGCGAGTACCACGCCACGCGAACGCCAGTGACTGCGCTTGGCCAGCGACCGCGCCACGTCGGCGAGCGGGGTTCGCGCGCCCGCCTCGGACTCCAGCCAGTCGGCCAGCTCGGCGGCCGCGCGGCGGCGACGTGACGGCAGGTAACCCGACACGGGCAGAATCTGCGGCAGCGGCTCGGTGCGCTCGGAGGTCCATTCGGCGACGGGCGCGGAGGCTTCGACGGCCGCCTCGGCCACCGCGTCGATGGCGTCGGATTCCGCTTCCCGGTCTTCCAGCGCTTCCTCGTCCAGCTGTGCCTCGAGCTCGGAGAACGGCGCCTGGGTCTCGGACGCGGCAGGCACGTACTCCTGCACGACGATGTGCGCGTTGGTGCCGCCGAAGCCGAAGCCGGAGATACCGATAGTGGCCTTGCCGCTGTAGCGCGGGAACTCGGTGGGTTCGTCGACGATCTTCAGGTGCGCCTGGTCCCATGGAATGTAGGGGTTCGGGCCGGCGAAGCCGATGTTCGGCGGGATGACGTTGTGCTGCAACGACATCACCACCTTCGCCAGGCTCGCCGCACCGGCGCCCGACTCCAGGTGACCGAAGTTGGTCTTGGCCGAACCGAGCAGCGCGGGCTTGTCGGCGTCACGCCCCCGGCCCACCACCCGGCCCAGCGCGTCCGCTTCGATCGGGTCACCGATCAGCGTGCCGGTGCCGTGCGCCTCGATGTAGTCGACCGAGGACGGTGCGATGCCCGCGTCCCGGTAGGCGCGGCGCAGGACCTCGGCCTGCGCGTCCGGGTTCGGGGCGAGCAGGCCGTTGGACCGGCCGTCGTTGTTGACCGCGGATCCCTTGATCACGGCGTAGATCGTGTCGCCGTCGCGCTCGGCGTCGGCCAGGCGCTTCAACACCACCAGCCCGCCGCCCTCGGAACGGACCATGCCGTCCGCGTCGCTGGAGAACGCTTTGATGTGGCCGTCCTTGGCTACGCCGCCGTTGGCGTCGAAACCGAGCGTGGCCATGGGCGCGAGCAGCATGTTCACGCCACCGGCCAGCGCCAGGTCGGCCTCGCCGTTGCGCAGCGCCCGCACCGCCTCGTGCACGGCGACCAGCGTCGACGAGCACGCGGTGTCGACGGCCACCGACGGGCCGCGGAAGTCGAAGAAGTAGGAGACCCGGTTCGGGATGATGGAGCTGACGCTGCCCATGATCGCGTACGCCTCGGCCGACGCAGGCACGTTCGGATCGCGCTCGCTACCCAGCCCGAGCGCCGCGAGCAGCATGAAGTCGTTGCCCGAGGAGCCGATGAACACGCCGACCGGCTCGCCCTTGAGATCGCTGGCCGGAATCCGGGCGTGTTCCAGGGCCTCCCAGGTCAGCTCCATCATCAGGCGCTGCTGCGGATCGACCCGCTCGACCTCGACCGGCGACATGGCGAAGAACTCGGCATCGAAGCCTTTGACGACCTCCTGATCGAGGTAGCCGCCCTTGGTGTTGGCCTTCTCGATCGCTTCCGCCAGCTGCGGCTCGGCCATGAACTCCGACCAGCGTCCCTCCGGCCGCTCCCGGATGCCGTCACCGCGGCCGATGAGGAAATCCCACGTCGACTCGGGGGTGTCTCCCGCGCCGGGCAGTCGGGTCGACAGACCCACGATCGCGATGTCGTGCGCCTCGCCGGGACGGTAGCCCGCGGTGTAGAAGGCGTCGTCCTTGGATTCCTCCGGCACGTCCGGCTCACCGTTGATGATCCGCTCGGCCAGCGCGGCGATGGTCGGATGCTGGTACACGATCGTCGCGTTCAGCATCACGCCGGTCAGTTCCTCGATGTCGCCACCGAGGGCGATGGCATCGCGCGAGGCGAGCCCGAACTCCTCCATCGGCCGGTCGACGGTGATCTGCTCGATCGGTTGCCCGGTCGCCTCGGAGACCCAGCGCCGCAGCCACTCACGCAGCTCCGCCACCGACATGTCGGTCGGCGCGCCGCCCGTGGCGGACGCGGCCGGGGCCGCCGCGTCGGCGACGGTCTCCGCGGACGGGGTGTCGGTCGTCTGGGGGGGCGTGCCCTCGTTGTCAGCCATCAATTCCTCAAGCTACCTGTCTGCGTACCGGGCGTACCGTGAAATGACGCCCGGCGCGTGGGAAGGTCGGCGCCGAGCGTCGATGGTCGGTCCGAGGCCGCCCCTGGCAATTACTCTTCCGGTGCATCGGGGAAAGCCTGCTGGGTGTAACCACCCCGCAGCGTTCCCTCCAGATAGGCCGCCCGGCAGGCGCGGCGGGCGATCTTGCCGCTGGAGGTGCGCGGGATCGAGCCCGCGGGCACCAGCAGCACGTCTCGAACGGTCACGCCGTGGCGCTGCGAGACCGCCGCGCGCACCGCGTCGGCGATGGGCAGCGGATCGGCTTTACCCGCACCCGGACCCCGCTCGCCCACGATGACCAGCTGTTCGGAGGCGTCGTCGGCGTCGAACTGGAGGCCGGAATGGCTGCCCTGCTCGAACACCTCGGGCGGAAGCTGGTTGGCGGGCACGGAGAAGGCCGCGACGAAGCCGGGCCGCAGCGCGGTGCTTGCCTCCTGCGCGGAAAACTCCAGGTCCTGCGGGTAGTGGTTGCGGCCGTCCACGATCACCAAGTCCTTGACGCGGCCGGTGATGTAGAGCTCGCCCTCGAAGTACACGCCGTAGTCGCCGGTGCGCATCCAGTTCGCGTCCGGCTCGGTGCCTTCGGCGTGGCTGCCCTCCGGCAGGCGCTCGGTGACCTTGTTCTGGAACGTCGCCGCGGTCTCGTCGGGACGACCCCAGTAGCCGATGCCCATGTTGTTGCCGTGCAGCCAGATCTCGCCGACGTGCCCGTCGGGCAGCTCCCGGCCGCCGCCACCGGACTCCACCGACTCCGGATCGACGATCGTCGCCCACTGCGAGAGCGCGACATAACCGCAGGACACCTGCGCGATCGCGTCTTCGTGGGATGGGTCGACCTTCACCATGCGGCCCGCGTTGAGCTCTTTGCGGTCGACGTAGGTGACCTTCGCCTCGTCTTCGGCCTTGGTGGCGGAGACGAACAGCGTCGCCTCGGCCATGCCGTAGCAGGGCTTGATCGCGGTCTTGGGCAGGCCGTAGGGGGCGAACGCCTCGTTGAACTTCTTCATCGACGAGGTGGTCACCGGCTCGCTGCCGTTGATCAGACCGATGACGTTGGACAGATCCAGCGACTCGCCGTTCTTCGGCAGACCACGCGCCGCGGCGTGCTCGAACGCGAAGTTCGGCGCGGCGGCGAAGGTTCCGGCGCCGTCGGAGACCGCGGCCAGTTCCTTGATCCAGCGGTAGGGGCGGCGTACGAACGCGCTCGGCGACATGATGGTGATGTACTTGCCGCCCACGGCGGGCAGGATCACCGTCAACAGGCCCATGTCGTGGAACAGCGGCAGCCAGGTGACGCCGCGCGAGTTCCAGTCCAGGTTGATCGCGTCGACCATCTGCAGCAGGTTGGTGCCCACCGCGCGGTGGGTGATCTCGACACCGGCGGGCACCCGGGTGGAGCCCGAGGTGTACTGCAGGTAGGCGATGTCGTCGATCGCGATGTCCGGCCGCACCCAGCTCTCGCCGACGCTGTCCGGGATCGCGTCCACCGCGATGATGCGCGGGCGCTGGGCGGCGGGCAGCGAGCGGAAGAACTGCCGGACCCCGGCCGCGGAGGAGCTCGCGGTCAGGATGGCCGAGGGCTCACAGTCGCCCAGCACCGCGTGCAGGCGATCGGTGTGACCGGGCTCGTCCGGGTCGAACAGCGGGACCGAGATGGTACCCGCGTAGATCGCGGCGAAGAAGGAGATCACGTAGTCCAAGCCCTGCGGCGCGAGGATCGCGACCCGGTCGCCCGGGTTGGTCACCTGCTGCAGTCGAGCGGCCACCGCGCGCAGCCGAATACCGAACTCACGCCACGTCAGCTCCTGCGCCTCGCCGTCGCGCTCGCGCGAGTAGTCGATGTAGCGATACGCCAGGGTGTTCGCGTCGTTCCGGGTGTGCTTCTCGACGTGATCAACCAGGGTGTGATCCTCGGGAATGCGGATGTTCCCGGTTTCGTCCAGGTAGTCGTCGAAAGTCTCTTCCATTCCTTCTTCTCCTCCGAGGCACACGCAGCAAGACGGCGAGAACGCCGCTTTTACCTGTGAGGCCCCGACTCGCTTTCGCCCGCGGGTGCTCCAAGTGCAGAGCCGGCCTGCAGATTTTGTGCGGTCTGCGCGGTGACCGCTATCGGCTAGATGTACTCAAACCAGGGTCATGTTACAGAGAAGACCGGCTCACTCGTCCCGCAGCAGGGGAATAACGGGGGCGAACGCGTCCATCTGGGTGGGGAATACACCGACGTAGGACATCGAGGTGAGTTGCCGCACACGGCGGATCTGCTCGGCGATCTCCTCGAATGTCCCGATCGCCACGTAGGGCGAGTTCAGGATGTCCTCGACGGACAGCTGAACGTCGACCTCCAGGTTCGGGTGCAGTCCCCGGTCCAACGCCGACAACGCCATCTCCGCGGTCTTCTCGCGATCGTCGGTGATCACGACGGCGGTGATGGCCCAGTTCAGTTCGATGTCGGCGAACCGGTCACCGGCGGCCTCCTTGATCAGATTCACCTTTTCCACGGCCTTCTCGATGGTGATGCCGGAGAGCAGGCCCTTGCCGTTCTTGGTGGTCACCGGAACGACGGAGACGATGTCGGCGTGCTTGGCGGCCAGGCGCAGCATCTTCGGACCGCCGCCGCCGGTGCAGATCGGCGGGCGCGGGCCCTGCCGCGGCCGCGGCGTCCCCTTGATGCCGCGGACCTGGTAGTGCTTGCCTTCGAAGGTGCACTCCTGGCCGCGCAGTAGCACGTCGAGAATGGTGAGCGCCTCGTCCAGCTTCTCCAGCCGGACACCTGGCGACTCGTAGGCAATGCCCGCGTTCTCGAACTCCTCCTTGATCCAGCCCGCACCGAGGCCGACCTCGAGCCTGCCCTTGGACAGCACGTCGATGGTCGCCAGATCCTTGGCCAGCACGACGGGGTGGCGGAAGCCGTTCGCCAGCACCGACGTACCGAGCCGGATCTTCTCGGTGGCCTGGGTCAGCGCGCCGAGCGCCGCGATCGGCCCGATCTGCTCGCCGAGGTGATCGGGCACCACGAAGGTGTCGAAGCCGTACTCCTCGGCCTGCTGAGCGGTCTGTACGAACTTGCGCGCACCGCCCTCCTGCTTGTTTCCCTCGCCGGCCGCCGCGAAGCGGAACGGGCGCAGCGGAGTGCCCAGCGCGGTCAACGCAGCATCCGCGTCACGGCTCTCCGTGGTGGCCGGTGCGGCGGCTTCTGTCATGAACTCATGCTCCTGGCTGTAAGGAAAATACGGGCGCGACGCCCGCCCTCGGTCTGCGCTGCGCTGGCGCCCGGCGTCGCGATCACCAGCGCACTTTACAGCGTGCTTCCCGACTCGAGTTGTGCTTGTCACGCCAATCGGGTGCGGGGTATCTCACGGCCTGTGAATTTTCACGAATGAGGGGGATGCGGCGCTGCTTCGATGAGACCCGCGGCCCAGTTGGCCGTCCACTGCGTCGCGGTGGTGCCGTCGCCGTCTACGACGAAACCGTTGTAGAGGGCGTGCACGGGGTTCCCCGCCGCGCGGACCAGGGCGTTCACGCTGCCGAGGATGTTCCACGGGCTCAGTGCCTCCCGCGGCGCGTCGCAGATCAGATCGCCCGGCGCGCACATCGTGTAGGTGCGATCGGCCAGCGCGCCGAAGCCCCCTTGACGCGGACCGGTCATCGTGATGCCGGGCACGTTCAACCCCCTCAGCGCTACTTCGGCACCCACCCCGGGCGGAGGCGTGCCGATCTGGATCGCCTGGCCCGGACCGTTCTCCCCGGTGCGGCGTCCGTCGGCGATCAAAGCCACGCCGAGCACCAGGTCGGCGGGCACAGGGCCGTCGCCCGCGCCGATCTGCGCGGCGACGTCACCCGCGATCACCGCCCCCTGGGAGAATCCCGCGAGCACGTACGTCGTCAACGGGCACTCCCGGTGACGTGCCGCCATGACGTCGATCATCCGCTGCGTGCCCTCGGATCGGCTGTTGTTGTAGGACTGCTGGCCGTCCGGCGGAATCGCCACCGGATTGGAGAACTGCGCGACGTACGGAACGGTGTATACCTCCACCCGGTCACTCGGGAACCGCTGGGCGATCGGGCCGGTGACATTGAGCATCAGCGACACCGGATTGGCGGTCGGATTGTGCGGATCGTCGAAGCTGTTCGACTCCCAGGTGCCGGGCACCGACATCATCTGCACGTCCGGACAGCTGGCGGGCTGCGAGGTCGGCCGTTCCGGCGGCTTCGGCCCCGGGCCGGGCGGGCGCAAACGCCCCGCGAACAGATACCACAGCAGCAGGACCACCAGAACGATCAGCAGGACGACGCCGACCGCGACGAGACATCCCGCCGGCTTGGACCGGCGGGAGGTCGAACGGGCACGCGAACTCACTGGCAGTACGTGGCGCGAGCGGTCGAGATGTAGATCTGCCCGGCCTTCTCCACCGGCATCTTGGCCGGATCGAAGGACGGATCGGAACCCGCCATGGCGTTGACGAAGGTCATCAGATCCTGGTCGGACGCGCCTGCGGCGGTGCCCTGGCAGACGTAGGCGCCGATGCTCAGCGCGATGTCCGGGGTCGAGGGCGTGACACCCTGCTTGGACAGCTCGTCGAGGAACCGCTTGTCCTTGTCGGTGAGCTTGGAGGTGTCCGCGGGCGGGACGGCTTCGGTCGGCACCGGCTGCGGGCGCTCGGGCGCCACGGTCGTCGTGGGCGGCTCCTCCGGCGCGGGAGCGGGCTGCCCCGTATCGGCGGGCGACGGCGCGGCAGACGGCGTCGTTGTCGCCGCCGCCGTGGTGCGGGTAGGCGTCGGCGTGCTCGTCGCGGTCGAATCATTGTCGCCGCACGCGGCGAGCAGGCCGGTCGCAGCGATCGCCGCAACCACGCCGAATACCTTTCCACGGGTCCGATGCATGAATTCTTGTCCTCGATCTGTCGCTGAGCGGGGGTCGGGTCGCCCCCCAGGCTAGCTGTGTCTGATTTGCCGCGCCCTCGCACGGCGCGTTCGCGGGCCTCTCATAGCTCGTGTTCGAGCCGGGCTGCGTCCGTCACGTGGCGGGTGATCTCGCATCGTGTCTCGACCGGCTCTCACAGGCTGTGGACTTCCGTTTTGCCGTCGCGCACCGTGATGAATCCTCCTTGGAAGTTCTGCTGCAAGCCCTCGGAGATGGGGAACTCGTCACCGGTGGGATAGCCCAGTTTGCCGTTCTCGTAACCGGTCTCGCGCCAGGCGTCCAGGATCGGGCCATTGCGGACCGCCCACGCGCCCGACACCGGGCTCCAGTAGATGTTGCCGCCCTCGAAGCGGCTGAACCGGCCCAGATCCCTCAGCGCCTGCTCCTCGGCGAGCGGGAATCCGAGCGGGCTGTTCTCGAAGCCCAACTGGGCGTATTTGTCGAAGATGAGTCCTTGGACACGGTGCACGCCGGTGCCCTGGCTGTAGTAGAACGGACCGTTCTCGAACGCCTGCACCGCACCGTCGCGGCTCGGCGTCCTGATCTCCGGTGCGATCGGGTAGCCGGCGGGGCCGCGCTCGAACCCCTGCTTGGCCCACTCCTCGAGGATCGCGCCACGGACCATGTGCGCGCCGGTCTGCGGCGTCCAGTACAGCGAGCCGTGCTGGAAGGTCTGGAACCTGCCGCGGCCGTCCGCCGGCGCGCGCTCCTCGCTGGTCGGCAACCCGAGCGCGCCGGTGGGTCCGGCGGCCGCCTGGTAACCGGCGCCGAGCACGCCGCCGACCGGGTACGCGCCGCTGTCCGGGGTGAAGAACACCCGGCCGCCCTTGAAGTCCTGAGCCGTTCCACCCGCCACCGCGTACTCGCCGGTGAGGCATTCCCCGAGCCAGCCGGTCGCGGCGGCCACCGCACCGATCGCGCCGCTGGTCTGGCAGTTCGGTTTGCCCTGGTCGACGCCCAGCGCGAGCGCCGCCTGGTTCCAGGACTGACGCATCTCGAAATCCCAATACGGCCAGGAATGGGTACCGGAGGGGCGGTAGTTCACCTGTGCCGGGATGGCCAGCTTGGACAGCTTGGTCACGAAGTTCTGCGAGGTGAGCCGGGACAGGATCTCCAATCCCATGCCCGCGACGTTGGTGCTGATTCCCGGAATGCCCAGGGCTTGGTCGTAGGGACCGATCGCGCCGCTGCCGCTGGAGACGTAGAGACTGACCCCCCGCAGCTTGTCGGCCAGCGCGTACGGGTCGTGTGCCTCCCACGCCGGGCCGGTCTGCGGGCCCCACATGGCGGCGGAGTCGAATCCGCCCGCGTCGCGCATGGCGAACTCGATAGCTTGTGGCATGCCCAGCGTCGTCGTGGTCAGGAAGCCGGAGTACGACGCGGCGTGCCGCACGAAGCCGGGATTGCGGGCGGCGAGGAACATCGCGGCCGTGCCCCCCATCGACAGACCTTCCACTCCCCGCACGTTCGTCGCCCGCCAGTGACTCTCGAGCAGCGGCGGAAGCTCCTTGGTCAGGAAGGTCTCCCACTTGTAGGTGCGGCCGTTGTCCGGCTCGAGCCAGTCGGAGTAGAAGCTGGACTGCCCGCCGACCGGCAGCACGACGGTGACGTTCTTGTCGGCGAAGAAATCGACCGCCCCCGCCTCCTTCGTCCAACCGTTCTCGTCGTCGGTCGCACGCAGGCCGTCGAGCAGGAACAGGACGGGGAAACGGGCCTCGGGGCGGGCGTTCCAGTCCCTGGCCAGAAGCAGCTGCACCTGGATCGGCACGCCCATGGACGGCGAGGTCACCCACATCGCGACGCGACGGTCACTGAGCCACCGCACCTTCTCGAGCGCGGGCGCGGCTGCGGCCACCGTGGGTTCCGCGGCGGCGGGAGCCTCGACGGACATGCTCGCGGCTAGGGGGACAACCAGTGCGGTGGCGAGCAGCATGAGCCGCTCGCGTGCCGACCGAACGCCGAGACGCCCACGTGTGCCCCAGCTACCGCGCATAATCCCTGCCACAAGAGCTTTGTACTCTCGTTATAGCAATGATCACTGAAGACACGCGCTGCGCAGCAAACTCTGTTCGCTATGTCGCGATCGGGACTGCCCCCGAACGCAATTCAGGCCGCACCGAATCGGTGCGGCCTGAATGCGTGCAGGTGGCTCAGATCACCAGGCGCCGGTGGCGTCCAGGATCATGTTGCGCGAGGCGAACAGCTGGCCCTCCCAGTACTTCCAGGAGTGGGTGCCCGCGGCCGGGAAGTCGAACCGGGCCGGGATACCCAGCGAGTTCAGGCGAGCCTGGAACGCGCGGGTGTTCACCAGCGACAGGGCTTCCAGCGCCATGGCGTTACCGGTGTTGAACACCCCGACCGCCGAGTTCGGCTGATCGAACTGACCCGGCAGGCCGCTGGCCGCCGAGATGTACATCGGCAGACCGCGCAGCTGCGGCGCGAACACGAACGGGTCCATCCGCAGCCACTGCGAGCTCCACGGCGCCGCCATCGAGTCGACGTTGTAGCGGCCGGCGTCCAGCATCGCGATGCGGATCGCCTCGCGCATACCCGGCGCGGAGATGTTCAGGTAGCCCGAGTAGGAGGCGGCGAACTTGAACTGATCGCGGTGGTAGGCCGCGAGAGCGAGCGCCGCGCTACCGCCCATGGACAGGCCGACGACCGCGTTGTTGGTGCGCGAGACGCCGTAGCCCTCCAGGAAGGCAGGGAGTTCCTTGGTGAGGAAGGTCTCCCACTTGTAGGTGGTCTTCTGGCCGTTGAGGTTCGACGGCGCGTACCAGTCGGTGTAGAAGCTGGACTGGCCGCCGACCGGCATCACCAGGGTGATGTTGTCGCCTGCGAACTGCTGCAACGCGTTGGTCTCGAACGACCAGGCGTTGCGGTCGTCGCGAGCGCGCAGACCGTCGAGCAGGTAGAGCGCCGCGTTGCCGCCGCGCGAGGCCCACTGCACCTGGACTTTGATCGGGCCCATGCTCGAGGGGACCATCAGGTCCTCGAAGCCACCCGCGGGTGCTCGCAACACCGGTGCGTGCGCCGACGGCGCCGCGGTGGCGAGAGTCGGGGTCGCCAGGCCTGCGGCGGTCGGTAGCGCCAGTACGGCGGCACCGACAGCCAGAATTCGATTACGCCAACTACGAGGCGCGCCTCGCCGTCCCGACGGTGTTCTCTTCGGCGCGGCCGCCCTGCCGAAACGCATGAATCCTGCTCTCTTTCTGCTGTTGTGGTGCCATCCGCCACCCGAGGGGCGAAGCGGCACCCGTGTTGCCAACGAGACGCGCGTCACGGACCCGGTCCCGACAATCCGATTCCGTGACGGCGCTACAACGATCTGGTCACACTTGCGCTCGCTGGACGATATTCGACGCCCATCGCTTTAGCAAGATCCGGGGTCTTTCCACTGGCCGAAATCCATCCGTTCACGCAAGGTAATGATGCGGTGACCTTATCGCGTTCTCCCGGTGATGTCGTCCTGGATCGCAAGATATTTGCGCTCCGGGCGAGAACTGTCACCGACCCGAGATCTTCGCAATCCCGACATCGGCCACACCCGGCTGCCCGGACGCGCGTCCAGGAGACGGGATGCATTCCCGCTTCCGGCCCGTGACCGGACCGTGATCGGGCCCGAGATCTGCTGTGATTGCCACGGTGCGAACCTCGAGCAAACAACTACTACCACCGATGACCATACATCAGCGATCACATAGCAAACGCTAGGCAGGCCCCGCCGGGGCGGCCGAGCCCGTAGCTCGACCACTCCTGGCACCCGTGCGTCATCCAGCGCCTCCGGCATCAACTCTCGAGTAGGGCTCACCGACCAGCACAATCCGACAATCCAACGAACGCCGTTCTTGCCGGTAAACCTGAGCAAAAGCGCAAGATTCGCACCATCGGAACCCTCTCGGGTGCGAGTCTTACGAGCGCCGTTCGCGGCCCGGCTCGTGTCCGAGCGGGCGAAGCGCATGCGACGAAGTCGCGAATCTCGCCCGTTCGGACACGAGCCATAAGAGGGCCGCGAACACGCAGCGCCGCAGGCGCTGCAAACCCACACAGGCGCCGCGAAACCAACACGCGCCGCGAATCGAACTCAGCCGATGTGCGCCGACATATCCGGGATCATTCGCTTGGCCTCGTCGGACCAGTTGTTCCAGGCGTGAATTCCGAACGGGGGGAAGGAGTAGACCGCGTTGCCGCCGCCCAGCGTCGACATCCGGACCTGGAACGCGCGGGTGTTCGCCAGCGCCAGGGTCTCCAGTCCCATGCCGTTGAGGGTTCCGAAGCTCGGTGGGTCGGTGGCGGCGGGCAGGCCGCTGGCGGCGGCGACCCACAGGCGGGTGCCGTTGCGGACGAGGTTGGGCGCGAACACGAACGGGTCCATGCGCAGCCACTGGGGGCTCCACGGTGGGGCCATCGAGTCCACGTTGTAGCCGCCCGCGTCCAACATGGCGGCGCGAATCGCCTCGCGCATGCCCGGCGCCGAATTGTTCAGGTAGCCGGAGAACGAGCCCGCGAAGCTGAACTGGTCCGGGTGGTAAGCCGCGAGGGTCAGCGCGGCGCTGCCGCCCATCGACAAACCGAAGGCGCCGTTGCGATACGGGTTGAACCCGAGCCGGTCGCGCAGCGCCCAGCGCAAGTTGTTGGTCAGGAAGGTCTCCCACTGGTACCGGTAACTCTTGCCCGGCCCGCCCGCGAACCCGTTCAGACCGCCGGAACCGCTGCTGGAGCCGCTGCCCGCCGGGATGCCGAAGAATTCGCTCGGCGCGATCCAGTCGGCGTAGAAGCTCGACATGCCGCCGACCGGCATGACTACGTTGATGTTCCAGCTGGCCAGTACTTCCGGGATGTTGGTCTCGATCTCCCAGCCGTTCAGATTCTCCGGCGCACGCATGCCGTCCAGCACGTAGGCGACGCGATTGGTGTTGCCGTCCGCGGCGCGCAGGATCCTGGTCTTGATCGGCCCCATGCCGGATTCGACCCAGAAGTCGAAGGCGGCGGGGTTGAACGCCGCCGACGCCGTGGCACCGGTGCCCGCGATGGTCGTGCCGAGCGGCAAGAGCATCGCGACCGCGACGCCGAGGACGGACCGCCGTAACCACGAACCGGCGGTTCGGGACCTATCGGGTCCGCGCTTCCTGCCCGCACTTCGCATCACATTCGACCTTTCCCTCGGGCGGCCTGATCGGCAAATGTCTAGCGATCTCCACCAGAACCCTCATCGGACACCGGGACGCGACCTCCGCCGAGTCGCGGACGGGTCGACCTCAGTGCATGTTGTTCGCCTATCAATCGGCGACGAATGCCTTCATGTTGCTGGATGGTGATCCAGACCACAACTACCGAAGCCGTTTTCTCTTCCATTCGTTGCCGACGTAGCCACGGATCACCGTCCGAAAGCCGAAAAGACCGCTTTGCGCCAGTGGCGCAAAGCGGTCTTCGGGTCTCGACTACGGGCTTATTACCCGATGTTCGCGGACAGATCCGGAATCATCCGGTAGACCTCTTCGGCCCAGTAGTTCCAGTTGTGCACACCCACGGCCGGGAAGTCGTAGGTGACGTTGTTCGCGCCCAGAGTCAGCATGCGGACCTGGAAGGCCCGGGTGTTGGCCAGCGCCAGCGCTTCCAGACCCATCGCGTTGAGCGTGTTGAAGCTCAGGCCGTCGGCCGCGGTCGGCAGACCGCTACCGGCGGAGACCCACAGGCGTGTGTTGTTGGCCTTCAGTCGCGGCGCGAACACGAACGGGTCCATCCGCAGCCACTGCGGGCCCCACGGCGGCGCCATCGCGTCGATGTTGAAACCGCCTGCGTCCAGCATCGCGACACGCAGCGCCTCGCGCATGCCCGGCGCCGAGATGTTCAGGTAACCGGAGTACGAACCGGCGTAACGGAACTGGTCGGGGTGGTAGGCCGCCAAGGTGAGCGCGGCGCTGCCGCCCATGGACAGGCCGAACACGCCGTTGCCGTTCGGGTTGAACCCGAGCCGGTCGCGCAACGCCCAGCGCAGGTTGTTGGTGAGGAAGGTCTCCCACTTGTAGGTGCTGGCCTTGCCCGGTCCGCCCGCGGAACCGGTCAGCAGGCCGGAGCCGGAGTTCGCCGAGCCGGTGGAGGAGGAGCCCGAGCTGCCCAGGCCGAAGAAGTCGCTGGGACCGTTCCAGTCGGCGTAGAAGCTGGACGGGCCGCCGACCGGCATGACCACGTTGATGTTCCACTTGGTGAGTTCGCGCACGACTTCGGTGTCGATCTCCCAGCCGTTGAGATCCGTGCGCGCCCGCATACCGTCCAGCGCGTACACCACGCGCCCGGTGTTGCCGTCGGCGGCGCGGAAGACGCGCGACTTGATCGGCCCCATCTCGGAATCGACCCAGAAGTCGAAGCCATCCGGATTGAACGCCGCGGACGCCGGGGCGGCGGGGCCTGCCACCGACACCCCGAGCGGCAGCAGAACAGCCAGCGACACCAGCACGGACCGCTTGAGCCAGGACCCTGCTTTTCGAGTATTAAGACGACGCCCGATAACGCCTCGCATCAGTTTCGACCTTTCGTTTTTCACAAGCGACAGCGGCAAGCCGTCCACACGGTAACCCGCCGATGCCCGCGACCCATGGACGCCAGGCCGGGCATACGGTCGTAGCGTATATCGGTACCGGCACGGCGGCGTTATCAAAAAGAGATAAAGCGGCGTACGCCACTTTTGTCGAACCCGCACGACGGGCCATGGGGCGGCGTGCTCCGGGCCCGGCGTACTTCCTCGGTTCAGCGTCGCGCGATCGGCTGCGGGAACGGATCGGCCAGTCCGCACCGCTGGATCTCGTACTTCGGTACCCGGTCGATGCGGTACTTCGCGAACCGCAGCGCGTTGCGTACGTTGTGCCGGAAGCGCTCGAAGGTGAGCGGGTCGCGGGAGGAGATCAGCAGCGCCTGGGTATCGGGGCAGGACATCGCGGTGCGCGCCTGGGTCACCCACTTCTCGTCGAGATACCAGGGCATCCACGGTTTCTTGTCCACCATGCCGGTGTCCACCACCACCCAGTCCGGGTACAGGCTCTTGTCGTGCCCGATCCGGCCGTCGACGAGCCGGTCGGTGTGCGCCGCCAGCGGGTAGGCCAGGCCCATCGGGTCGATCACGTGCACGTCCAGCGGGACGTTCATGCTGGTCATCCCGAGGTTCAGGAAGTAGACCGTGTGCCCGGCGCCACCTGCCGGAATGGGCTGGGGCGGCGGAGCCACATACCAGAACATGAACGAGGGCGAATTCAGCAGCAGGCCGCCGTTCGGGCTGGCGGTGATGTCGTTGACCATCGCGCGGATGCGCGGATAGTCCAGGTAGTCCTCGGCCAGGATCGGGTGATCGTGCCCGGTGTTGAGCACGTAGTACACGCGCTCGTCGACGATGCCGGTCGAGGTGATCTTGGTGCCGGTCTTGATCGCGGTGGTGTCGGCAGCGAACAGCGCCCAGCCCGCGACGCCGACGAACGCGACCGCCAGCGCCGCGAAGGACCAGTCCGCGCGCACACCGCCGACGGGCACCCGGATCGGAAGTACCGCGACCGGAAGCACCAGCAGGAACAGCTGCGGCAGCAGCATTCGGCCGTGCATGAAGTCGCCGCCGACCCGCAGCGCGTACAAGGTCAGGAGAAAACCGCTCACGAGGACCAGAGCGACCACGGCACCCGGCGAGCGCAGCCGCTCCCGAACTCGGCCGACGGACCATCCGCGCGTCTGTTCGCCATCGGAGTCCGCGGTCCCGCCCGCGCGCCCGCGTGCGGCGAGCACACCGGCGAGCAACAGCACCAGCAGCGGCGCCCACAGGAAGTACGGGCCGACCAGGTCCCAGAGGTAGGTCAACCCCTGCCCCCACTTGGCGCCGCCCGCGTCTTTCGCGACGGCGGTGTTCGGGTAGGGCAGGCCGTAGTAGCCCATCCGCCAGATCTGGTAGCCCAGTGGGACCAGCCCGGCCACCGCGACGATCGCCGCGCGCAGCACGATCGGCCGCAGCTTGCTCTCCGGCATGGGGGCCAGGAAGATCATCAACAGCGCCAGCGCGCCGACCAGCGTCATCTCCGGACGGATCAGCGGAGCGAGCCCGGCGAGGAAGACCACTCCGAGCAGGCCGGGCAGGCGCACCGTCTTCGCCTGGCTCCAGCGCATCAGCTGCCACCACAGCAGGCCGATCCAGCAGATCACCAGACCGCTCTCCAGGCCGGAGGTGACGTAGTCGCGGGCCGGAGGCAGTGCGATGTAGACCAGCACACCGGCGGGCAGCAACAGCCCGGCGCGAGTGCCGCTCCACAGCCGCGCCGAGCCGAGCATGGCGAACACGACCGCGGCCAGCGACACCGTGAGCGCGACGCCCAGCACCACGTACTCGAGCCGCGCCTGGGTCAGCCAGCTGAAGAACCAGACCAGATAGGTCCACGCGGTGCTCGTGTTGGCTTCGACGCGCTCGCCCGCGTTGAAGACGGGACCGTTGCCCGCCAGCAGGTTGCGCACGGTGCGCAGCACGATGAGACCGTCGTCGGCGATCCACCGCCGCTGCCAGCCTCCGATCGCGAAAAGGACAACGGTGAGGACGATCCCACCGACGAACGTGGCTCGGGATAGACGTACGAACCGCGACACGGAGCCCGTCGGCTCATCGGCCGACCGCCTCGCCGCGTATTCCGTTTGCTCCGCCACCAGCATCTCGTCAGGTGAGATAGACAGCGACACCTACCGCTCCGATCCAGGCGATTGCGAGGAACTGGAGGATTCGGTCCCCCAGCGCGATCTCCTCTGGTTCTCCGGCCTCGCCCCCATCGACGTCGACCGCGTAACGCAGGATTGCGATGGTAAACGGGATCATCGAGATCGCGAACCAGTTGGTGTCTTTGATGCCGTCCTGCTGGAACGCCCAGAGCCCGTAGAACACCACCACCGCCGTCGCGGCCAGGGTCCAGATGAAGCGCAGGTAGGTGGGCGTGTAGTACTCCAGCGACTTGCGGATCTTGGCGCCGGTGCCCAGCGCGATCTGCAGTTCCGCGTAGCGCTTGCCCGCCGCCATGAACAGCGAGCCGAACGCCATGATCAGCAGGAACCATTGCGACAGCTCGATATCCGCCGCCGCGCCACCGGCAACGGCGCGCAGCAGGAAGCCCGAGGACACGATGCAGATGTCCAGCACGGCCTGGTGTTTGAGTCCGAAGCAGTAGGCCAGCTGGATACCGATGTAGACCGCCATCACGACGGCCAGCTGCCAGGACGCGAGGAAGGATCCCGCGATCGATCCGGCCAGCAGCGCCGCCGACAGCAGGTAGGCCAGGTTCACCGGGACGACGCCCGCGGCGATCGGCCGGAACCGCTTGGTCGGGTGCGCCCGGTCGGCTTCCACGTCGAGCGAGTCGTTCACCAGGTAGATGCCCGAGGCCGCCATGCAGAACACCACGAAGGCGATGCCGACGGGCGCGAGCACGTTGACGTCGGTGGCCGTGCCCGCGGCCAGTGGGGCGGCGAGCACCAGGACGTTCTTGACCCACTGCCGCGGACGGACTGCCTTGAACAGACCGCCGGCCAGCGTCTTGGGCGGACCCTTGACTACCGCCTCGGCGAGGTCGGCGCCGGTCGGCTCTTCACTCATGTCAACCAAGGCTCTTTCTTGTGCGGTCACTGTCGAGTCTCTTTTCGGCGGCGAGCAGGGCGGCGGCGGACGCGGCGCCGAGCGCGGAACCGGCGAGCACGTCGGAGGGGTAGTGCACCCCGAGGACCACCCGGGAAAGCAGCATCGGGGGGACGAGCACCGCTGGCAAGGGTAGCCCGGTCAATCTGCCGAGCAACACGGCCGCCGCGGTGGTCGAGGTCGCGTGCGAGGACGGAAAACTCAACTTGCTCGGCGTCCCCACGTTGACCTGCACCGATGGGTCGTTCGGGCGCGGACGGCGAACGACGCGCTTGATCACGATCGAGGCCGCGTGCGCGCCGACCGCCCCGACCGCTACCCCGGCCCACTGTCTGCGCCGCGGCTTGTCCACCAGCCAGCCGGCGGCGGCGATGCCGATCCAGCCGAGCGCGTGCTCACCGAAGTGCGACATGCCGCGCGCGGCGGACACCACGGCGGGCTTGCCGCCGAGGGCGGCCTGCACGGCGTTGATGATCGCGACTTCCGGGGGCGCGGTCGTGGCACGCTCGTCCAGAGGAGGCGCGGATACCGGGCCGCCGTGGCCGTTCGCGCGCTGCGGCGGCAGGCTCACCGCCGCGTCGTCGGCCGCGCTCGCTCCGAGACTCACTGCTGCTCACCCTTCGTGTCGATGCCGAAGACCTTCTCCCACGCCGCGGTGCTGGTCAGCTGCGAGTGGGCGGCGCGGTAGCGCTGCTGCATCTCCGGGAAGCGGGCGGCCAGCTCCTTGCGCAGGCGCATGGCCTCCTTGAACAGGCCGAGCGCCTGGCGGGGGTCACGCTTGCGGTAGACGACGCCGCGGCCGTCGGCCGTGGTGACGGTGACGCCGTCCACCTGCGAGAGCAGGAACCAGCGCGCGTCCAGCGTCGGCACGTTCAGCTGCGGGGTCTGGTGATGATCGGTGTGCGCGGGCCGGAAGTTGTGCACCACGCCCTTGGCCAGCCGGACCACCTTGGCGATCGGGTTGGCGGGCTCGCCGACAGCTCCGACGCCGATGTGGCTGGCCAGCGGCAGTTCGGTGGAGGAGGGCAGGATCACCGCGTCCGGGTACTGCTTGCGCAGTTCGTGCACCGCGCCCAGCGCGCTGGGCAGCAGCTGGAACAGCCGTTCGGGTCCGGCGAGGAAGTCGCGGATGGCCAGGTTCTGGATCGCGACCGTCGAGTACTCCAGGCACAGCAAGTGCTTCAGCGTGGCCTTGATCGTGTTGACGACCATGGCGCGCCCGTTGCCCGGCAGGTGCAGCGAGGCGACGACCAGGCGATTGCGCAGGTGGAAGTACGCCTGCCAATCGATGGCGTCGTCCTTGTCGCTCCAGGCCATGTGCCACACGGCCGCGCCGGGCAGGGTGACGGTCGGGTATCCGGCGGCGCGGGCGCGCAGTCCGTACTCCGCGTCGTCCCACTTCAGGAACAGCGGAAGGGGCTGGCCGAGTTCCTCGGCGACGCGGCGCGGGATCACGCAGGTCCACCAGCCGTTGAAGTCGACGTCGATGCGCCGGTGCAGCAACTTCGAGTTGTCCCGGTCCTTGAGCGGGTACTTCGAGAAATCGTGGTCGTACTCGACGTTCGGCGCGGCGGTCCACATGAAGATGCCGCGGTCGACGACCTCGCCCATCACGTGCAGGTGCGAGCGCTCCTGCAGATTGAGCATCTGGCCGCCGACCAGCACCGGCGACTTGGCGAAGCGGGCGAAGGCCAGCGCGCGCAGGATCGAGTCGGGCTCGATCTCGATGTCGTCGTCCATGTAGACGATGTACTCGGCGTCGGTGGTCTTCAGCGCCTCGTACATGACCCGGCTGTAGCCGCCGGAGCCGCCGAGATTGGGCTGGTCGTGGATGGACAGACGATCACCGAGCGCCGCCGCCGATTCCGCGAATCCGGGCTCGTCGACGACCTTCTTCGTGCCCTGGTCGGGGATGATGACGGCTTCGATCTTCTCCAGCACCAGCGGATCCGAGCCGAGGGCGGCGAGAGTTTTCACCGCGTCGGTGGGCCGGTTGAAGGTGGGCATGCCGACCGCGATGCTGCCCTCGCCGGGCGCCTCGACCGGCGCGTACCAGCCGCCGGACAGCAGCGTGACCGCCGTGTCGGTGGTGATGTCGAACCAGATCCAGCCGCCGTCCTCGAACGGGGCCAGGTCGGTCCCGAATTCCACCACCACCGAGTCGGCGCCGGTCGCGACCGCGAATTCCTTGCCCTGCACGTGGATTCGCGAGCCGTCGGCCTTGGAGCGGTACATGTCCACCCGGCCGTGACCGGCCAGTTCCAGCCGCAGCACCACCGACGAGAGGATGCTCCAGCGCCGCCAGTAGCTCGCGGGCAGCGCGTTGAAGTAGGTGCAGAACGAGACCTCGGACTCCGCGCCGATCGACAGCGACGTGCGCGTGGTCGCGTGCGCGCGCCGGGCGTTGGTCTGCGACTCCTCGACGTAGAGCGTGCGCACGTCCAGCGGCTCACCCGGCCGGGGCAGGATGATGCGCTGCAACAGCGACTTCGCACGGGTCTCGGTGGTCATGTCTTCCAGAATGGATTGGGCGGTCATCGTGCTCCTAAGCCTCCTGGTCCACGAGCGGCGCGCCGTCGGCGAGGTGCGGCTGGAGCACGTTGTCGAACATGCTCAGCGCGCTGCCGATGGCCATGTGCATGTCCAGGTACTGGTAGGTGCCGAGGCGGCCGCCGAAGACGACCTTCGCCGCCGCGGTCTCCTTCTTGGCCAGCTCACGGTAGGCCAGTAGTTTCGCCCGGTCCTCCGGTGTGTTGATCGGGTAGTACGGCTCGTCACCGGTCTGCGCGAACCGCGAGTACTCCCGCATGATCACGGTCTTGTCGGCGGGGTAGTCGCGCTCGGGGTGGAAGTGGCGGGGCTCGATGATGCGGGTGTAGGGCACGTCCGCGTCGTTGTAGTTCATCACCGAGGTGCCCTGGAAGTCGCCGACCGGCAGCACCTCGGTCTCGAAATCAATGGTGCGCCAGCCCAGCTCACCCTCGCTGTAGTCGAAGTAGCGGTCCAGCGGCCCGGTGTAGACGACCGGCGCGTCCGGGTTCTCGGCGCGCAGCTGCTCGCGCACCTCGAACCAGTCGGTGTTCAGCCGCACCTCGATCAGATCGGAGGCGGCCATGTTCTCCAGCCACTTCGTGTAGCCCTCGCGCGGCAGGCCCTCGTAGGTGTCGTTGAAGTAGCGGTTGTCGAAGGTGTAGCGGACCGGCAGCCGGGTGATGTTGCCCGCGGGCAGTTCCTTGGGGTCGGTCTGCCACTGCTTGGCGGTGTAGTCGCGCACGAACGCCTCGTAGAGCGGGCGGCCGATCAGCGAGATCGCCTTCTCCTCGAGGTTCTGCGCGTCCTTGGTCTCGATCTCCGAGGCCTGCTCCGCGATCAGCTTGCGCGCTTCCTCCGGCGAGAAGTAGCGGCCGAAGAACTGGGAGACCAGACCCAGGCCCATCGGGAACTGGTAGGCCTGACCTTTGTGCATCGCGAAGACGCGGTGCTGGTAGCCGGTGAACTCGGTGAACTGGGTGACGTAGTCCCACACTCGCTTGTTGGACGTGTGGAACAGGTGCGCGCCGTACTTGTGGATCTCGATCCCGGTCTCCGGATCCGGCTCCGAGTAGGCGTTACCGCCGAGGTGGTGGCGCCGTTCGATCACCAGAACCCGTTTACCCAGCACGGTGGCGGCGCGTTCGGCAACGGTCAGCCCGAAGAATCCGGAGCCGACGACGATCAGATCGAACTGTGAGGCGGAATGGACGGAGTTACCGGGGGACGATGCGACGGTCACGGGAGCCCAGAGTATCGGAAGTCCCCGGCGCGTCCGGGTGGAGTCGGAAGTGCGCCGAGCGGCACCGCTCGCCGCACCCGGTTTCACGCCCTCGACCTCTGGATTTCGCCGGTTGTTCGCTGAAAAGGATTCCGCTGGCAACTGACCGGCTGTTTACTCCCCTGGCCGGCTCGTCGCGCCCGGTTCCGCGGTGTTCGCAGCGCTCCGCGAGCCGCCTCGAGCCGTGGCGCGATCAAGGCGGCTTTCCCACGCGTGGGCAGGGCTCAGGCCGGGAAGCCGACGTCGAGTTCGACCTCGTCCCGCTCGGTGTACAGCCGCCAGTAGTGGTCACCGAGTTCGTCCGCGCTGATCCGTACGAGCTCGAGACCCTCGGGGATCAGTTCGGGATGTTCGTCGACGATCTGCGCGGCCTTGCTGCCTTCGATCAGCGCGCCGATGTTCAGCAATCCGACGTAGACGCCGGTGCCGCGCAGTTCGATCTCCAGCTGGCGCAGGTAACCGCGTTGCGCCGCCAGGGCGATGCCGAAGTTCGCCAGATAGGGCGCCGGGAAATACTCCGAAGAGCCCGAGGTGAACAGCAGCGCGCCGTCGCCGCGCTCCACCATGCCCGGCGCGAGGGCCCTTGTCACCAGGATCGGTGAGTGCAGCTTCAGCGCCATCGGCACCGCGAGGGAGGGGACGTCCACTTCCAGCGTCGATGGCAGCCGGTCGCTCATGTTGCCCGCCGCGCCGTGCATCGCCACGTCGATCGGCCCGAAGGTCGCCTCGATGTTCTCGATCACCCCGGTGACCTGCGCGGCGTCGGTGACGTCCGCGGGGAAGGCGGCGGCTTCGACGCCTTCGGCCGTCAGCTCCTCGGCGTGCCGCCGCGCCTTCTCGGGGTCACGCCCGATGACCGCCACCCGGAATCCCTCGCGTCCGAATCGCCGTCCCGTGCCGACACCGAGCCCGGGGCCGTACCCGAAGATCGCGATCGTCTCGGCCATTTTCCCTCCCGCTTAAGTTGAGACATAGTTCAAGTTCACAGCCGAGACTATCGCAACTTGAACCCATGCTCAACATATGGAGTGACCCGGCTTTGTCAGCCGGATTTGTAGGATCGGGCCGTGGACAAGCCGTTACGCAGCGACGCCCAGCGCAATCGGGACGCGCTCGTGACCGCCGCCCGCGCGGTCTTCACCGAACGCGGTCTCGACGCACCGCTGAAGGAGATCGCCGCGCGCGCGGGAGTCGCCATCGGCACCCTGTACAACCGCTTCCCCACCCGCGACGACCTCATCGCGGCCGCGGTCGAGGACCGGATCGAAGCGGGCAGCCGCATCGCCGAGGACGCGCTGGCCATCGACGATCCCTGGGAGTCGTTCGTCTACTTGGTGGAGCGGGTCTGCGCTTTGCAAGCCGCCGACCGGCTGCTCAGCGAACTGGCGGTTCGCACCGCCCCCAGCCGCGCCATCGCTCGGGCACAGGAATACGGCCACGGCCTGATGCGCCGGATCATCGCCCGCGCCCAGGAAGCCGGCGTCCTGCGCGCCGACTGGGTACTCGAGGACATCGCCTTCATCACCTGGTCACACACCAGAATCGTCGAGGCGACGGGTCACATCGCCCCCGAAGCCTGGCGGCGCCACCTCGGCTTGGTACTCGACGGCCTACGCGCGGAGGCCGCCCATCCACTCCCGGTCCCCCCGATCACCGAAGACCAACTGATGCACGCGCTCGGACGGGGCGACCGCACTTCGACCCCGGAATGAATGACGGCCGGTACGCGGGTGCGCGTACCGGCCGTCGGTAAGGCGGGATCTACAGCCGCTGCTCGGCGTAGATCTTCATCGCGTCCCGCACGTACTCGGCGGTGCCCGCGCCGTGCACGTCGTAGTTGACCGCGAAGCGCGGGTCGGCGACGTACATCTCGCCCAGGTTGATGAAGGCTTCCTTCACCACCGGCCGCCCCTGCCAGCCGACGCCGATCCAGTCGTAGTGGCGCTGGACGATGGCCTGCACCTCGTCGCTGTCGAGCGCGAGCCCGTCGGCGTGCGCCCGGCCGTAGTCGGCGGCGATGTCGAGATGGGTCTGCTGGAAGGCCTTCCGGTCCGCGTCGGACATCGAGCGCCACCAGCGGTCGCCGCTCTCGTAGGCCTCCTTGCCCCAGCGCTCGATCACCTCGTCCTTGTACTTCGTGTGGTCGAAGCCGTCGAAAACTTCTGCTGCCACGAGTTGTTCACCTCTTTCCGTCTTGTGCAGCGTGGTTTGCACCGACTCGATCTGCCGCCGGATCCGATCCTGTTCCTGCCGAAGCAGTTGCAGGTGCGTGCGCAGCGCGGCGGCGGTGTCCTGCTCTCCGGCGAGGACTTCGGCGATGACCGGAAGGCCGAGGCCGAGTTCGCGCAGCAGCAGGATGCGTTGTAACCGCACGAGGGAGCCCTGGTCGTAGTAGCGGTACCCGTTGGCGCCGATCCGGCTGGGCGGCAACAGCCCGAGCTGCCCGTAGTGACGCAGCGTGCGACTGGTGGTACCGGCCGCCTTCGCCAGATCCTGAATGGACCATTCCCCGGTGACCATGACCTGTCCTCCCTCCTTGCTCTCGTCGGTATAACGAGCATGCAAGTTGACGTTACGTCAAGGTCAACCCCTGATTCGCCGCGATTTCTCGACCGCCAGCGCAGCGCGAACGTGGACGCGGCTGCCGAAAGCCCGCTATGTGAGTTCCGCGCCACCACCAGCCGCATCAAAAGAATCCGTGCCCTAGACACCAGATCGGCTGGAACCTCGGTTGGCGAATCATCGGCCTGCCAGAGGCCGTGCCCGCTTACGGCCGCTGCCATCAGCGGGCACCGCCCCAGCATTGGCGGACGCCCAGCGGACGTCGTTGTACCGCCTAGTGCGGCGACACCGTCGGTTGAGTCGCCCTCCGGGGCTGGGCCGCGTCGCCGGGGTGAGTCACCCCTCCGGGCTGGGCCGCCCCTCCGGGCTGGGCCGCACCACCAGGCTGGGCCGCACCACCGGGTTGCGCCACACCCCCAGGCTGCGTCACACCACCGGGTTGCGTCACACCACCGGGTTGCGCCGCACCACCAGGCTGGGCCGCACCACCAGGCTGGGCCGCACCACCGGGCTGCGTCGCCCCACCAGGCTGGGCCGCACTACCGGGCTGCGTCGCCCCACCAGGCTGGGCCGCACCACCAAATCCCGCCGCACCACCAAGTCCCACCGCACCGCCAAGTCGAGGCGAGTCACCCGCAGCAGGTGCGTGACTGGGCGGGATCCCCTGTGCTCCTGGTGCTTCCGGCACCACTTGCAACATCCGCGAGTAGTCGACGACCTGCGCGCCCAGCGCGGGCGTCACGACGATGACGCCGTTGGTGTAGTGCCGGTAGGTGCCCGCCCGTTGCGGCAGGATCATCTCGGGACCGAGCGGCGCACCGATTCCGCTGCTCGCGCCGCCGATGCGGCGGTATTCGGCGTCGATCGCCGACTCGGTAACCGACGCCTGCTCGCGCGGATCCTCGGTGGGGGCGGTGGTCACCAGCTCACCGGGCGCGGGGCCGACGTCGAGAGTGTCGATGCCGGCGGGTTCCGCACCGTCCGGCGCGGCGGAGTACTCCGCCCGCAGGATCCGGCCTTCGCGCAGCAATACGGCGCCTGCCGTGGCCGCGACCGCTGCCGACGTTCGCGAATCCTCCTTCGCGGTACCCGGATACCGCTGGCAGGCAGTTGTGTCGCAGGTCCGCGCGTACGGATAACGTTGTTCGGCAAGGGCATACGAACGCGCCGCGATCGCCTGGGCGCGCAGCGCCTCGGCCGCGCCTTTGTCCGCCCAGTTGGCCTGCACCTCGGCCGGGACCACACCGAGCAGATAGTCCTCGACGTCCACCTGGTTGATCGTGCGGGCCGCGCCGTCCTCGAGGGCGACGCCGAGCGCACCGCGATACGCCGAACCACCACACAGCGTGAGATGTTCCGCCGCAGGGCGATTCGGGCTGGGATCGATCGGGTGAATCCAGGGGTCGTCGGTCGCTGCCTGCCACAGCACCTCGCCGTCGCAGCCGTGCGTGACGACCACATTCGCGCCACCGCCCGGCAGAGGCGTCAGGTGCGCGGCCTGGCCGGGTGTGACTTCCCGGCCCGCCACCCGCGCACCGGCGGCGGCGAAGGCGTCCAGGGACGAGTCGTCCTGCGCCATGAGCCGCACCCGGACGGCTGCGGGCGCGACGGTGGCGAGCGCCGCACCGGGGTAGTAGCGCGCGAGGATGCGTTCGGCTCCCCAGCCCTGCCGCGCGCTCTCGAACGCACCGACCTGACTCATGCCGCGCCCGTGCCCCGGCCCGACCAAAGGTCGGTAGGGAGCCCCTTCCGGCCAGCTGGACAGCACTGTGCCAGCGATAAGCCCGATGCCGCTGAGCAACATGGAGTTCAGCGCTGCGCGGCGGATGGTTCGCCGACTCCGCATCCGGGATCGACGTTCGAAGAAACTCCTTATTACCAGCACTCTTGTCCCCTGCACGCTCGCTCTACGATGCATTCGTTCACTTGCCAGGACATTCCAGGACGGGGTTGATCCGTAACCTTTCGGACACGTTCTCCGACCACGCGCAATCAACGAGCTACATTCAGGCAATCACATAATCCTCAACAAGAGGTTTAGCAATGTGACAATTGTGGCTATTGTGACCATTGATACATCAGGAAGTAACCCCGGAATCACTCATGATCACTGGTTCGACCTGATTGGAGACGCTCGTGCGGTACCGCAAACCGAAACGTCCCTACGTACTCCCGGTGGTCACCACCCTCGCGGTCGCGGCCCCGCTCGCCACGCTCGCGCCCAGCGATTCCACCGACTACCGCACCGCCACCAACAGCGAACTGGCCGCCGTATCGGCCGAACTGGCCGAGGTAGCGCTCACGCAGGCTCCCGATATCGTCTTACCGCTGCGCGAACTCACCGGGCTGGCCCTGCCTGAGCTGCGCCTTTCCGACCTGCGCATGCTGCCGACTCCGGAGTCCATCGCGATGCCGGACCGACCACCGCTACCACCGGATGGACGGCTATCCGAGCGAATACGACTACCCAGCTCGAATTCCGACCAAACCTCCGTCCCGGAGATCGCTTCGAGCCAGCGGGCCGAAAACTCGAATTTTCCTGCTCAGACAATTTCCCAACCCACCACAGGTAGTGTCCGATTCATCGCGGATCCCGGCCGGCTCCAGCCCGGAACCACGCCCGACACTCCCGCGCTGTCTCCTGGGGCTGTGACCCCCGAATTGATGAGCCAGGTGGGGGCCCAGGTCAAAGAACTCTCCAGCGACACGCCGTTCAGCATGGTCGCGCTCACCGCCGAAAAGCTGGCGGACACCAAGGCCACGATCCGCGCTCGGCAGCCCGACGGCACGTGGGGGCCGTGGTACGAGACCGAACCGGTCGACACCCATCGCACCGACCGTTCCGGCCCGGGCGCGACCGACGGGACCGAACCGATCTACGTCGGCAACACGAACGCCGTACAGGTGCTGGTCACCCGCGAGCAATCAGCGGCTCCGACGATCCGGCCGGTGGCGCAGCCTGGCCCGATCGCGGACGATCCGGCCCAGCCGGACACTCCGGCCGGACAACCCGTCCCGCGGCCGGACGATCCGGCCCAGCAGGTCGCAGACCTGACCGCCGTGCTCATCGATCCGGGCCGCGGCGCCGTCGACGGCTCGCTGCACGACGTCGCCGCGCCGTTGCCAGGCGGGCCGAGCGTCATCACCCGCGCCCAGTGGGGCGCCGACGAGTCCATCCGCTGTGACCAGCCGACCTATGACGACAACCTCGGCGGCGTCACGGTGCACCACACCGCGGGCCGCAACGACTACAGCAAGTCCGAGTCGGCGGGGATCGTCCGCGCGATCTACACCTATCACGCGAAGACGTTGGGCTGGTGCGACATCGGGTACAACGCGCTGGTCGACAAGTACGGTCAGGTCTTCGAAGGACGCTCCGGCGGTCTCGACCGGCCCGTGCAGGGTGCACACGCGGGCGGCTTCAACGAGAACACCTCGGGCGTCGCGCTGATGGGCAACTACGAGTCCGAACAACCGACGGACGCGGCGATCGAGGCGATCGGGGCTTTCGTGGGCTGGCGCACCAAGGTCGCCGGTCTGGACCCCAAAGGCTCCACCACGATGTACTCGGAGGGCACCTCGTTCACTCCGTATGCCCGGGGCGAGGCGGTGCGGTTGCCGATCGTCTTCGCACACCGCGACGTCGGCAACACCACCTGCCCCGGCGACGCCGCATACGCGCTGATGGATCGGATCCGCGACATCGCCGCAGGCACTCCGGGCGCCTCGGGCGGACACAACAGCCAACTTCCCGCGATCGACGAATCCGACGTGGCGGATCTCGCGGCGCTGACCACGAAGCTGCTGAACATGGTGCACGACAACATCATCGCCAGGCACTGGTCGCACTCCGGCGGACCGAACGGACCACTCGGCACCGCCCGGTCCGACGTGCTGCCCACCGCACAGGGCCGGCAGTACGCGAAGTTCTCCAACGGATACGTCTACACCGCGGCGGACGGTCGGGTCGTCGAGGTTCTCGGCACGATCCTGGACCGCTTCCTGCAACTCGGCGCCGAAACGGGCGTCCTCGGGCTACCGCTGCGCAACGCCTACCCGGTCCCGGACGGCCTGCGCGCGGACTTCGAGCGCGGCTCCCTGATCCTCAACCAGCTCACCGGCATCGTCACCACAGTGTGGAAGACCTACAACGACACATACCAGGAACAGATGGGCCGCGAACCGGTCGGGGCTCAGATGAGCGCCCCGCTTCCGGGCAGCGCCCCGGCTCAGGTGAGCGCCCCAGCTCCTGACCGCGAACCGGCTCACCTGAGCGCGCCGGTTCTGGACGGTGCCCCGGCCCCTGGCAGCACCCCCGCTCCCGGCAGCACCCCAGTTCCCGGGAGTGGCCCGGTCCCTGGCAGCACCCCAGCTCCCGGCAGTGCCCCGGCTCCCGGCAGTGCCCCAGCTCCCGGCAGTGCCCCAGCTCCCGGCAGTGCCCCGGCTTCGGGCAATGCGCCCGCTCCGGGCGGCACCCCAGTTCCGGGCGATGCCTCGGCCCCGTCGGTCTCTATTCCCGGTAGTGCCCCCGCACCAGCTGTCAACCAGGTTCCAGAGGCGCGTACCCCGCTCCCCCGGCCACCCGCTCCGGCGGGAAGTCCCACCCCGATCGGTCCGGCGCCCGCGAACACACAAGACCCGGCTGCCGTTCACACCCCTCACGGCTCGGCACCCGCAGTCACCGACCCGGCCGCGGTGGCCCCAGCCGCTTCACCCTCACCCGAGGGTTGAACCAGAACAACTTCGCAGATGACACACGGTTCGGAGCTCGGCTATACGCCGGGCTCCGAGTCGTTTCGATACGCGTTCCGCGTCAGGGCCGCGGACAGACAGCGCGAAAGCGCGGCGAATCGAACACAACTCATACCCACCAGCGTTCGAGGACGCGCGCGACGCCGTCGTCGGAGTTCGATTCGGCGATCTCGTCGGCGGCCGCCAGGGCTTCGGGGTGGGCGTTGCGCATGGCGACGCCGTGGCCCGCCATGGTGAGCATGGGGACGTCGTTGGGCATGTCGCCGAACGCGACGATGGTGGCCGCGTCCACGCCGAGCCGCTGGGCGACCACGGTCAGACCGGCGGCTTTGGTGATGCCGGGCGCGGACAGTTCGATGAGCCCGTGCTCGGTCGAGTAGGTGATGTCGGCTCGCTCGCCGATCAGCGGCGCGAGCACCGAGCGCATGTCCGAGCTGCGCGCGCCCGGTAGTCGGATCAGCATCTTGATGGCGGGCGCGTCGATGACCTCCTCGCGGGCGACCGAGGTGTCGTCGGGATTCAGCCAGGCGTGCTCGTATTGGGGCGAGCTGACGAATTGCGGCGTCACCGCGTCGTGCGCGCTCTCACCGACGCGTTCGGCCGCGAGACCGCAGCCCGGCAACGCCCGCTCGGCGAGGTCGGCGAGCCAGGCGAGCGTCGGCACGTCCAACGTCATGCTGGCCAGCACCCGGTCGGTGGCGCTGTCGTAGATCACCGCGCCGTTGCCGCACACGCACAGCGGCGCGTAGCCCAGGCCCTGCACCACCGGATCGATCCAGCGCGGCGGCCGCCCGGTGGCCAGCACGAACGGCACACCGTCGGCGATCAGGGCGCCTACCGCCGCCTTGGTCCGCGCGGTCACCCGCTCGTCGTGATCGATGAGCGTGCCGTCCACATCGGTGGCGACCATCTTCGGCTTGGGCAGGTGCGGGGGCGTCACCCATTCCATCCTGCCGGACGACTCCGGGCCCGTGCCCGGCCCCCGTGGCCGGACGATACTCGGACATGCCCGGATGTCATGTGGCACGCGCGCCCGCAAGCACGTCCTTATGATCGGGGACTAATACCGACGCTGGCACGTCCAGCCGAAAGACCAGAGGACTGATGACCGGCTTCCTGCTACGACGCGCGCTCAACTATGTCGTGCTGTTGCTGCTGGCTTCGTTCCTGACGTTCAGTCTGGCGTCTCTGACGTTCCGGCCGCTGGACAGTCTCGAACAACGCAATCCGCGCCCGCCACAGGCAGTGATCGACGCCAAGGCCGAAGAGTTGCATCTCGACGACCCGATTCCGGAGCGCTACCTCACCTGGATCAAAGGGATCCCGCACGGCGACTTCGGCACCACGCTCGCCGGTCAGCCGGTGAGCGAGGAGCTGCCACGGCGGGTGGCGGTGAGCCTGCGGTTGCTGATCGTCGGCTCACTGGTCGGCACGGTGCTCGGCGTTCTGATCGGCGCGGCGGGCGCGATCCGGCAATACAAATTCAGCGACTACTTCACGACGGTGGTGTCGCTGCTCGTTTTGAGCACGCCGGTGTTCCTGCTCGCGACGCTGCTGAAATATGGTGCGCTGGAGATCAATTCGCTCACCGGATCGCAGATCTTCCTCTATACCGGCGAGACGTCGGCGAGCAGGATCGACGGGTTCTGGCCGCAGTTGCTCGACCGCGTCCAGCATCTGATCCTGCCCACCACCGCGCTGGCTCTCGGCGCCATGGCCGGTTACAGCCGGTACCAGCGCAATGCCATGCTGGATGTGTTGCAGAGCGATTTCATCCGCACCGCCCGCGCGAAAGGCCTCACTCGCAGCAAGGCGCTGTACAAGCACGGCCTGCGCACGGCGCTGATCCCGATGGCCACGCTGTTCGCCTACAGCCTCGGCGGCCTGATCACCGGAGCGACGTTCACCGAGAAGATCTTCGGCTGGCACGGCGTCGGTGAATGGCTGGTCGACTCGATCAACGCCCAGGACCTCTACGTGGTGGTGACGGTCACCGCGTTCGCCGGACTGGTCGTGCTGGTGTCGGGTCTGCTGTCGGACATCGTGTACGCGTTCCTCGACCCCAGGGTGCGTGTGGGATGAGCGACCGGCCCGTAGGAGGGGCAGCATGACCGAAGCCGAAATCATCGTCCAGGGCGCTCCGGAGGTCACCGCGACCGGACGGCGCAAGCTGGTCCTGCGGCGGTTCCTGCGCAACAAGCCCGCCGTCGCGGGCGGCCTGGTCCTGATCGCGCTGTTCGTCGCGAGCTTCGCGCTGCCGCCCTTGCTGCCCTACGACTACCAGCAACTGGACTACACGGCCCTGTTGCAACCGCCGAGCCTGGATCATCCGTTCGGCACCACCCAGATCGGTCAGGACGTGCTCGCGCAAACCCTGCGCGGATTGCAGAAATCCCTGGTGATCGGCCTGTGCGTCGCGCTGTTGTCCACCACGATCGCGGCCACCGCCGGTTCGCTGGCCGGATTGCTCGGCGGCTGGACCGACCGCGCGATCATGTGGCTGGTCGATCTGCTGCTGGTGGTGCCGAGCTTCATCATCATCGCGCTGTTCGCGCCGCGCACCAAGGGCAGCGGTTCCATCCTGCTGCTGATCGTCCTGCTGTCCTGCTTCGGCTGGATGATCTCGGCGCGGATCGTGCGCGGCCTGACCCTGAGTCTGCGTGATCGCGAATTCGTCCGGGCCGCACGGTACATGGGTGCGCCCACCCGCACGGTGATCCTCAGCCACGTCATCCCGAACATCGCCTCGATCCTGATCATCGACACCACCCTCACCGTCGGCTCGGCGATCATGGCCGAGACCGGGTTGAGCTTCCTCGGTTTCGGTGTGCAGCCGCCGGACGTGTCGCTGGGTTCGCTGATCGCGGCGGGCACCAAATCGGCGCTGACCTATCCCTGGTTGTTCCTGTTCGCCGGCGGTCTGCTGATCCTCACGGTGCTCTGCGCGAACCTGGTCGGCGACGGACTGCGCGACGCGTTCGATCCCGGCGCCAAGGGGGCACGGTCGAAGAAGAAGAAGGATCGAGCATGACAGGCGCGGGCGCCACCGAGAAGAAGGCCGAGACGACCGCGGCCGCACCACTGCTGGAGATCACCGATCTGCGGGTGTCCTTCCCCAGCGAGGAGGGCCGGATCGACGCGGTCCGCGGAGTCACCTACACGGTGTCCGACGGCGAGGTGCTCGCCATCGTCGGTGAGTCCGGTTCGGGCAAGTCGGTGTCCTCGCTGGCGGTGATGGGGTTGCTGCCGGAGCAGGCGCGGATCACCGGGTCGATCCGGTTCCGCGGCCGGGAGCTGCTCGGTCTCGGCGATCGCGAATTGTCCAAGCTGCGCGGCAGTTCCATCAGCATGGTGTTCCAGGACCCGCTCTCCGCGCTCACACCGGTCTACCGGGTGGGCGAGCAGATCGCGGAAGCCCTGCTCGCGCACGGGAAGATGGGCAGGAGCGAAGCCACGAAGCGGGCGGTGGAGTTGCTCGACCTGGTCGGCATCCCGGATCCGGAGGTGCGGGCCAAGGCGTTTCCGCACGAGTTCTCCGGTGGCCAGCGCCAGCGCGTGGTCATCGCGATGGCGATCGCGAACGATCCGGGGCTGATCATCTGCGACGAGCCGACCACCGCGCTCGACGTGACCGTGCAGAAGCAGATCCTGAACCTGCTGCGCAAGGCGCGCGACATCACCGGAGCGGGTGTCATCATGATCACCCACGACATGGGCATCGCCGCGACGCTGGCCGACCGCGTCGCGGTCATGTACGCGGGCAAGATCGTCGAAACCGCTACCACCACGGCGTTGTTCAACGCGCCGCGGATGCCTTACACCGTCGGACTGCTCGGCTCGATCCCGCGTATGGACGGCCCGCCGCGGCGTCCGCTGATCCCGATCGTCGGTGCGCCGCCCGCCATGCACTCGCTGCCGCCGGGATGCTCGTTCGCCCCGCGCTGCCCGATCTCGATCGAAGAGTGCGGGGCCGCGGAACCGCCGCTGGAGCCGATCGATCCCGGGCACGGCGCGGCCTGCATACGCACTGCCGAGGTGGGCACGGATGCGCTGTTCGAGGCCTATAGCCGCGAGATCGCCGAGCCGGAGGCCGAAGCAGAGGTGCATTCGGAGGTGGTGCTGCGGGTCTCGGACCTGGTGAAGGTCTTCCCGATCACCTCGGGTGTGCTGCTGCGCCGTCGCAAGGGCGAGGTCAGGGCGGTCGACGGCATCAGCTTCGAGGTGCGTGCCGGGCGCACGTTGGCGCTGGTCGGCGAGTCCGGCTCCGGTAAATCCACCACGCTCACGCAGATCCTCGACCTGGTTTCCCCACAGGCGGGCACCATCGAGATCATGGGCAGCGACGTCGCTTCGCTCAGCAAGGCGCGCAGGCGGGAGATCCGCCGGAAGATGCAGATCGTCTTCCAGGATCCCACCGCCTCGCTGGACCCGCGCCTGCCGGTTTTCGACGCGCTCGCCGAGCCGTTGCGCATCGACGGGCGGTCACGGGCCGAAATCGCTCGCCGGGTACCGGAATTGCTCGAGCAGGTCGGGCTGCGCCCGGAACACGCCGACCGCTACCCCGCCGACTTCTCCGGTGGCCAGAAGCAGCGCATCAGCATCGCCCGCGCGCTCGCGCTGGATCCGGAGCTGCTGGTGCTGGACGAGCCGGTCTCCTCCCTGGACGTCTCCATCCAGGCGGGTGTGCTGAACCTGTTGCGCGACCTGCAGACCGAGCGCGGCCTGTCCTACCTCTTCGTCTCGCACGACCTGTCCGTGGTGCGGAACCTGGCGCACGACATCGCCGTCATGTATCGCGGCAAGATCGTGGAATACGGTTCGGCGGAGCAGATTTTCGCGGCGCCCACACACGAGTACACGCGGGCGCTGATCGATGCGGTGCCGGTGCCGGCCGTGAGTCGGTAGAGAGGAGAGCGCGATGCGGATCCGATCCACGCGAGGCTGCACCCGGCCACGCTCGGCGCGCTGGGCGGTTCCGGTCGTCGCGCTCGGACTCGTGGTAGCGGGGTGCGGCGCGGACGGCGCCGAGTCGGCGACGGGGCTGTCCGACGCGCTCGGCACCACCAGCGACATCAATCCGAGGAGCCCGGACGAACTGCGCGAGGGCGGCAACCTGCGCCTGGCCACCACGTCGTTCCCGGCGAACTGGAACACGCTGTCCAACGACGGGAACGACGGCGAGATCGGCGACATCGAGCGGCCGCTCATGCCGCGCGCGTTCACCACCGACGCCGCGGGCCAGCTCACGGTGAACAAGGACTACTTCACCGATGTCCAGTTGACCGGAACCGATCCGCAGCAGGTGACCTACACGATCAATCCGAAGGCTGTGTGGTCCGACGGCGCCCCGATCACCTGGGAGGACCTCCGCTCTCAGGCCAACGCGCTGAGCGGCGCCGACAAGCGCTTCCTGATCGCTATCTCCAATGGCTTCGACCGGGTCGAGAAGGTCGAACGGGGCGTCGACGACCGGCAAGCCGTCATTACGTTCAAGCAGCCGTACGCGGAGTGGCGCGGCCAGTTCGCCGGCAACATGGCGCTGTTCCCGAAGTCGGTGACCGGCGATCCCGAGGCGTTCAACCACAGCCTGGTCGACCGCATGGGTCCGACGGCGGGCCCGTTCGTGGTCGAGTCGACCAACCGTGCCCAGGGCCGCATCGTCTTGGCTCGCAACCCGAAGTGGTGGGGCGAGCGGCCGAAGCTGGACACCATCACCTACAGCGTGCTCGATCGAGTGGCCTGGGTGGGCGCACTGCAGAACAACGAACTCGACGCGGTGCGGCTGAGCACGATCGACGACGTCAAGACCGTCCGCAGCACCTCGGGGCTGGTCGTGCGCCGGGCGCCGGGTAACCGGTGGCGGCACATCACGTTCAACGGGGCCCCCGGCTCCATCCTCGCCGACCCGAAACTGCGCGTGGCGATCTCGAAGGCGATCGACCGGCAGGGCATCGCGACCGCCACCCAGAACGGCCTGGTGGAGAACCCGAAGCCGTTGAACAACCACGTCTTCCTGCAAGGGCAGGAGGGCTATCGCGACAACAGTCTCGGCTACGATCCGGCAGCCTCGGCGAAGGAACTCGACGATCTGGGCTGGAAGCTCAACGGCGACGTCCGCGAGAAGGACGGCCGCAAGCTGGTCGTCCGCGACGTGATGTACAACGACCCCACCTGGGTGCAGATCGCGCAGATCATCCAGCAGAACCTGGCGGCCGTCGGGGTGGGGTTGCAGATCGACACCCGGCCGGGCGCGGGCTACTTCACCGACGTCATCCAACCCGGTGATTTCGACGCCGCCCAGTTCATCTTCTCGGGCGACGCGTTCCCGCTGAGCAGCCTCCCGCAGATCTACGCGTACCACCCTGACGACCTACAAGGTAACTTCGGTCGCATCGGGTCGCCGGAGCTGAACGCCTTGATCGATCGCACCCTTTCGGAGCTGGATCCCGCGAAGGCCATCGAACTGGCCAATCAGGTCGATCGCGCGGTCTTCGAAGAGGGCCACTCACTACCGCTGACCCAATCCGAGGGAAACTTCGGCGTTCGCGCCGACATCGCCAACTACGGGTCTCCCGGACTGGCGTCCTACGACTACACCAAGATCGGTTTCCTGAAGTAGACACGCAGCAGCGCTGCGGGAAGGAGCGGACCATGCGGATTCGTTCACTGACGACACGACTGGCGGTCGCCGCCGTCGCGATCGGATTGGTGGCCTCCGGATGTAGTTCGGACGACGAGGGCGCTCCCGCGGGCTCTGCCGCCGAACTCGGCACCACCAACGACATCAACCCGCACGACGTCGGCGAGCTGCGCGACGGCGGCAACCTGCGGCTGGCGATCTCGGCGTTCCCCGCGAACTGGAACGCCCTGTCCAACGACGGGAACGACGCCGAGACCGGCGCCCTCGAACGGCCGATGATGCCACGCGCCTTCCGCACGAACGCGGCGGGCGAGCTGTCGATCAACACCGACTACTTCACCGACATCCAGCTGACCAGCACCGAACCGCAGCAGGTCACCTACACGATCAATCCCAAGGCGGTGTGGTCCGACGGCACCCCGATCACCTGGGAGGACATCCAGTCCCAGGCCAACGCGCTCAGCGGCGCGGACAAGTCGTTCCTGATCGCCAACAACAGCGGCTTCGACCGGGTCGAGAAGGTCGAACGCGGCGTCGACGACCGGCAGGCGATCATCACGTTCAAAAAGCACTACGCCGAGTGGCGGGGACAATTCGCGGGCAACACCTTCCTGTTCCCCAAGTCCGTCACCGCTACGCCCGAGGCGTTCAACAAGAGCCTCGTCGACGGCATCACGCTGACCGCGGGACCGTTCATCGTGCAGTCCACCGACCGGGCGCAGGGACGCATCGTGCTCGGCCGCAACCCGAAGTGGTGGGGTGACACTCCCAAGCTCGACACGATCACCTTCAGCGTGCTCGACGCCGCCGCGCAACTGCCCGCGCTGCAGAACAACGAGATCGACGCGGTCGGGCTGGGCACGCGCGACGACTTGCGCACCGCGCGCGACACCCCCGGCATCGCCATCCGGCGGGCTCCCGGCAACAGCTGGAACCACTTCACGTTCAACGGGGCTCCCGGTTCCATCCTCGCCGACCAGAAGCTGCGCGTGGCGATCTCGAAGGCGATCGACCGGCAGGGCATCGTCACCGCCATCCAGAACGGCTTGGTGGAGAACCCGAAGCCACTGAACAACCACGTGTACATCCAGGGTCAGGCCGGCTACCAGGACAACAGCCTCGGCTTCGACCCGGCGGCCGCGGCGAAGGAACTCGACGACCTGGGCTGGAAGCTCAACGGCGACGTCCGCGAGAAGGACGGCCGCAAACTCGAGTTCCGCGACGTCATGTACCAGGAGGACACCTGGGTGCAGATCGCGCAGATCATCCAGCAGAACCTGGCCGCGATCGGCGTCAAGATGAACATCGAGACCAAGCCGGGCAGGGGCTTCTTCACCGAGGTGATCCAGCCGGGCAACTTCGACGTCGGGCAGTGGACCTGGGTGGGTGACCCGTTCCCGCTCGGCAGCCTGAACCAGATCTACGGCTACAACCCGAACGATCTGCAGGGCAACTACGGCCGCATCGGGTCGCCGGAGTTGAACGCGCTGATCGAGCAGACGGTGTCCGAACTCGACCCGAAGAAGGCGATGGAGCTGGCGAACCAGGTCGACCGCACGGTGTTCGAGGAAGGCCATTCGCTGCCGCTGATGCAGTCCGCGGGCAACGTCGGTGTGCGCGCCGACCTGGCGAACTACGGCGCCGCGGGTCTCGCGTCACTGGACTACACGAAAATCGGTTTCCTGAAGTGAGTTTCGGATCGGGCCACCCGCTGGCCTATCCACTCACGGTGACGCTCGGCGCCCTGGCGGTCTGTGCCGCTTGGGCGCCGTTCGGCACTCTGGATCAAGTGGCGGCCATTTCGGCCGTCGCGCTCGGCATCGTCGGCTACACGGGGTATCGGCTCGCCGTCGCCTTCGGCGCGCTTCCGTTCTGGCGCTCGGGCAGCGCGCGAACGGCGCGGGTGACTCGCCTCCGACAGCAACATCGCCTGGTCAGCCGGTCGTGGTTGCAGGTCGAAGGCACCGGCCGGCCGCGTTGGCTTCCGGTCTACTTCGACCCGGCACTGGTCACCCTTACCGAGAACGAGGCGGAACTCGACCGCGCGATCCACGTCGACGGGCGACGCCTCTACCCGTCCGGACGCATCCGCGACGTCGAGCCGCCCGGCCGCCTCATCGACAACCCCACCCGTCCCGACCCCGACGCGCCCGTTCTCATCGCGAAGTCCACCCGGCTGCGCCGCCGACTCCTGCTCGACGCGCAATCCACCGTCGCCGCCCCCATCGCCGCGCTCCTGTGGGTCTACCTCGACGGGGGCGGCCTTCCCGCCTTCCTCGCCGCCACCACCGTCGCCGCCGGGTGCTCGATCTGGCTCTCCGCCATCGGAGGCTCCGACCCCACGTGAAATCGGGCGGATGCTACTTCGTCAGTCCCCAACCGGCCGGATTGGAAACGCTCTCCCGGGAAATGCCGGAACCGGTGGCCGGGAAGCCGCCGAACCGTTCTCGGTGCAGATCGGCGAAGAAGTAGCACATGGCCCCGCACTCCGCGTCGAGCACAGCCACTTCGGGGTCGGCCACCACGGCGTCGTAGAAGTCACGACCCATCGCGACGATGAACCCCCGGCAGTACAGGAAGCCGTCGTCCGAGCCGTCCGTGACCTGCTGGATGTCGGCGCGGTCGATGTCGTACAGTTTCCGCTCCAGCACCCGGTCCAGCACGGTGAGTTCCTCGGCCGACAGCCCCGCACTCAGCGCACGCAGATGGTCGAGGAACGCGTTCAGATGCTCGTCGATGGCGTATGCCTCGTCGTCGTTCTCCCGGTGGATCAATGTTTTCCGAAGCGCGGCAGGCTCGGCGCCTGTCCGCTCCCACGCCGACTCGACGATGCTCCAGAACCGCGACTCGTCAGCGGCGGTGGGGATTTCACTCACGGCGCCGGACGCTACCAGAGCAGCCCGTCCGACAACGCCCGCGACCGAATTGGTCTGACCACTTGACCTCCTGACCAGTAAGGCGCACAGTGGAGCCATGGCGTTGCAACCTGTGGTCAAGCGGTCGGTGTCGGCGGATGTGTTCGAACAGATCGCCGCGGACGTGCTCAGCGGCGAGCTGGCGCCCGGAGCGACATTGCCCAGTGAGCGGCAGTTGGCCGAGGCGCTCGGCGTGTCCCGGCCCGCGGTCCGAGAGGCGCTACAGCGGCTGGCCGCCGCCGGGCTGGTCTCCGTGCGGCAGGGAGACGCCACGACGGTGCTGGACTATCGGCGCGGCGCGGGGCTGGAGGTGCTGCCCAGGCTGCTCGTACAGGCCGGGGAACTGGACCCGGCCGTCGCGCGCAGCATTCTGGAGGCCCGGCTGCACAACGGGCCGAAGGTGGCGGAGCTGGCCGCGCGCCGGGTCGGAGCGGTCGGAGCGAACGAGGTACGCCCGCTGCTGGAGGCCTCGGTCGACGCGCTCGCCGCCGAAGAAGATCCGATCGCCCAGCAGCGGCACGCGATGGAGTTCTGGGATCACGTGGTGGACGCCGCCGACTCGATCGTGTTCCGGCTGATGTTCAACATGTTGCGCGCCGCCTATGAACCGGCGCTCGCGGCGCTGGCCCCGATCATGTCCGCCGAGGTGGGCAACGTCGAGGCATACCGCGAATTGGCCGCCGCCATCGTGGCGGGCCGGCCACAGAAGGCCGCCACCAGCGCTCGAGCGCTGCTCGAGCCGGCGACCACCGCTCTGATCGAGGTCCTCGGCGGACCGCCGGTCACGCACAGCTAGGAACCACCATGACGAAACCCAAGGCATCCGATCGCGATCCGGTCGAGGTCCAGGCACGGGCGCGGGTGCGCCGCGACGAGCGGGCGCTGCGCCGTGGACTCACCCTCGGCCAGGCTTTCGCCGAATTCCTCCGCCACCCCTCGCCGTGGATGATCGGGACCACGCTGGTGGGCGCACTGATCGCCCGGCTCGTCGTCGGCGATTGGCAGCCGACGGATCTGCTGGTTCCCGCCGTGATGCTGGCGGCTTTCCCGGTCTTCGAGTGGATCGTGCACGTCACCGTGTTGCATTGGCGGCCACGGCGGCTCGGTCCGATCGCGATCGACAGCGAGTTGGCCCGCAAGCATCGCGAGCACCATGTCGATCCGCGCGACATCCCGCTGATCTTCATCCCGACGAAGACGCTGTCGGTGCTGGTCGTCGTGCTCATCGCGCTGGGTGTGTTCGCATTCCCGCGCCTGGGCCTCGGGCTGACCTTCCTGATCACCATCACCCTGCTCGGCCTCGGCTACGAGTGGACGCATTACCTGATCCACACCGACTACAAGCCGAAACGCGCGCTGTACCGGGCGGTTTGGCGCAACCATCGCCATCACCATTACAAGAACGAGCACTACTGGTTCACGGTCACCAGCTCGGGCACCGCCGACCGCCTGTTCGGCACCTATCCCGACCCGGCCACGACCGAAACCTCACCCACGGCACGCAACCTGCATTCGACCTGATCACTGCCGCCCCGCGACACCCCAGCGGGGCGGCATCCGTGAGCAGCGCCCTCAGCCACCGCTCGCGCCCGACCATTCCACTCGAACCGAGCAACTGCCGTCCCGCGACAACTCTGCGGGGCGGCACTCGCGAGCAGGGCCACATCTTCATCCGCCGCCTGCCTGGCACCTGAAACGGATCCAGGACGCAGAGAGCAGGAAGACCGCAGTATGCGGATCGTCCTCCGGACCCGCACGCCGAGCCCGGCCCGTGACCTTCGTCGCGGACCGGGCTTTCGTCTGCGCCGGGCTTGACGAAAATATACCCTAGGGGGGTAAGGTAAATAGGAAGCACGGACAACCGCACAAGGAGAACGACCATGAGTACCGCCACCACCGTGACCGTCACCGGCATGACCTGCGGGGGCTGCGCCACTTCGGTGCGCACCGAGATCGGCCGCATCTCCGGCGTCGAATCCGTCGCCGTCGATCTCGCCGCCGGACTGGTGACCGTCGAGAGCGCGAACCCGGTGGAGCGCACCGAACTCACCGCCGCCGTGGAGCGCGCCGGTTACGCCGTCGCCGACTGACGGACGGAGCACACCGATGAACGCATCCACCAAATTCGGCGGCTTCGCCCTCGGCCTCGCCGCGATCTTCGGGCTCGCCCTCGCGACCGGTTCGGTCATCGGGCCGGAGCCCACCGAATCCGCCGCCCATGACGCGGCAGCTCACGAGGGTGGCCCCGCCGACCGGGGTGAAGTCCACCCCGACGCACTACCTGGAGGAATGATGGCAACCGACCGCGGCTACACCCTGCGGCTGGACACGACCCAGACCACCGCCGCGGCGAACGCGCCGCTGCACTTGCGCATCCTCGACCGGGACGGAAAGGCCGTCACTCGCTACGTGCGTACCCACGACAAGGATCTGCACCTGATCGTCGTGCGGCGCGACATGGTCGGCTACCAGCACGTGCATCCGGTGCTCGACGGCAACGGAACCTGGAGCGTCCCGCTCGATCTCCCCCGCGGCGGCGACTACCGGGTATTCGCCGACTTCACTCCCGAGGGCGGCGACAACCTGACTCTCGGCGCGGACCTGCGGGTGGCGGGCGCCTACGACCCCCGGCCCCTGCCTGCCGCGACCTCGACCGCCGCCGTCGGCGACTACACCATCACGCTGGACGGCGTCGTCGTCCCCGGCCGGACCTCGACGGTTACGCTCTCGGTGAGCCGCGCGGGCAAACCGGTGACCGACTTGCAGCCCTACCTCGGGGCTTACGGCCACCTCGTGGCACTGCGCGCCGCCGACTTGGGCTACCTGCACGTCCATCCCGAAGGCCACCCTGGCGACGGTGTCACCGCGGCCGGGCCGAACATCACCTTCGCCGTCACGGCGCCGAGCGCGGGCGATTACCGCCTGTTCCTCGACTTCCAGCACGAGGGCGTGGTCCGTACCGCCGAATTCACCCTGACCGTCGCGCCGGGCACCCCCGCCGTGGACGCATCGACCCACGAAGAAGACACTGGTCAGCAGCCGGCGCCGCACGGTCACGGACACTGACCCGCCGACCGTCCGCACCGCGTCGCACAGAACGGAGCAACCACGATGACCACCGCGACACAACCGCCGCCCTCCGGGCAGGTCGAACTCGTGATCGGTGGAATGACCTGCGCGTCCTGCGCCGCGCGCATCGAGAAGAAGCTCAACAAGCTCGACGGTGTCACCGCCACCGTGAACTACGCCACTGAAAAGGCCCGCGTCGAAGTCACCGGTGACGTCTCACCGGACGAGCTGATCGCGACCGTCGAACAGGCCGGTTACACCGCCGCCCTTCCCGCCCAGCCGGAACGGTCGGAGGAGGCCGTCGCCGAGGACGACCCCGCCGCCCTGCGCACCCGCCTGCTGGTCTCGCTGGCGCTGTCGGTGCCGGTGATCGCCATGGCGATGATCCCGGCCTTGCAGTTCACCAATTGGCAGTGGCTGTCGCTGACGCTGGCCGCGCCGGTGGTGGTGTGGGGCGCGCTGCCGTTCCACCGCGCGGCGTGGACCAACCTGCGCCACGGCGCCGCGACCATGGACACCCTCGTGTCGATGGGGACGCTGGCCGCCCTGGGCTGGTCGGTGTACGCGCTGTTCTGGGGCACCGCGGGCACCCCGGGCATGACACATCCGTTCGAGTTCACCATCTCCCGGATGGACGGCACCAGCAGCATCTACCTCGAAGCCGCGGCGGGCGTCACCACATTCATCCTGGCCGGGCGCTTCTTCGAGGCGCGCGCCAAGCGGCGTGCGGGTGCCGCGCTGCGGGCATTGCTCGAGCTGGGGGCCAAGGAGGTCTCCGTGCTCCGCAACGGGACCGAGCAGCGCGTTCCCGTCGAGCAATTGGCGGTCGGCGATCGGTTCGTGGTGCGGCCCGGTGAGAAGATCGCCACCGACGGCATCGTGGTGGAAGGTTCCTCGGCCGTCGACGCCTCGATGCTCACCGGTGAATCGGTGCCGGTGGAGGTCGGCGCGGACGACGCCGTGGTCGGCGCGACCGTCAACGTGGGCGGCCGGATCGTGGTGCGCGCGACCAGGATCGGCTCCGACACCCAGTTGGCGCAGATGGCGAAGCTGGTGGAAGACGCGCAGACCGGCAAGGCACAGGCGCAGCGGCTGGCCGATCGGATCTCCGGGATCTTCGTGCCGATCGTGATCGCGCTGTCGGTCGCGACGCTGGGATTCTGGCTCGGCGCCGGCGGGTCCGTGGCCGCGGCGTTCACCGCCGCGGTGGCGGTGCTGATCATCGCCTGCCCGTGCGCGCTCGGTCTGGCCACGCCCACCGCGTTGATGGTCGGCACGGGACGCGGCGCGCAACTGGGCATTTTGATCAAGGGCCCCGAGGTGCTGGAGTCGACGCGGCGGGTCGACACGATCGTGCTGGACAAGACCGGCACCATCACCGCGGGCAAGATGACCCTGCTCGAGGTCGTCCCCGCCGAAGGCGAGGAGGTCTCGCGGATCCTGGAACTGGCCGGAGCGCTGGAGGACTCGTCCGAACACCCGATCGCCCAGGCCATCGCCAAGGGTGCCCGCGAGCGGGTGGGTTCGCTGAAGCCGGTCGAGGGCTTCGCGAACGTCGAGGGCCTGGGTGTGCAGGGCATGGTGGACGGCCATGCGGTGCTCGTCGGGCGGGCCCGGCTGCTGGCCGACTGGTCACAGCACCTCGACGACGACCTGACCCAGGCGATGCGCGCGGCCGAAGCCGAGGGAAAGACCGCCGTGGCGGTGGGCTGGGACGGCAAGGCCCGCGGGGTGCTCGTGGTGGCCGATGCGGTGAAGGCGACCTCGGCGGAGGCGGTTTCCCAACTGCGCGCCCTCGGCCTGACACCGATCATGCTGACCGGCGACAACCGGGCAGCCGCCGACGCGATCGCCGCGCAGGTCGGCATCGACGAGGTGATCGCGGAAGTGCTGCCGCAGGACAAGGTCGACATGGTCAAGCGGCTGCAAGCCGAGGGCAAAGTGGTTGCGATGGTGGGCGACGGCGTGAACGACGCCGCCGCACTCGCCCAGGCCGATCTGGGGCTGGCCATGGGCACCGGCACCGACGTGGCCATCGAAGCGGGCGACCTGACCCTGGTCCGCGGTGACCTGCGGGCGGCAGCGGACGCGATCCGCCTGTCCCGCCGCACGCTCGCGACCATCAAGGGCAATCTGTTCTGGGCCTTCGCCTACAACGTGGCGGCGATCCCGCTGGCGATGGCGGGCCTGCTGAACCCGATGCTCGCGGGCGCGGCGATGGCGTTCTCCTCGGTCTTCGTGGTCACCAACAGCCTGCGGCTGCGTAGCTTCCGATCGACAGCGCGATAACGAAAAACACCGGACGGGACGGCACGCGTAGTGTCGTCCCGTCCGGGCAACCGCCAGGAGGTCTCCATGTGGGCATTCGCCGAACGCGCAGCGCAGGTTGCGCGGCATCCAGCGGCCAGGTGCGTCGCCGCATGCCTGCTCGCAGCCGCCGCCCGAGCTCTACGCCCGAGTGACGCCGATTCCGGCAAAGCATGCGCATAACGCCATGGGCGAGCGTACCCCCGGCACACCGAAATCCGAAATGGAAAAACAGCTCAGCCGCGCAGCGTGGTCACCGTGACCAGATCGGGCCGCAGGAACGACCCGTACACCTCAATCGACACCCCGCCGGTCGGGGATTCGCCCGCCCACCGGGCGTGCTCGGTGATGCCCTCCGCGAGCAGCGCTTTCGCTCCAGGCGACCAAGCGACGGCTACCTGGCTCAGCGCGGGCCCGAGGTTCAGGTTGGCGATCGCCGCGGATTCGTTGTTGTCGAAGTAGACCTCCGTACCACCCGGGAACGGGTTCACCGCCACCGCGGACGCACTCGCGCCACCGAACGCGGCGGCCGAACCTCCCGCAACGAGCGCTACCAAGACGGTCATGACCCGTCGACGCATCCGAATCCCCTTTTCATGTAAGCGCACCGGCCCTTCGGCCGGTCATGTCACCCTTGCCGAGCAGGCAGCATTCGGCAATTCGATGCGATGCCAATCACAGACAGCTTACTGTGCGCTTTCGACAGCGCCGAACGCACTCGCATGGTCGGTCGCCCATTCGGCGAATGTCCGCGCGCGGCCGAGAATTCGGGCCACGTTCGCGGTGACGATCGCATTGCCTCCCGCGCGCACGTAAGCCTGGCCCGCCAGTGCCCCGTCCGCGTATTCGACGGACATTCCGGACGCCAGCATGTATTCGCGCGCCTCTGCTTCCGGAATGTCCACGACATCCACCGGACGACCCGCGACGGCAGCCAAGGTGGCGGCCAGATCATGGGTGGTGCGCAGTTCCGGACCGGTGAGGTCGTAGATCCGGCCCGCGTGCCCAGAGGACACCAATGCTTCGACGGCGACCCCGGCGACATCGCGGGGATCGATCACCCCTTGGGCGGCATCACCGGTCATATTCGGCACCGGCTGCCCGGAGCGAATCGCATCAGCCCAGCTCAACGTATTGGAAGCGAAGGAACTCGGACGCAGGATCGTCCATTCGACGCCGCTGTCTCGCGCGGCCTGCTCGCCGGATAGATGCCACGTGCCGACGCGGCCGAGTCCGGCATCGCCGGTACCGATGGCGGAGAGCTTGACGAGGCGGCCGACCCCCGCGTCCCGAGCGGTGGTGATCAGGGCTCGATCGGCCTCCACGTACTCCGGTCCGAGCACACCGACGAAGAAGGCCACCCGCGCGCCGCTCATCGCCTCGGCGATGGACGCGAGGTCGAAGTAGTCACCACGCACTACTTCGACGCCCGCCGGAACCCGGGCACGACCGGGGTCCCTCGTCACGGCCCGGACCGGCTCACCGCGTTCGGCGAGCTGCCGGATTATTTCACTTCCGATGGTGCCCGTGGCACCGGTGATCACGATCATGCGAACCACCGTGCCGGGGCATACGCCCTGGTCTCTAGGAAATTTCGGCACACCTCGCCGGGCCTGCGCTGCCTACAGTGGATGCGGTGACCACCCTGCTGCGCCCGTCCGTCGTGACCGCCGAGCTGATGGAGGAGTCCGCACCGGCGCCGGATTCGCTGCGGGCCTGGCTGACCGAATCCGGCCGCATCCCGACGGTGCGCGACCTGCCCGAATCGTTCGCGCACATTCCGCAGACGGCGGCCACGATCGTGCTCCGCGCCGAGCACAGCGAGGGCGGGGACGCCGACAGCTATCCCCGCGGCATGCGGACGCAGACCGGCGATACCCGTGTCGCGCTCGTCGTCGGGCCGCAGACCAAGGCGATCTATTCGCGCGCGAGCAAACCCGCGGGCTGCCTTCGGCTGCGGTTGGCCCCGGGTGCGGTCCCCGCCCTGCTCGGGGTTTCGGCGGCGGACCTGACCGATCGCGTGGTGCGACTGCGCGACCTGCCCGGTCCTGCCGCTCACCTGGCCACCGAGCTGATCCAACTCGAACAGGACGAGGTCGTCGCGTACCTCGAGGACGAGCTGCCGCGCCGTATTCCCGACAACCCGGCCTACCGCGCCCACCGCCGATTGCTCACCGCCGCCGTGGCCGCCATCGGAGCCGACCACCCACTCCCGATCGCCGCGCTGGCCGCGCGGCTCTCCGTCAGCGAGCGTCAGCTCCGCAACCTGTTCACCAGCGGAATCGGCGTCTCTCCTAAGCACTTCGTCCGTATCGCCCGCCTTCGGCGCGTTCTCTCCCGAGCCGAAGACACACCGTGGGCCGACCTCGCGGCCGCCACGGGCTATTACGACCAGTCCCATATGACGGCCGACTTCCGCAGGCTGATGGGCGTCGCGCCGACGTCGTTCCTTCGGGGTGAGATCCCCACCCCTTCTCCTTGTCGTGCCCTCACTCACCTGCGCTGATCGGACCCACCCTGGCGAATCTCGAAGTCCGACTCCGGACCTTTCCGGATTTGCCGACTGTCCGGACTCGGAGTCGGCGTAGCGGCACGGGAGGTCGGCATTCGTTCACCTCCGGTCGGCGGGTAGAGCGGACGCTCGCAGTACAAGCGTTTGCAAGGTAAACGAGGTAAGCCCTCTACTCCATCGAGAAGGATCTCCACCGCATCCGGGTAATGCGCGTGCCGCCACTCCCGCGCGAACGTCATCGCCGCCGTGACGCACGCGGCGAAATCCAGCCTCAGACCGTGGAGGAACACACTGACGTGAACGTCCGTCTCCGATGAATTCGTGGATGAATCGCCGCACATCACGCACCTGATCCCAGAGTTGGCGCCGAGCGATGCCGTCGAGCTTCGACGGCGTTCGTATAGGCGCGGCGAAAGTATCGGTAGTTCTCACGGCTGACGATCACGGCCGCGACGAGCGTCGCGCAGGAGAGGAAATCGCAGTCGCGGTGCAGCTCGAGCGCCTGCCTCGCACTCTCGGGATCGGAGACAGGCCAGTGCGGATTATCGTGCGCGAGCCGGTCGCAACTCCTCGACGCTGAGGAACCGCCGAGCGCGCATCTCCTCATCCGGCATGGGGAGCCATTCCGGACCCCCGCCGAGTACGCGGCATCTGGTCCGCCCACGCCCGAACGGCTTCGACCACGACCGCACCCGAGGGACGGAAACCACTGCGCGGCGGCACTATCCAGCGCCTGATCGCACCGACCGATGCTGTGGGCGAAGGCAGCGCGATCGTCGCTCCCGCCCGCGCGACCGCCACGTCCAGCCGGAACAACTCGGCGAACAGCCGCACGTCATCGGGCAGATCCGGCTGGATGAGAAACGTCCACCGTCCCGAACGCGGATGCCCGACAACGGGTCCCAGCGCCACACCTCTGCTCTGCATGTGCGCCTTGACCGCCTGCCCCAGCCGAGCGGGCATCGTCATCGCCCACACCGATCCCGCACGCATCACGATCCGACCGAGTTCGGGAGGGTCGATCACGGCAGGCAGACCGCATTCCCGCCGATAGAACTGGCACCGTGACAGTGGAGTGTCGCCCCAAGCTTCCATTCGTAAACCCCCGCTCTTATTCGAAGACAATTGATGCGAGCGGCGACCCGACTGCGCTTCGGACCGCCCGCTACCAGGCGCTACGTAGTAGTCTCGAATGAATCCGTTTGGCGCGGAGTCGATTTGCCGTCCACAAAAGTCCACAGAATCGGGGTGCGTGGGATCGATGGAGAATCCTGGATCACTGCTCCGGGCCGCCAGGCAAAGCCGAGGAGTCAGCCTGGCCGCGCTCGCGGCGAAGACGAATTACAGCAAGTCGTTGCTCGGTATGTTGGAGAACGGGCAGCGGGAGGTGAAACAGCAACACATCATCGGCTATTCACGCGCGCTGAACATCCCGATAAGCGCCCTCATGACCCCCTCACCGGACCCGATCCGTATCGCACACGAATGGCTGGTGGCAGACTCCGCACCGAAGACGCATGCCTCCGCTGGGAGACGGGTGGGCGATTCCTTGGCGACCGAGATGGAACGCCGCGTGGTCGAACTGCGGCACCTGGATGACAGCATCGGCGGAGAGGAACTATTCCCGCTGGTATTACGAGAGTTCGAGAGCGCGCGGGAGGTCATCACCGAATGCAGCTATTCCGAACGAGTGGGCAAGCGACTGCTGGTCGTAGCCGGTGAACTCGCCCAACTGGCGGGCTGGGTAGCGAGCGACGCAGGCAGGTATGGCGACGCACAAGGTCTGTATCTGAGCGGTGCGTCAGCGGCTGATGACGCCGGAGACCGCGTCTTGACGGCGCAACTGCTGTCGAGTCTGAGCTATCAGATCGCCAATGTCGGCAACCCGCACGAGGCAGCGCTGCTCGCACGCACCGCCGTCAAGGGAGCGACCGATGCGCCTCCGGTAGTCCGGTCGTTGCTCACCGACCGCTTGGCGTGGGCATGCGCACGCACACGCGATCCCGACGCAGCCCAGCGAGCGCTCGATGCGGTGGACGACGCCTACGACCGCCGTTCACCGGACATTCCCGAGCCCGAGTGGGTGTATTGGGTGGACCGTACCGAGATAGACGTGATGGCGGGCAGGTGCTTCGTAGAACTGGACGAGCCCCGAAAGGCACACTCATTACTCTCCGGAGCGATCGAGCAACTCTCCACCGAGCGAGTCCGTGAGGTAGCCCTGTACCGTACCTGGCTCGCGGAGTCATACCTGAAGACTCGTGACCTGGACGCGGCACGGGCCACCATTCGCGAGGCACAGACCGCAGCCGACACCGCGCACTCGGCACGTCTCGACCGGCGCATTGCCGAAATCCAAGGAATGCTCGTCTGAATCACGCGTAACGATCGAACCACGGGCCGGAGAACCATCGCGCCCGGCCGGACGCTTCGCTATCCCGATCAAAGGCAGAGATGGTCAATCGACGCGACTACTACCGAGATCCCGCCGCTCCGAGAGCCAATAGTCTGGTTCCGGGTGGGTCCGCTCTGGTCGTCGACGACGAAGGCGCGATCCTCATGCAGCGCCGAGCCGATTCGGGCAACTGGTCTCTGCCGTGCGGCACCATGGAGATCGGCGAAACCCTCGAGCAGTGCGTGATTCGGGAGACCAAGGAAGAGACAGGACTCGATATCGAAATCACCGGTCTCCTCGGTATCTACACTGATCCGCAGCATGCCATCGCCTACTCTGACGGTGAGGTGCGCCAGGAATTCAACATCACCTTCTACGGCAAGGTAGTCGGGGGGCGGTTGACGGTCAGTGACGAGTCCACCGACGTCCGATTCTTTTCGGTCGAACAGCTCGCAGACGAACCCGTGCACGAGTCGGTCCGCCTCCGCCTGCGGCATCACGCAGAGAAAAGAACGCGACCGTACCTAGGGTGATCCGATAGCGGTGCCGCCCTGTCGGCGCTCTTTGGCCCGGCGTCGCCGTTCCATTTCCTCCCGCTCCAGGACGGCGGCTTGCGCGAGAGTAGGAGCAGTCCCGCCCAGCCGGACGGGCACCCAGCGGGCGCCCGGCTGCATCGGGTAGTTCTGCTGCGCTCGGTCCAGCAGCTCGTTCATGCGGGTGCGCATGGTGGCGGTGAGTTCTTCCGCCGGTTCGGCAGGCGGGATGGGGTCGCCGATGCGGATGTGCACCGGGAACTTGTGACGGCCGAGCTGTCTAGGAATGTCTTTGGTCCAGATCCGGTGGGCGCCCCAGATGACCAGCGGAACGATCGGGACGTCGGCTTCCACCGCCATGCGCGCCGCGCCGGACTTGAATTCCTTCAGCTCGAAGCTACGGCTGATCGTCGCCTCGGGATATACCACCACCAGCTCGCCCTCGCGCAGCGCCGTCACCGCGCGGGCATACGATTCGGCGCCCGCCGTGCGGTCGACGCCGATCGCCTTGCAGTGCTTCATGAGGAAGCCCACGATGCCGTGCTCGAGCTCTGCCTTCATCATGAACCGGACATTGCGGCCGGACTTCCGCCCGACCAGTCCGACCTCCATGAAATCGAGGTAGGCCGTGTGGTTCACGGCCACCACCGCGCCGCCGGAGCGCGGAATGTGCTCTTGCCCTTCGATATCGATGCGCAGACCCTGGGCGAAGAAGATGGCGCGGGCCAAGCCGGTGAGGATGTCGTAGACCGGTTCCCGCGCCATCACAGCTCCCGTTACTGATCCGCCGCGTCCTCGCGGGCGGCCTTCGCCTCGGCTTCGGCGGCGTCCATCGCGTCCGCCTCTTCCAGGGTAGGAGCGCTGCCGCCCAGTCGGGCCGGAACCCAGTACGCCCCGGGCTCGTGCACGTAGTCCTTCTGCAGGTCCAGCAGCATCTCCTGCATGGTCGAGCGCAGCTCGGCGGTGAGTTCCGCGGCGGGCTCGAATGGCTGGATCGGCTCGCCGACCGCGATCGAGATGGGCGTGTTGGTGCGACCGAGCCGTTTCGGGAAACCCTTCGTCCACACCCGTTGCGCGCCCCAGATGACGATCGGGATGATCGGCACCTCCGCCTCGATGGCCATGCGCGCCGCGCCGGACTTGAATTCCTTGATCTCGAAACTGCGGCTGATCGTCGCTTCGGGATACACGCCGACCAGTTCGCCCCGGCGCAGATATTCCACCGCGGCCTTGTAGGAGTCCGCGCCCGCCGAACGGTCGACCGGGATGTGCTTGAGCGCCCGCATGATCGGACCGGAGATCTTGTCGTCGAAGACCTCTTTCTTGGCCATGAACCGGATGTAGCGCTTCGGGGTGCGCACCGGCAGGCCCGCGTAGGTGAAGTCCATGTAGCCGGTGTGGTTCACCGCCAGCACGGCGCCACCCCGGGCGGGAATGTGTTCATCACCCTTGACGGTGAACTTCAGACCTTCGATGAAGAAGACGGTTCGGGCGAGCCCGATGATCGTCCGATAGACGGGTTCCACAAGTCCGCTAGCGTAGTCGCTGCCCGCCCCCACCGGCAGATCGCCGCCATCGAGCCGCACCGGAGCCAGGACGCGTGAGCAGCCCGAACCGAACGCCCGGAGAGAAGAGGATCGTCGAAGTGGAACGCGCCCGACCGGTACCGCGCGAGTACGACCGCCGTTCAGCGAGTGTTCGGACTCGGGCGTCCGCCGGGCGAGCCGCCCGGGGTGCGCTCATCGGCGGCTTGATCCTGATCGGAACGGTCGCCCTGACCGGTTGCGACTCCGTGGTCGGCATTCCGGAGGAGAGCGCGCCGCAGGCGGCCGTCCGGACCACACCACCCGCCGCCGTCCCGACCACGCCGCCACAGAGCACCTCGGCGCTGCCCCCGGTCCCCGCCGACGCTCCACCGGTCGGCGCGGTCACCGGGCTGCCCGCCGCCGCCACCGCGATGCAGCGCTGGGCGGCCGACCTGCGATCGCACACCATCGCCGAAATGCAGGAGAAGTGCTGGACCGTCGCGCCCAAGAACGTGGCCGACATGTACCAGGACCAGCAGGAGATCCTCACCGCTTTGGCGCAGCCCGGCACGGCGACCGAGCAGGCGGTCGTCTGGAAGAGCTCGACGACCACGGTCGCTGCGGATCGCGCCGAGATCGAGACCGGCTATGCCTGCCCACGCGTCGCCGCGGCGGGCGCGGAGATCGCCTACAACGACGCCGATGCCCGCCACACGGTGCGCCGGTACCTGTCGCGCTTCGTCGGCACTCCGCTCGACCCCGCCGACAAAGAGGGCGACTACCCTTTGATCTGTAAGGCGTCCCCGGCGACCTGGGACCCCAAAGGCACCGGGCGTCCGAGCCCCGCCCCGCTGGCCGACAACCAGGGCGTGCTCACCGGGGCCACAGAGTTCGCCGACCAGCAGATCCGGTCGGAGCAGGTGAACACCGATTACATCGCGGTGCTCGTACCGGTGACCAACTCCTCCGGCGTGACGCAGACCCGCACCTTCACCTTGCGGTCCGAGCCGGACGGCTACTGCATCGGCGACGTCTCGCCATAACTACTACCCTGGTTGGCTGGCAACAGCAGGAGGAGCAGCTAGTGCAGATCACCAGCGTCGGACACGCCGGATTCCATATCCGCACCGCGGCCGGGTCGATCCTTTGCGATCCCTGGGTGAACCCCGCGTACTTCGGTTCCTGGTTCCCGTTCCCCGACAACACCCAGCTGGACTGGGACGAGCTGGGGGCATGTGACTTCCTGTACGTCTCGCATCTACACCGCGACCACTTCGACGCCCGGACGCTGACCGAGCACGTGAACAAGGCCGCGACCGTGCTGCTGCCGGATTACCCGGTGCCCGACCTGCGGCGCGAGCTCGAACAACTGGGCTTCCATAAGTTCTTCGAGACGGAGGACTCGGTCAAGCACACGGTGACCGGTCCCGGCGGCGACCTGGACATCATGATCATCGCGCTGCGCGCGCCCGCCGACGGCCCGATCGGCGATTCGGGGCTGGTCGTCTCCGACGGCGAGACGACCTGCTTCAACATGAACGACGCGCGACCGGTCGACATGGACGTGCTGCACGACGCGTTCGGCCACGTCGACATCCACCTGCTGCAGTACTCGGGTGCGATCTGGTACCCGATGGTCTACGACATCCCGGCCCGCACCAAGTCGAACTTCGGCAAGCAGAAGCGTCAGCGCGGCATGGACCGGGCCCGCAGCTACATCGAGCAGGTCGGCGCGACCTGGGTGGTGCCTTCGGCCGGTCCGCCGGTGTTCCTGGACGACGAGCTGCGCTACCTCAACGACGATCGCGGCGACGAGGGCAACATCTTCCCCGACCAGAAGGTGTTCCTGGAGCAGATGCAGATCCACGGAAACGCGGGCGGCATCCTCATGATCCCGGGTTCGGTCGCCGACGTGCGCGGCGCCGAGCTGACGTTGACCCATCCCAGTGACCCCGCCGAGATCTACGACAACAAGGCCGAGTACATCGAGCGGATGGCGCAGCGGCTCGCGCCGGTGCTGGAGGCCGAGAAGGCGACGTGGGAACGCGGCGAGGGATCGCTGCTGGAACCGTTGCGGAAGTTGTTCGAGCCGATCATGTCGCAGAGCGATGTGATCTGCGACGGCATCGGCTACCCGGTCGGCTTGGTGATCGGCGAGGAAACCATCGTGCTGGACTTTCCCAAGCGCACGGTGCGCGAGCCGATCGAAGGCGAGGGCCGCTACCGCTACGGCTTCCGCATCGCGCCGGAACTCGTGCGCACGGTGCTGCGCGACCGCGAGCCGGACTGGGTGAACACCATCTTCCTGTCCACCCGCTTCCAGGCCTGGCGGATCGGCGGGTACAACGAGTTCCTCTACACCTTCTTCAAGTGCCTCACCGACGAGCGCATCGCCTACGCCGACGGCTGGTTCGCCGAGGCGCACGACGATTCCGCCTCCGCCGAGCTCAGTGGATGGGAGGTGCAGCGCCGCTGCCCGCACCTGAAGGCGGACCTGTCGAAATTCGGAGTTGTAGAGGGCAACACCCTCACCTGCAACCTGCACGGCTGGCAGTGGGACCTGGAGTCGGGTCGCTGCAAGACGTCCAAGGGGCACGAACTGCGCTCGCGCAAGCTCGACTGAACCCCGCGTTCCGGCCGGCGCGTACACGCCGGCCGGAAGCGATTGCCGAGAGATTTCTACATATTGGTGACTTCGCGGACAAGCCTCGACGACCACGGGCACCACATACAGCCGGGCAGGAATGCGCCACACGCCTCGTCCAGGTGGTCGTTGACGTACATGATGCTGGCGTCGCAGACCTCGATCGCCATGGTGAAGAACGTGATGGTCTCCGGGTCCAGATGGAAGTCCCAGCCCGGGTTGTAGGGGGCCGGAAGCTTCCGGATCCGTCCCATGACGTGCACGGACATCTGTTCGTCACCCGTCAGGATGCGGCGGGCTTCCTCGATCCGCTGCTGGTTGTTCAACTGGATGATGAACTCTTTGCCCGAGTAGTCGGTGAATGCGAAGAGCGCCATGTCTTCCCCTCTTGTCGGTGGGTCCTCTTGTCGATGGATGGCGAATTCCGCACCGGTGCGACTCGATCCTATCCGCGCCGAGCCCAATATTTGCTGATAATTTGCCAAACAGCTGATAACCGGGCTCGGGTCGGTCTCGGCGGCGAAAAAGAGGTACGCCCCGAAACTAGATTCCCGCCGTGATCCTGCTGCGCTGCGGCTTACGCGGCGCTGATCGCACCTTGCCGGTCAGCTCCCGGATCGCGATGCCACCTCTGGCGACCGGCGCAGCGACACGTCCGTCGGGGTCGATCAACACCGCGGACGGGGTGCCGCGCACCCGGTAACGCAGGGCCGCCTCGTTGCCCTGCTGCACGAGAGACGGGATCGCGCCCAATCCCTGCTCGATACCCCAGGCGGCTTGCTCGGCGGCATCGCCGTTGCCGACCGCGACAATCGTCAGCGCGTGTGCTGTTCGCGCGTGCCAGCGGGGCAATTCCCGGGCCAGCGCCGCACACAGCTCGCAGCCCGGATGCACGAAGACCAGCAGCACCGACTTCGCCGCGGCCAGCAGATCCTCGAGCGTGGTCTTCCTGCCCTCGGTATCGAGCAATTCGAACTCCGGCGCCACCGCCCCGACCGGCAAGCCCTCCGCCCCCAAGGTGGACAGCGCCTGCTCGTCCACCCGGCGGCGCAGGATGCGCAGCTCACCCGCCAGCCATACCAGCACCGCGACCAGCGCGGCCACCACCGCACAGCCGATCGCGTTGTCGGCGGGCAGGCTCATCGGCACCCGCGGATGTGTCTGCGCGCCGAGGGCGACGATTACGGCGAGCGCGGCGAGAAGGCCGTTGCGTATCAGCGTCTTCGGCCCGATCGGCGCGGCGCTCGCACCACCGAAGCAGGAACACGACGGATGCTCACCGCGCCGCAGCAAGCGAGCGATCGCCGCCGTGAAGACGGCGAGCAACAGCAGCGCCGCCAGCGCGGCCACGCCGGATACCCACGGAAGCAACACGCCGGCCGCGATGATCGACTCGGCGATCGGCAGCCCCCAGGCCACCGTCGGCGCCCAGCGCAACGGTATCCCGAAATCGCCCACCGCCTGCCGCGTCGCACTCCGATCCGCCAGCTTGCCCCACGCCGACAGCCCGAAAACGACACACAGACCCAGCCGCGAAACCCACACACCGTATTCGATCAGCATGAGCGCACCCTCCCACATTCATGCGCTTCGGACATGAATGCGCGAGGAGTGTCCTCAGGACTGCGAGCGAGTGGCGACGGCGACCGCGACCAGAGTCAGCACACAGCCGATGACCGCGGTGACCGACAGGCCCGCGCTGGTCGGGGCCAGTACGTCGAGGATCACCGAAACCAGCAACTGCCCCGCCACCGAAGTGAGCCCCAGCAGCAGGACACCGATCCAGCGAACCGTCAGCGCGGCCAGCGCGATGAACGCGACGCCGATGAGCCCGCCCAGATACAGCCACGGCTCGGCGGGGAATTCGGCCGGACCGCCGGTAGCGGCGGTCACCACGGCCGCGAGGACGAGCAGAGCGACCAACCCGACACAGAAATTGACCATCGCCGCCGAGAGAGATCCGCCGACGGCGCCGACCTTGCCGTTCACCGCCTGCTGCCACGCCAGGCCGATGCCTGCCAGCGCGGGCAGCACGATCAGCAACGCCGTCGGGGTGCCGCGCAGCGCTTCGGGAACCGAGAGACCACCATCGGTCGCGCCGGTGTTGCCCGATCCGGCGATCAGCACCGCGACCACGCCGAGCGCCGCACCGGCCAGACGTACCGCGGTGACCGGCGTGCGGCCGCTCGGGCCGAGGCCGAGCCGATCGACCACGAGGCTGCTGAGCAATTGGCCCGCGACGGTCGCCACGGTGAACGCGGTGACCCCGATGGCCGCGACCGTCAGACCCTGGCACGCGACGAAGAACGCGCCGCACAGACCGCCGAGCAACTGCCACGGCCGCAACGCGCCGTCGGACAACGCGCGCCGCACCTGCCGCATGCCGTCCCGCTGGCGCGCGCTCACCGCGAACACCACCGCGAGCGCCAGCAGTCCGGTGGCGAAACTGATGGTGGCGGCGGCGATCCCGTCCTCGAGTCGCGCACCGAGCGCGCCGTTGATCCGCCCCTGCACCGCGACACCGGCACCGATCCCGAACCCGAAAACCAGTCCCACCCTCGCCTGCGCACTCACGACCCGCACGCTACCCAACGGACCCCGGCGACGAGCGGCTCATGTTCGCGGTGCCACTCGCGGTCAGTCGGAATGGGAAGGAAGCCAGCGCGGGGCGAGGGTGGCTATGGCAAGGATGGACCCACCGAGGAGGGCCAGGAGGGTGGACATGGAGAACCAGAGCGTCACCAGGGCGGCGAAACCGAAGACCACCAGGGCGAACACCTCCCCGAGGAGCCCGGAGACGGAGGTGACGGTGGCCCTGGCCGGGCCTTCGATGGCGTCCTGAAGACGGGCTCCCGCGACGATTCCGGCGTTGTAGACGATGCCGTAGGAGATTCCGATCGCCGTGAAGCCGAGACCGGTCAGCGGGTAAACAGCGTCCGGACGGCCGGTCGCGAGCCCGGCGACCAACGCGCCGGCGAAGAACAGCAGACCCGCGAAACCCACCGCGACCGACATCGTCCGGCCCGACATCCCTTCGGTGCGCCCCGCCAGTACCGAACCGGTCAGCGAACCCAGCACGGTGAGACCGACCAGCAGCGGCACCACGGCTGTCGAGACGCCCGCTTCCTCCGCCAGCAGGGCGAAGTACTCGTCGAACGCCGTGATCCCGAACAACAGCGCCTCCAGCAGCACGCCACAGCGCACGGCCCGCACCCGAACCGCTTCGCCCACACCGGCCTTCAGCATGGTGAGGTATCGCGCGAACGGCCGCGCGGGGTTCGCGAGGTTTCCCGGCTCGATCACCGCGACCTCGGAGGCGAACTCGCCTTCTCCGGTGCGCTCATCCACGACCAGAGCACCGGACACGCCAGCGGGCTGCGCGGGCGATGCCTGCTCCTCGTCTTCCAGATCGTCCACATTCGTAGCGGAGACCGCCTTGGGCGCCGTGGGCAGCGACAGCGCGATCAGCGTGTGCAGGGCCGCGACCGCGACGCTCGACCAGCCGACCAGGGCATAGCCGCCATAGAGGTAGAGGGGCGTCGCGGCGACGATGGCGACGACGACGGCCGCTTCCGCGCCCGCGCGGGTGTAACCGAGGATGCGCGGGTAGGCCGCGGCTTCACCGCGGGCCGCGAGGTCGTCGTAGAGCAGCGCCTCGAACGTGCCGGAGGCCAGAGCGCCCGAGGTACCCCACAGCACGAAACCGGCGGCGAAACCGCCGAAGGAGGGCGCTACGGTCCACAGCGCGAAGCCTGCCGTCAGCAATACGCCGCTGAGCACGAGCAGCCCACGCCGCGAGACGGTGTCGGCCCACGCACCGGAGGGCACCTCGAGCAGGAACGAGGTGGCAGACCAGATCGCGAACAGCAGGGAGATCTGCCCCGTGCTCATGCCGTGGTCGGCGAACAGCAGGGCATACAGCGCGTACAGCGGAATCAGTTCACCGATGCTCTTGAAGAGCACCGCCCGAACCGTCAGCGAGCGCAGATCGAGCGTGCGCGCGCTACCCGCTGAACGGGCGCGCAGCGATCGGGCGAATCAACAGCCATAGATGAGCAAACGCATGTGCAACAGCATGCTCACGGTCGGCTCGCGCCGTCAAGCGAATTACGGCAGCGGCACCCAGCCGTTGGCGGCGACCGAGTCCCCGTGGCCGAGTTCCCGATCCGTGACGCCGGGGCCGACCCGGCCCTTGTTCTCGTTCAGGTCGCTGATCAGCTCCGACACCGGATGCGAATCGCTGTAGTGGTAGCCCTGCGCGAGCGCGAAGCCCAGTTCGGTGAGCACCGCGGCTTGGTACTCGGTCTCCACGCCCTCGGCGATGACCTGCAAGTCCAGCGCATTGGACAGGGCGGCGATCACGCCGAGCAACGGCGGCGCGGGCGAGTCCGAGCGGATCGCCGCGACGAAGGACTGGTCGACCTTGAGGATGTCGCTCGGCAGGGTGGCAAGCCTGCTGAGCGAGGAGTAGCCGGTGCCGAAGTCGTCGATGGCGATGCGCACGCCCCGGTCGCGCAGGGTGTGCAGATTCTCGATCGCGGTCTGCGATTCGGCGGCCAGCTCGCTCTCGGTCACTTCGAGCACCAGCTGATCGGCGGGCCACCCGGTGCTCGCGAGGATGCCCGCCACCCGGTCGGCGTAGCCGGCTTCGGCCAGCTCCAGCCCACTGACGTTCACGTTCAGCGTCAGGTCGAGCTGGGCGAAGGTTTCCTGCAACCGTGCCGCGTCCGCGCAGGCGCGGCGCAGCACCAGCTCGTCCAGATCGGCGATGAGGTCGTACTCCTCGGCGACGCGGATCAAGCCCTCGGTGGTGACGTCCGGCTGCGCGCTGGAAGACCAGCGCAGCAACGCCTCCACGCCCACCGCCTTGCCGCCGCCTTCGGTCAGACTGACGATCGGCTGGTAGTGCACGTCGAGGGCGCCGCGGTCGATGGCCTCGCGCAGCTCCACCGCGAGCGGCAACTGCCGGGAGGACTCCAGCACCGTCCGATTGCGTCCGGCCTGCTTGGCCCGGTACAGGCCGACGTCGGCACGGCTGACCAGCAGCGACCCGGACTCCCCCGGCTGCCAGGAGGTCACGCCTGCCGAACAGCCGGTGGTCACCGCCGCGCGCAGCTGTTCGGTGAGCAGGATCGCGGCCTGCTCGGTGGTGTTCGGCAGCAGCAACGCGAACGCGTCGCCGCCGTAGCGCGCAAGGCGCTGGTCGGGGGCCAGCAGTTTCGACCAGGTGTCGGCCACCCGTTGCAGGACGGCGTCACCGGCGCGGTGACCGAGATGGTCGTTGATCTTCTGGAAGCGGTCGAGGTCGACCAGCACCAGCGCGAGTCCCTGCTCCGTCCTGGTGGCCTGCTGGATCGCGGTGTTCAGCGCCCGGTCGAAGCCGCGGCGGTTGAGCAGGCCGGTGAGCACATCGATGTCGGCTTCGGACGCCATCCTGGTCAGGATCCCGACGACGACGCCGACGCCGAAGGTCACGCCTGCCGGGATCAGCCCCGCCCACCACGGCAGCCCGGGAGTCACCGGCCGCGCGGGCAGCACCCACAGGCACAGCACCAAGGCGAACGCGATATGGGCTGCCGCCTGCGACCAGGCGAAGAACAGGGCGGCATCGCAGGCGATGAACACGTAGAACGCCGCGAGGCTGATCGCGCCCACGGTGTTCGGGAAGGAGTGCACCGCGATCGTCACCAGTACCGTCGCGATCGCCACGTAGACGTGATGGATCGAATGCGGCAGGCGCGGCCCCCACGCGAGCAGCGTCAAACCGAGCGCCAGCGCTACCGCCGCCGCTCCGCCCACCAGCGGCCGATTACCCTCCTCGCCAGGGGCGATGGCGGTGATCAGTAAACCGAGCACACCGCCCATGACGTAGAACGCCCCGGTGGTCCGAGCCATGACCATAGCCGTCGCCAACGCAGACGCGGCCCGCACCCGGGTTCGGGTATCGCCGCGAGACCCGATTCCTCGCACGATGAATAGCCTAAACATAAGGAATCCCGCCGGTTGCCACATCCCGGGAATCCGGCATGGCGAACGATTGGCTATTCACCTGAACGTCATTCGCGCGTAGTCAGTTCGACGGTTGGAGCACGTCGGTACCGACAAATGGGACGAGCGCGGGCGGCACACGAACCGACCCGTCGGCTTGCTGATGGTTCTCCAGGATGGCCACGATCCAGCGGGTGGTCGCGAGCGTGCCGTTCAAAGTGGCGGCGATCTGCGGCCTTCCGTTCTCGTCCCGATAGCGGATGCTCAACCGGCGAGCCTGGTAGGTGGTGCAGTTGGACGTCGAGGTGAGTTCCCGATAGGTCTGCTGGGTGGGCACCCACGCCTCGCAGTCGAACTTGCGCACCGCCGAGCTGCCGAGATCACCGGCCGCGACATCGATCACCCGGTAGGGCACCTCGATCGCCGCGAGCATCTCCTGTTCCCAGGCGAGCAGGCGCTCGTGTTCGGCGTCGGCCTGGTCCGGCGTGGTGAAGACGAACATCTCGACCTTGTCGAACTGGTGCACCCGGATGATGCCGCGAGTGTCCTTGCCGTAGCTGCCCGCCTCCCGGCGGAAACACGACGACCAGCCCGCGTACCGCTTCGGCCCGCCGCTCAGGTCGAGGATCTCGTCCGAGTGGTAGCCCGCCAGCGGCACCTCCGAGGTGCCGACCAGGTAGAGGTCGTCGTCGGCGAGGTGGTAGACCTCGGCCGAGTGCCTGCCGAGGAACCCCGTGCCCGCCATGACCTCGGGGCGCACCAGCACCGGCGGGATCATCATGGTGAAGCCGTTGGCCACGGCCTTCTGCGCGGCCAGTTGCAGCAGACCCAGTTGCAGCAGCGCGCCGTAACCGGTCAGGAAGTAGAACCGGGCCCCCGATACCTTCGCGCCGCGCTCCATGTCGATCAGGCCCAGCGACTCGCCGAGCTCCAGGTGATCCTTCGGCTCGAAGTCGAATTCCCGCGGCGTGCCGATGGTTTGCAGGACGACGTAATCGTCCTCGCCGCCCGCGGGCGCGCCTTCCTGCACCACGTTCGAGATGGCGCGGTGCGCGGCGTCCAGATCGGCGTCGGCGGCGTGCTGGGCGGCCTCGGCCTCCTTGACCTTGACCGACATCTCCGACGCCTGCGCCAGCAGCGCGGACCGCTCCTCCTTGCTCGCCTTACCGATCAGCTTGCCCATCGCTTTGTGCTCGGCGCGTAGGTTGTCCGCGGTGGCCACCGCGGCGCGCCGCGCCGCGTCCGCCTCGAGCAGCGCGTCGACGAGGGCGGGGTCTTCGCCGCGGGCCCGCTGCGAGGCGCGCACCGCGTCGGGGTTGTCCCGCAGGAATCGGAGGTCGATCATGAGCCACCAGCCTAGTGGTCGGTGTGTTGCCGTTTCACCCCGATATCCCAGGATGCGGTCCATCGGCGCTCGATCGCGCGCATAGTGGGCTTGTGGGCACCCCTTTCGACGAGACCGCCATCGACAACGCGCTGGCCGACCTCGCGGCGGGCGAGAAAGCCTGGGCCGCGACCCCGCTGCGCCGCCGCCGCGAACTGCTCGACGAGATCCACGCCCGGAGCGGCCGCTTCGCCGAGGACTGGGTGCGGGCCGCGTGCGTCGTCAAGGACCTCGACGAGAACTCCCCGTCGGCGGGCGAGGAATGGATGTCCGGCCCGCTCACCCTGCTCCAGGCCACCGCCGCGCTGTCGGCGACCCTCGCCGCACTGGAGACCGGGCGCAGCCCGCTGACCGATATCACGCTGCGGGAAGCTCCGGGTGGACGGGTCGCGGTGCCGATCCTTCCGCTCGGCGTCTACGACCGGCTGCTGCTCAACGGTTTCCGCGGCGAGGTGTGGCTGCGGCCCGGCGTCGACGCGGGCACCGCGCGCAAGCGGGCCGGACTCGGCCAGCTCGATCCCACCGCGACCGGCGGGATCGGCGCCGTGCTCGGCGCGGGCAACATCACCTCGATTCCGCCGTTGGACGCGCTCTACGAGCTGTTCGCGCACAACCGGGTGGTCGCGCTGAAGCTCAACCCGATCACCGACCCGCTGTTCACCGTGTTCGAGATGGTGTTCGAACCGCTGCTGGAGCTGGGCGTGCTGCGAATCCTCACCGGCGGCGCGGAGCAGGGCGGCTACCTGGTGCGCCACCCCGATGTCGCGCACGTGCACATGACCGGCAGCGCGCAGACCCACGACGCCATCGTGTGGGGCCCCGGCGCGGAGGGCGCGCAGCGCAAGAAGGACAACCGGCCCCTGCTGGACAAACCGATCACCAGCGAGCTGGGCGGCGTCTCGCCGACCATCGTGGTACCCGGCGACTGGTCCGCCGCCGACCTGCGCTACCAGGCCGAGCACGTGGCGACGCAGCGGCTGCACAACGGCGGCTACAACTGTGTGGCCGCGCAGGCGGTGGTGATCGGCTCCGAGTGGGACCGCAAGGACGAATTCCTCGCCGAGCTGCGCCTTGCGATGGAACGAGCGCCACAGCGCACCGCGTACTACCCGGGCAGCGACGCCCGTGTCGCCGGGGCGCTGGCCTCGTATCCGGAGGCCGAGCGTCTCGGCGCGGGGCGGGTGCTGGTCGACGGGTTGCCGCCGACCGGCACGCCGCTGCTGCGCACGGAGTACTTCTCCCCCGTGCTCGGCGTGGTGGAGCTGCCCTACGCGGGCGGTGAGTTCTTGCAGCGCGCGGTGGACTTCGCGAATGCCGAGCTGACCGGGACGCTCGGCGCGAACGTGCTCGCCCATCCGACGACCATTCGCAGGCTCGGCATCGCCTTCGACCGCGCCATCGAGCGGCTGCGCTACGGCGCGATCGCGGTGAACACTTGGACCGGGCTGGCTTTCCTGACGCCGCGGGCCGCTTGGGGCGCCTTTCCCGGGCACACCCTCGACGACGTGCAGAGCGGGATCGGCGTGGTGCACAACGCCCTGCTGCTCGACGATGTCGAGCGCACGATCGTGCGCGGACCGTTCCGGCCCGCGCCGCGCTCGCTGCTGGGCGGCGAACTCGCACTCTCCCCGAAGCCGCCGTGGTTCGTCGACAACGCCACCGCCGCGATCACCGGGCGCAGGCTCACCGAGTTCTACGCCGATGCCAACCCCGCCCGGCTGCCCGGAGTCTTCCTGTCGGCGCTGCGCGGCTGACCGCGACGCGCCGGTGCCGCGCCGATCGGGGCAGGTCGTGGCACCCCGGCACGGACGCTGCCATGATGGACCGCGATGTCCTCCGAACATGTGTCCCGGTCCCCGCAGGCGCCCAAGCGCGGCGCGTCGTCGCGCGCCGACTCGGTACGGCGCTCGTTCGACTCGGCCAAGGCCGCGCTCGCCGACAGCAAGCTGCGCGACTTGCATCTCTCGGCGCACACGTTGCGCTGGGGCCTGCTCGCGGTAGCCGTCGGCGCCGTCGTCGCGGCCCTGGTGACGCTGTTCGTGACCGGCTTCGACAACGAGAAGGGCCTGGAAGCCCACAATCCCGCCGCGCCGGCGCCGCCCGTCCTGGACAAGGAGTTCGGCACCGCCGCCACGGGCGATTGCCTGAGCTGGACCAAGCCCGACCGGTCCGACCTGGTCAAGGTCAACTGCTCGAACAAGCACATGTTCGAGGTCGCGGCCGACATCGATATGAGTCGCTATCCGGGCAAGGAGTTCGGCCCGGGATCGCGGTTCCCCGACTCGTTGCGGCTCACCGAGCTGAAGGAAGAGCACTGCGTGCCCGCGGTGCAGGAGTACATGTCCGGCCGCTTCGATCCGCGCGGCAAGTACATCGTCGGGTTGATGTACCCCAGTCCGGACGGCTGGCAGCACGGTGACCGAACGCTGCGCTGCGGCTTGCAGGTCGCGGCCAGCGTGGGCACCCCGCCGTCGGCGGGCAGCGCCACCGAGCACGATCAGTCCAGGGTGTACGGGCCGGGCGTGTGCCTGGGCATCAACCAGAACCTGCCCACCGATCCCGTGGACTGCGCCCAGCCGCACGCCGTGGAGATCGTCTCCACCATCGATCTGGGCGCCCACTTCACCGGCGGCCCGCCCGCGAAAGACGACCAGGACAAGTTCATGGAGGAGGAGTGCGGCCGCACTTCGACCGAGTACCTGGGCGCGCCGGACGTCATCCGCAACAAGACGCTCACGCTGTTCTTCGACTACATCGACGCCCGCAGTTGGATGGCGGGCAGCCGCAAGCTGGACTGCATGATCGGCAAGGGGGCTGATCGGGAAGGCTTCGCGCCGATCACCGGTTCGGCCAGAGGCGACATCCTGATCAACGGCCAGGCTCCGGTGCCGCCGCCGAACAGCGGCCGTTCCACGCCCACGCCGCTGCCCGGCGCCGCCCCACTGCCGCCGCAGCCCCAGCCGAGATAGCCGAGCGCCGATGCCCGTTTCGATGTCCGCCGACCGGTTCGAGGAATTGGTCGGCGACGCATTGGATCTCATCCCGTCCGAGCTGGCCCGCGCGATCGAGAATGTGGTCGTGCTGATCGAGCCGCGCAATCCGGAGGATCCGCATCTGCTCGGCCTGTATCACGGCATCGCCCTCACCGAACGCGACAGCCAATACGGCGGAGCGCTTCCCGACACCGTGACCATCTACCGCGACGCCATTCTCGAACTCTGCGCCGACGAGTCGCAGGTGGTGGAAGAGGTCGCGATCACCGTGATCCATGAGATCGCACACTATTTCGGCATTGACGAAGACCGCCTGCATCAGCTGGGATGGGGCTAGTCTGAACGAGCTGTATTGCGCGCCCCTGGCGAGGGGTGTGTAATCGGCACGGAGATCGAAAAATTGGGGATTCGATGGAACCGATCGCGTTGCTGTCGCGTCCTATCACTCGAAGGGGGAATTCTCGTGGTTCCGCCCCACAGCCACTAGAAGGAGTCGAGTCATGGTTGGACATGTACTGATCGCACCCGAAGCCATTCTCGCCGCCGCGGCCGAACTCGACCTCGTCGCCGAACGTCTGGCCGCCGCCGCGGCGATCACCGCGCCCGCGACGCACGTGCTGCCCTCCGGCGCCGAGGAGGTCTCCTTCCTCAGCGCGAGCCATTTCAACCAAGGCGCGATGTCGCACGACCGTGCGATCGCGCAGGCGATCCTGGAATGCCACCACGCGGCGGCGACGCTGCGCACGCAGTTGGCCCAGCATGTCGCCGGTGATGTGGTGCGCGCCGCCGGCATCAGCGCCATCCAGGTGTAGTTCGGGCATACAGTTCCATCAGCTGAAGCAGGGGAGAAATCGAACATGGTTGCAGGAGTCACCGGGGTGATCTGGGCTGCGCGCCCGTCGGAGATCAATTCGGCCACCCTTCACGCGGGCGCGCACGCGATTCCGATCTCGGCCGCCGCCACCGCCTGGGGCGGTCTCACCGCCGCCTGGGTCGACGCTACGACGACCGTCGCCAGGGTGATGGCCGAACTCGGCGTCGGAATGCAGGGCATCAACGGTATCGCCGCGCTGAGCAAGCTCACGGGTTTCCTCGGCTGGTCCGAGCAGCAGGGCGTCCAAGCCGCCGCGATGGGCGCGAAGGCCGCGGCGAACGCCACCGCCTACACCGTCGCCTCGCTGGCGATGCCGAGCCCACCCGAGATCGCGGCCGTCAACACCGCCTTGGCCGCGTCGGCGAACCCACCGGGCGTGCTCAGCGGCGCGTTCGAGGTCGCGGAGGTCGCCAGGCACGCCATGGACATCCGAGCCGCGCTGGTCATGGAAACCTACGAGGCCGCGACCAGCGCCATGGTCGCCACGCCTGCCGAGTTCGCGCCGCCGCCGCCGATCGCCAAGGGCGCAGGAACGGCCAGCCCCGAACAGGCGGCGGACACCGCCGGCGAGGTCCCGGCGGATCCGATCCAGGCGGCCGTCGCCGCCACCCAGGCGTTCTTGAGCAACCCCGGCGTGGCGAGCGCTGCCACCCAAGCCGCTCAGGCCGTCGGCTCGATCGCCACCACCGGTGTCTCCACCGTCGGAAATGTCGCAGGCAGCGCGATCGCCGCGGCGACCAGCACCTCCGCGCCTGCCTTCTCCGGTATGGCTCCGATGGCCATGGGCGCCGGGGCGGCGGCCACCGCTGCCGGCGCGGCGACCCGCGCGGTGTCCTTCTCCGGCCTCGGCTCGGCGGCAGGCATCAGCAACGGCTCGCTCAAGCTGCCGGAAGGCTGGGGCTCGAGTGGCACGATCGGTGGCGGCTCCGCTCCGGTGCAGGAAACCGTCGCGGTCAAGGCCGTCGACGCGGCGCCGGTCCGGCCCGCGAACACCGGCAACGGCAACCCCCTGCTCGGTAACCAGGTCCGCAGCGACGAGGACGACGAGACCGAGCACAACGGTCGGGACTACCTGCGGTCGACCGAGCACTTCAACGACGGCCGTCTCACCGCCGATGGAGTCATCGGCGGTGGCTTCAGCGGGACGGGTAGGTGACCGTACTCGGTGCGGGCCGCGGCCCGTCGACGCTCGAGTCGGTCGTCCTGTCGCTCGACGAGATGCAGTTTCTCATCGAGAAACTGCAGATCGAAGTTCCCGTTGTGTTGAACGCTCGGGCACGCTACGACAACGTGACCGATCACCGAGCGGCGATGGACGCGGCCGCCGAGTCGCTCGCGCAGCGGGAGCTGATCCTGGATGGCGCGCTGCACCGCGACTTGGAGAATCGGCTGCGCGCGCTGAACCGGCCTCACTGGATCATCGCGCTGCGGTTGGTCGTCGACGGGTGGGTCAGCCGCTTCTGTCTGGCGAAGGGCGCCGACCTCCCGGTCGTCGCCCTTCGGGGACAGGACTCCTATGTCATCGATGAGGCCGGAATCGATCTGCCCGGTACGGTTCTCGCGGCACTCGGCTACGCCGAGCCGCTCGAGTTGTACGGGATGAACGCTCCGACCGAAGAGCTCGCCACAATCTTCGGCGACACCGGCGACGCCGCGGCCACCGCGCAACGGCTGACGAAGGTCGGCAACCCCACGCACGATGCGAAGACCTTGGCCGCGGCCCTGGTCGAGATCCACTCGTACGCCGAGATCGTCGGGGTGATCTACGGGGACGGCACCCGAGACGTGGCAGACAACCACATCGCCGTCTTCAATACGCGCGCAGGACGATTCATCGCGACCGCGAGCAAGTCCGACGACGGCGTGAAGTGGACGTCACTCAGCAGCGGAACCCCCGCGCGACTGCGCACGGCGGTGCAAGATCTGATCACCTCTTTGCCGGAACGCGAGGATTTCCCGACCAATCCGAAGCTTTCCTGAACCACCGAGCAACCGTCGCTAGCCCATCGGATCGTCGGAGGTCGGCGAGACGTCATATCCGAACGGCGGCGTGAACCGGCCCCAGCGAATGCATTCCCACCCACCATCGGGCATCGGTACCAACTCGATGGTCTCGGTATTGTCCAAGTGATTGTTCGTCGTGAACGGCGGGCGTACATCCGCGAGCGTGCGGCCGACCAGCCGCATGGCGGCGCCGTGAGTGACCACCATCACGTCGCCGTGCCCGTCGTCGTCGGGCGAAAGATAGGTGTCCCGCAATTCGGCGATCGCGGGCAGGAAACGGTCCAAGACGTCCTGCGCGGATTCGCCACCGGGTACCCGAACCGTGAGATCGCCCTCGTGCCAGGCACGGTAGATCCGCTGGAAGGTTCGGTGCGACTCCTCGCTGTGCTGTCCCTCCAGGTCACCGGCCTGTACCTCGTGCAATCCATCGAGCACCATCGCCGCGACACCGGTCGCCGCCTCGATGTAGCTCGCGGTCTGACGCGCACGCAGCGCCGCAGAGGAGAACAACACCTTCGGCGGGCGCAGCAGACCCTCACCGAACGTTTTGGCTTGTGCCGCACCGCGTTCGGTCAGCGGCAATCCGGGAATCCTGGTGTCCAGCAGCTTGGCGACGTTACCTTCGGTCTCTCCGTGCCGGACCAGAATCAACCTGCCGGTCATAGGTCCGCCATCCCCTTTCTCAACTGAATCAACCACTCCGCCGCCGCTTCGTCCGACGGTGGCGGCGTGCCCCCGGCCGAAGTCGCGGGCCAGGACCCGAGATAACGGATCCGCGCGGTGCGGTGCAGCGCCTTGAGCGCCTCGGCCACCGCCGTATCGTCGATGTGCCCGACGCAGTCGAGATAAAAACGGTAGGTGCCCATACCGGTTCGAGTGGGCCGGGACTCGATCCTGGTCAGATCGATGCCGCGCGTGGCGAATTCGGCGAAGGCGCGCATCAGCGAGCCCGGTATGTTCGGCAACTCCAGCACGATCGAGGTGCGGTCGGCTCCTGTGGGAGGCGGCGCCACCGTGGGCCGGGTGCACAGCACGAAACGCGTGATCGCCTGCTCGTGGTCGGCGACCCCGGAGGCCAGTGCGATCAACCCCAGCCGTTCTCCCGCCAGCGCGGTGGAGACCGCGGCATCGGCGTGGCCCGCCACCACGTCTTCGGCGGCCGCGGCGTTGGACGCCGAGATGTAGGACCGCGCCTGCGGCAGGTGTCGCGCGACCCACAGCCGCACCTGGGCGGCGGCCACCGGGTACGCGGCGAGGGTGCGCACATCCGGCAGCGCCGTGCCCGGCTTGCCGAGGATGGTGAAGCTCACCTCGAGTTCGGTCTCGGCCACGATCTGCAGACGCGGGCCGATTGCCAGCGAGTCGAGCGTCGCCGAGATCGAGCCCTCGACGGAACTCTCGATCGGCACCACGGCGCCGTCCGCGTCACCGGAGCGGATCAGGTCCAGCGCGGCCCCTTGGCTGGGCGCGGCAATCCGCTCGACGGGTCCGTCGAAGGCTCCCGAGGATTCGAGTTCTGCGAGGGCCATCTCGGTGAAGGTTCCGGAGGGCCCGAAGTACGCGATTCGCGGCACGGTTACGACATTACTTGCGCACCCGCCCGGCTCCCCACCGATTGCAAGGGCCAAGCCCACGCCCGGTATCTGTTCGACGGCCGCCCGAGCGGCGTTCAGCCTCCGTTGAGCACACGCAACGCGTCGTTCACCTGGTCGCCTGTCTCGGTCTCGACGGCGAGCAGGACGGAGCGGACCGCCTCGACGGCCGCTGGTTTCAGGGAAGTCAGAAAGGCGATATCGGGGTTGCGCAGCGCGGTGCCGATGTCGTCACCGCAGAGGGCGGCGGCCGTGGCCGCGACAATGGCCACCGCGCGCTCGCCGGAGGACGTGCGCGCGACGAAGCCGGTATCGGAGTGGGCCACGTGCGCGAGGAAGTCGGCGATCTCGTTGTCCGCAGCGTCCAGCTCCAGAGTCGGCGCGGCGGGGCTTGCGCCGATGTTGCGAACCAATCCGTCGACCAGACTGCGCCGCGCGGGCGTCGACAACGTCACCAGCACCGGTTCTCCGGATTCCGACCCTTCCGACACGCCCTCACCGTAACAACCCCGACCCAGCCGTCTCGACCCAGTTCGTCGCGCTCGAGTCGATCGGAACGCTTGCGGAAGCGGACAACGTCACTTAGCTTAGGGTAACCTAATCAATACGCTGAAGCGCCGCTCGCTCCACGGAGGTTTGTATGCCGCGTCCGACCCCGACCGTCGCACCGTCCACCGCCGAGCGGGTGCGCAGCGCGTGCGCCCACGCGGAGCAAGCGGTGCTGGCCATGCCGGGCATCGATCCGACACCCGCGTCCGTGCACCACGTACGGCAGTGTGGCGACGCGGTGATCGCCGTGCCGACAGCCTCGGTCGCCGCGCTCCTGGCGGGCAACTCCGGGGAGCAGGGTGCGCCCGCGGTGCTGGAGCTCACCGACCACGCCCCGCTGCCGCTGCGCGAGCCGGTGCGCGCACTGGTCTGGCTGCGCGGCTGGGTGCGCGCGGTGCCCACGCAGGCGCAGCGCGCACTGGCCACCGAGGTGGCCAAGGAGCACCCGCATCCCGCACTGCTCGACATCGGCTTCGGCGCCACCCTGCTGCGGCTGGTGATCGACTCCGCGGTGGTGGCCGACTCGACCGGCGCGGAATCGGTGAGCAGCGAGGAGTTACGGCTGGCCGCGCCGGACCCGTTCTGCGCCATGGAATCCGCGTGGCTACAGCACATGCAGGCCGACCACGCCGACGTCGTCGCCCAGCTGGCCAGGCACCTGCCGCCGCGTCTGCAGCACGGCGTCGTGCACCCGCTGGCCATCGACCGCTACGGACTCACCCTGCGGGTGGAAGGGCACGACGGCGACCACGATTTCCGCCTGCCGTTCAGCGCGCCTGCTGACGACATCGAGGCGCTCAGCCGCGCGGTACGCATGCTGGCCGGCTGCCCGTTCCTCAACGGCCTGCGCCGTATCTGATCCATCGGTTCACGGGCGCAACCAGCCCCCGACCATGGCCGCGGTTTCCTCGACCAGGCGCTCACGGTCCAGGTGCGCGGGCGGGTCGAGCCCGATCCGCAGGCTGCTGGCCAGGCCGACGCTGACCATGACGTACGCCTTCACGTCGAGTTCGTCGTCGGGCAGCGGTCCGAGCAGATGCAGCAGGTAAGCCCTGGTCAGCACGAGCAGTCGCCGTTCCAGCTCGCCGAAGCCGAGCCGGTCCAGCGACGCCCGCGCGGCCAGGGCGCGCACCAGCGCGCGACGCTCGATCAGCGCGTGCACGATGCCGCGCAGGCTGAGCGCGAACGACTCGCCCGGGTCCAGCGAGAGCCCGGTGAGCACCGCGGCGGTGAACTGCTCCTCCAGCTCGGCGAGCAACCGGGTGCGCAACTCCGCGAGGATCTCCTCTTTGTCGGCGAAGTACCGGTAGAGCGAACCGATGCTCATACCGGCGTGGGCCGCGATCCGGTTGGTCGAGGTGTTGTCGACGCCGCGCTCGGCGAAAAGCTGAGTAGCGGAGTGCAATATGCGATCGCGAGTTTCTCTAGCTCGCTCTTGTTTCGGGCTTTTTCGCCGGATATCACCCTCTGCGGACATCAGCGGGTTCTTGGTCGAAAAGCGAGTAGAAGGTGAGCATTCGCTCATTTTAGGCTGAGTCATGGCTCAGGACAGCACGGCGCCCGCGACGATCGCCGCCGTCCCCGACGGCACCGTTCCCACCGAATTCCGCTACTGGGATCAACTCGGCGACCCGCGCGTCCAACGAGCGCGCAAGCTGTGGCGCGCCGTTTTCCGGTTCGACCCGCAACCGTCCGAGGAACTGGTCCAGCGTTTCGCCGCCGCCTACTACCAGGCCGATCCGGTCGCCGAGGCATTCGTCGACGAGGTCTACCTCGGGCCGATCGGACCGAAAGCGGGGCGGGCCATGCTGGACCGAGCGCTCGCGCACGGAGTCGCCGCGGTCCCGGACGCGCCCGCCTCACTGATCCGGCTGTTCGGAGAGTTCGAGACCCCGCCCGCGTGGCTCGACCTCGCCGCGGTGGAGCACGGCGCGAAGGTGTTCCGACGCTGGGGCACTTCGGTATTCAGCTTCGCGACGACCAGCACGTTGGAGATGTACTCGGAGAGTTCGATCACCAAACCGCTGTCCTACACCGGCGGCTACGCCGGGGATCGGGCGCACAAACGGCAGATGGAGACGGTTCGTTTCTGGATCGACGTCTCCGAGCCGGGCGGGTTGGCGCCCGGCGCCCGCGGCAGGCAGACAGCCATGCGCGTGCGGATCATGCACGTGTTCATCCGGCGCAAGCTGATGCAGCGGCCGGAATGGGATCACGCGGCGTGGGGCGTGCCGATCAGCGTGGGCGACGCGACGTTGACGCTGATGGCGGGCAGCCTGGTGCCCGGCCTCGCGCTGTGGAGCGTGGGTCATCAGACCACGATCCGCGAGATCGAGGCGACCCTGCACTTCTGGCGTTATGTCGGTCACCTGCTCGGCGTCCAGCCGGACTGGTATCCGGCGAACTTTCGCGAATCCGTGCAGTTGATGTTCGCCGCGTTCGTCAAGCGAGCCCGCACCGCCGGATCGGACGGCGCGGAACTGGTCGAGTCGTACCTACCCGCCTTCGCGCCGAAGACGAACACGCCGTGGCGCAAGCGAATCCGCGACGAGATCAACTACCGGATGCAGATCGGCTATACGGCATTCTGGCTGCCGCCCGCGACCTATCGCAGTCACCGCATGCCCCGGCGCTTCCCTTGGGTGCTGCATCCGATCGCGCAGTGGCCGGTGTTGTTCGCGCTGGAGACCGCACGCAGACTGGTGCCCGGTCTCGACCAGCTGGCCGACCGGGTCCAGCGATCGCGGCGCGAGACGTGGTACCGCAACGAAGTGGGCGACACCGACGCCGAGTTCCGGCCGGTGGAGGGGTTCCGACGCTGACGCGCCGCACACCGCGCCGGACGGGCGCAATAGATTCGACCCATGCGCGCGGAGTCCGATGCCCAGTGGGACGAGGCCGAGCCGACGGATCGGCAACGGCTGGCGATCAAACTCGAGATCGCCGTGGTGCTGCTGGTCACGTTCGGGCTCAGTGGACTCGGTGCCGCGCTCTCGCTGGTGGAGAGCGCGCTGGCCCCGGGCGGGGTCGGCGGTCGAACGGTCGCGCTGAACCCCTCTCGATCCACGCAGTCCACCATCGACCTGTTGTTCCAGCTGCTCAGCGTGCTGCGCCTGGTGGGGTGGGCGGCGCTGGGCCTGTATCTGCTGTGGCGCGGCGGCCTCGGACCGCGGCTGATCGGGCTGGCGAACCGGATTCGCTGGCGCGCGGACGTACTGCCCGGCGCGGCGCTCGCCGCGCTCATCGGATTGCCGGGATTGGGGTTGTACCTCGTTGCCCACGCCCTGGGCATCAGCGTGACGATCGTGCCCGCCTCGCTCGGCGACTACTGGTGGCGGCTGCCCGCCCTGATCCTCTCGGCCTGCGCGAACGCCTTGGCCGAGGAGATCATCGTGGTGGCGTTCCTGCTCACTCGGCTGCGTCAGCTCGGCTGGTCGGCGAACTCGGCATTGCTGACCTCCGCCCTGCTGCGCGGCAGCTACCACCTGTATCAGGGACTGGGCGGCGGCCTGGGAAATTTTGTGATGGGCGTCATATTCGGACGCTATTGGCAGCGTTCGAACCGGCTGTGGCCGCTGGTTCTCGCGCACGCGACCATCGACGCGGTCGCCTACATCGGTTACACCGTTCTGCGCGGCCATGTTTCATGGCTCCCGTGACGCAACTGTGCCCTCCGGAACGCTAACGGTCCGGTGCGGTCGGCGAATTACGAAGCAGCGCCGTTTCCGCGTGCGCCCGGTGTCCACATGCGGCACCTCACAACGGCCGGATAAGTAGAGTCACAGTGATGAATGGCGACGACCCCCAGCGCAACGCGCGTACGCGCCGGATGCCGCCGCCCGGCAGGCCCGGTGAACCTCCGATGCCCCGCCGCATGCCCCCTCCGGCATCCGGTGGCCCGCCGCAGATCGAGCCCACTCAGGTCATGCGGCGCGACGGAACGGCCGGCCCCCACGCACACCCGCTGGCATATTCGCAGGTGCCCCCCGAACCGCCACGACGCATGCCGCCGCCTGCCCCGGCCCGCAGGCACGCCCCTACCCAGCGCCCGGTTCCGCATCAGGAAGGTCCGCCCCACGCCCGCACCCAGCGGCCGGTCCGCTACGACGGCGGGCCGCCCCACGCACCGACCCGCGAACCGCGCCCGTATCGCGAAGGCCCGCCGCCGGTGCCGCCGCGCGGGGCGCGCCCGGCTCGGGCGCCACGACCGCGCCGCAAGCGCCACCCCTTCCGCTGGTTCCTGGTGATCGTGCTGGTCCTGGTGCTCGCCGCCGTCGGCGCCGTCATCAAGCTGGACAACTCGCTCAACCGCATCCCCGCGCTCGCGAACTACGCCCAGCGCGTCGGCGACACCCCCGGCACGAACTGGCTGCTGGTGGGCTCCGACGGCCGCGGCGGCCTGTCCCCCGAGCAAGAGCGGGAACTCGCCACCGGCGGCGAGGTCGGCCCCGAGCGCACCGACACGATCATGCTCGTGCATGTGCCGAAATCGGGCAAGACCACCCTGGTCAGCCTGCCGCGCGACTCGTACGTCAGCATTCCGGGCCAGGGCAAGGACAAGCTGAACGCCGCGTTCGCCATCGGCGGCCCCGCGCTGCTGGTGCAGACCGTGGAGATCGCCACGGGCCTGCGCATCGACCATTACGCGCAGATCGGCTTCGGTGGCTTCGCCAGCGTGGTCGACACGCTCGGCGGCATCGACGTCTGCGTCCCGAAGCCCATCGACGACCCGCTCGCCGGCATCGACCTGCCCGCGGGCTGCCAGCGCCTCAACGGCCCGCAGGCCCTCGGTTTCGTCCGCAGCCGCGCGACCGCGCTCGCCGATCTGGACCGGATGAACAACCAGCGGATCTTCATGGCCGCCCTGCTGAAGAAGGCCACCAGCGGCGCCACCCTGGCCAATCCCTTCAAGCTCTGGCCGCTGGCCTCCGACACCGCCAAGTCGCTGAAGGTCGACAACGGCGACCACATCTGGCACCTCGGCGGGCTGGGCTGGGCGCTGCGGGGCGAGACCGTCGCCACGGCGGTGCCGGTCGGCGGATTCGACGACACCGCCAGCGGCAATGTCGTGCTGTGGGACAAGGAGAAGGCGAGCCGGTTCTTCGACGCGCTGGCCGACGACCGCGCCATCCCGGAGGATCTGCTGACGCGGTAGCGTCTGTGCCATGCCGGACACCGACGATGCCGACGAGTCCTTCCCCGACTTGCTGCGCACGCAGATCCGTCACGGATTCACCACTGCCCAGCAATATCTCGCCGCCGCCGTGTACTTCGACTCACGCCGGCTGCCGCAGCTGGCCGGGCACGCCTACGCCAGGTCCCGCGAGCATCACGGCAACACGCTGCGCATGGTGCAGTACCTGCTCGACCGGGACCTCCCGGTGCGGATCGGCGGGTTGGGCGAGATCGAATCGACCTTCGAAAGCCCGCGCGGCGCAGTCGCTGTGCTGCTGCGAATCGAGCAGGCCCGCAGCACTCAGATCGGTGATCTGGCTCGTGCTGCCCGCACCTCCGGCGACTATCTGGGCGAACGATTCATCCGGTGGTTCCTCGAGGAACAAGTCAAGAGCGTTGCCGGGATGACCACACTGCTGGCTGTCCTGGACCGCGCCGACGGGCAGTTGTTCGACGTCGAGGAGTTCGTGGCCCGCGAGATGCGGACGCGGCCGCGCACCGATATCCCGGCGCCGAAAATGGCTGGAACAGCGCGGAATTAATTAGGCAACACTAGCCTCAATAAGGCTGCACTTGGATGACACGCGACTTGACCAGCGCTAATGTCGATGCCATGTCAAGCCATCCGGAATCCCCACGCAGCAAATTCCATAGCCTGTTGCACGATCAGATTCGGCACGAATTCAATGCCGAGCATCAGTACATCGCGATTGCGGTGTGGTTCGACAATGCCGATCTGCCGCAGCTGGCCAAGCGGTTCTACAAGCAGGCGGTCGAAGAGCGCAATCACGCGATGATGATCGTGCAGTACTTCCTGGACCGGGATATCAGCATCGAGATCTCCGGTATCGACGCCGCGAAATCGCGGTTCGAGACTGCCAGGGAGCCGATCGCGCTGGCGCTCGCCCAGGAGAAGACGGTCACCGAACAGATCATCCAGCTGGCGAGCACGGCTCGAGAAGAAGGCGACTACCTCGGTGAACAGTTCATGCAATGGTTCCTGAAGGAACAGGTCGAGGAAGTCGCGAACATGACCACCCTCCTCACGATCGCCGATCGCGCGGGGTCGAACCTGTTCGACTTGGAGGATTTCGTCGCCCGGGAAATGAGCGGCCCGAGCGATGCCTCCGGTGCGCCTTCGGTGGCAGGCGGCTCCGTCTGACGGAAATCGCCGAAATACCGATAGGCCCGGTTTCCGCCACGGAACCGGGCCTATCGCTATTCATGGTTGCTATCGGCGTCGAGTCGATCCGCGGCATCGCGACGACGGTTTCGCCACATTACGCAGCAGTTCGGTGAGTCTTCCCTAAGTTCCAGCAGTATCGGCGGCAATCGCAATACGGATCAGCTGCCGAGGACGCAGAAGTTTCTCACGTAATGCCGGGGATCGCGACTCAGCGCAAAGTGACCTGACGCGACCGCAAGCCGTCGCGGGAGCGCCGCTCCTCGGCCGTCAACGGCGCGTCGACGGCCAGCGCCTCGGACAGGCGCGCACCGAATTCGGCCGCGGGTTTCACCCATTCGTCGGGGTGCCGCTCGTGGTCCAGGTCGAACACCGGGACCAGCACGCCGTGCGTGCGGAACGACCCGGCGAAGCGGGAACCCTCACCCAGATGCAGACCGCCCGCGGCGTGCACGCGAGCGAGCGCCAGCATGAGCGCGTCCTCGTCCTCGGGGCGCACCCAGCGGATATGCGCCTTCTCCCCCGCGTCCACCCACCAGGCGGCGCCGATCGCGTCCGCGTCCAGCCCGAGCCGCGCCGAAGGCATGATCGCCTGCTTGGCCTGCTCGATGGTGGCGGCGACCTGCGGGTCGGGCTCGACGCCCGCGGGCACCCACCAGTCGAAGTCCTGGTGGACGGTCAGCTCCAGGCTCGCCGCGGGATCGATGACATCGGCCAGCCGCGGACCGCCCGCGACGCTCTCCACGGAGGTCAGCGAATCACCGGGCTCGGCGGACTGGGTCCACAGGATCGCCGCGGCCAGGTCGGCGGCCGGGTCCGCGCCCTGGAACTGCACCTGCGCGCCGACGTAGCCGCTGGGCTCGTCACCGGCGCGCACCAGCGCGGCCACCGCGCCGGGCAGCACCGTGCCGAGCACGACCGGGCGCTCGGCCGCGATCGCGGGCGACAGCGTCAGCTGCGCGGTGGCCGACGGAACGAATTCGCGCAGCGCGACCAGATCGCACTCCGCGGCCAAGCCCTCGAACGGACGCGTGACGGCCTGCGCCGCCTGCTCCTGCGCCGCTCGCCGCTCGGCGAGACGCTGCGCCCGGTTTCCGCCGGGCTTAGGACTGTTGCGCTTGCTTTTACCCACGAGGGGTCAACCTACACCTGTGTTCGTTCCTCCAGCGCCTGTGGCGCTGGGTGTTCGCGGCCATTATGGCTCGCGTGGAATCGACCGCCGTCGGCGACTTCAGCGCGGACGCGGCGGGCACTCGGGGCAGCTGTTATCGCGTGCGGTGGTGGTCGACTGCGGGTAAGCCTCGACAGAGAGTCACCCGGATCCGGTTCAGGCAGCGGGGAGCAGCGACTTGGTACGGCCGGGATGGTTGGTGGCGATCCAGCTGACACCGAGGTCGGCGCACAGTTGGACGTCGTGCGGATCATCGACGGTCCAGCAGTAGGTGGCACGGCCCGCGGCGGCGGCCTTGTCGACCAACTCGGGGTGCTCACGCAAGGTCTTCACCGAGGGGCCGACGGCGGTCGCGCCGACAGTGGTGGCGGCCGACCCGCCCAGGTAGCGCGACGACTCACCGAGCAGAACGGTGGGCAGCAGCGGCGCGGCGCGGCGAATGCGCCAAACCGCCGTGGCGGCGAACGACATCACGACCGCGCGGGAATGGTCGGCCGAGGCGGGGGTGGCGATGCCGAACCGCTGGAGCTCGGCGAGCAGTTTGTTCTCGACCAGCGCGCCGTATCGGACCGGGTGCTTGGTCTCGATGAACAGTTTGGTCGGCCTGCTGCGCCAGTCCAGCACCAGGCCGATCAACTCGCTGAGGGTCAGCACCGAGGCGGGCGCGCCGTCGGAGCCGAAGTCGAGGGCCCGCAGTTCCTCCAGCGTCATCTCGCTGACCAGCCCGCTGCCCGAGGAGGTCCGGTCGACGGTGCGATCGTGCACGCACACCAGATGCCCGTCCCTGGTCAGCCGGACATCGCATTCGACGCCGTCGGCGCCTTCCTGGAGCGCCAGCTCGTAGGCGGCGAGCGTGTGCTCGGGACGCGCCGCCGAGGCGCCTCGATGCGCGACGACGAATGGCGCGCGACTGCCGTGGCTCACTTGGCCATGACCTCCTTCTGCTCACGGTCCTCAGCACCGTTGTCCTCGTGCGTCGCGGCGTCCAGCTCGGCGCGCGCCGGTTCGGCCGCGGTTTCCCGTCCGCCGGGATGCACCGGCTCGATCACCGGCACGGCCGGATCGACCGCGATCAACCAGCGGCGCGTGGACCGGGTACGACCGAGCAGGTCACGTCCCTCGATCGTGCGCAGCACCCAGAGGGTCAGGAGCGCGACCGCCGCGGCGACCGCGTCGGTGAAGGCGGTGAACAGCACGCCGTCGGCCTTGGCCTGCAACGAATCCGCGGAACGCCACAGCAGCGCGGCGGCCGCGAGGAGGCCGCTGAACGCCCAGGCGGCCCACCAGATCCGGATAGCACCGCGCGCACGGGGGTCGCCTTGGAGCGCGGCCACTTCGCTCAGGAAGATTCCCGGCCACACCAGGTTCACCACCGGGACCAGGCACCCGGCCGCGAGCGCTCGCGGCGAACGCGGGTCGCGCCGCCCGGCGGCGGCGTAGGCCGACCGCCTGATCTCGATCAACCTTCCGACCGTGGCCAACGCAGCCAGCAGCGCGAGCACGATCCCGAGCACCGCGGTGCCGATCACGAACGCGTCCGAGGCGAAGAGCGCGGCGGGGTGGATCAGGCGCGTCCGGTTGTGCAACAAGACCGCGTAGCGCACCAGTTCTGCGACAGCCGCGAGTGCGAACACGCACACTGTCGCGAGGAGCAGTCCGGTCACCGAGTCGGTCAGTTTGCCGAGCGGACGGCGTACCGCGCCCTTGGCTTGCGGGGGCGGATCGATCAGACCCCAGCGCGGGATCTGCGTGTACCGGGGCGTCCGGCTCTGCGTGATCGTCGGGGCGGGCGGTTGCGCTCGGCGGCCGCGGTGGTCGGGTTTGCGCGCCACCCAGCGGTAGTTGCGGCGGGCGGCGGGCGCGTCGATCGGCGCGGGCGAAAGGAGCACGCCGCGGCAACGCGGGCACCAGTGCATCGGCGCCCCTTGCACGGCCCAGCGCGCACCGCAACGCGCACAAGGTTGCACCACCGTACTCACCCGCGCACCTCGTTCTCTCGTCAGTAGATCTTCGCCTCGTGGCCGCCCTCCGCGACCAGCGGGCGGCCTGCCTGCTGCCACGCCACCATGCCGCCTCGGACCTGGATGGCCTGATACCCGATGTGCGTGAGGTATTCGACCACCTGCAGGGATCGGCCGCCCTGCCTGCAGACGACGTAGAGATCCGCGTCGTACTCCAGCTCATCGATCCGGGCGGGCACGTCGACCATCGGGATATGCATCGCACCCGGAGCGTGCCCCAGCTGCCACTCGTCGTCCTCACGGACGTCGAGCAGGACCGGTCGCGGCTGGTCGGCCGACGCGGGCGCGCTGCTGTCGAATACGGCAGGCAGGTCCTCCACCGTGACCGACGGAACGTGGGGGCTCGTCACAGTTTCGATCCTGCCATGGGCGGCGGACCGCCGTGCAGTTCCATGCCCGGGGACGCCCTCGACAGCGACCTTCGACTTCAGGTATGTTCTCCTCTCCGGAACTCGACCGCGCGCCCGCTCGATGCGACCTGTGCATAACTCCGTCGAAGTTATCCACATAATCCACAGTTTGATCCACAAGGCGCGGCCGTCGAGGACACTCCGCCGCAATGGTCAGGCGCCCAGGCAACCGAGTAGCTACTATTTCGAGCCGTTTTCGGGCTTTCGGTCCGTAACTGGACCCTTTACCTGACGGGTGACCCGATTCACTCCCTAACGCGCGATGCGAATGACCGATCCGGGACTCCCCTCCATGTCCATCCCGGAGCGGCCATTCGTCGCCGACCTCGGAACCTGCGGCCGAGGAGGCTCCGATATCTACTTGGACGGGGCGGGGGCGCATTCGGTTCCATGAAATCCGGATCGCCGCGGAAATAACCCGTCCTCGGCGACGGCGATCGCCTAGCCTGGGGCGCATGAACGTGAGCAGGGGGCTTCGCCACGGAATGGACACCGCAGGGCTGAACGTCGCGTTGTCCGAGGCCGCGTGCCTCGGTCTCGCCGTCGACGAGGCTGCCAACGAACTGCGGCTCGACCTGGAAGTACTGACTCTCCCGGAGCAGGGGACAGCGGCCGACGACTACCGGGTGCAGGTGACACTGACCGGCGTGAGCCGGGTCGCCGCTTCACTGCGGACCCAGCACTGGGATGACCTGGCACCCAGGGTGCTGCCGCTGCGCCTGGACGGCTTGGACCAGGCCATCCGCAGCTTCGGCGGCGGGCGGCTGCACGGCTGGGAGTTCATCGATATCGATGACAGCGGCTGGGCGCTGTGGAGCGAGCTGCTCAGCTTCGACACCCGGATCGATGATCACGAATCCGCGCACGTTCTGGAGTTCTCGCAGGAGGAGGGTATCGATCCGCGCGAGCTGGATGTCCGGGTGTGGTTCGACGACATCGTCGTGTACGACGCGCGAGGCAAGCAGATCCCACTGAAAGACTTCATCGCGGGCGGTGCGCGATGGTGGCAGGCGCACGACGCGGGCGATCCACGTGCGACTCGTCCAGGCATCGCTCCGCCGCTGTAATCGGCCCGGTTGCTACTCGTCGCGGGGACCGCGCATCCGCGCTCGAATGCGCGGTTCTCCCTTGTCGGGCGATCAGGCTTCCAAGCCCACAGGGCAGCTCACGCCGGTCGCGTGCACCGGGCAGTATCCGCCGGGATTCTTCGCCAGGTACTGCTGGTGATAGCCCTCTGCGTAGTAGAAGGCCGCCAGTCCGGGCAGCGGTGCGACCTCCGTGGTGATCCGGCCGTATCCCGCCGCGGCCAGACGCTTGCCGTATACCTCCGCCGTCGAGCGGACGAGGTCGGCCTGCTCGGTCCCGAAGGTGAAGACGGCCGACCGGTACTGGGTGCCACGGTCGTTGCCTTGGCGCATCCCCTGGGTGGGATCGTGGCTCTCCCAGAAGTGCTTGAGGATGCCCGCGTAATCGATCACCGCCGGATCGAATACGACGAGCACCGCTTCCGTGTGACCGGTCCGCCCGCTGCACACCTCTTCGTAGGTGGGATTCGGCGTGTACCCGCCGACGTAACCGACTGCTGTGGTGTAGACGCCGTCGAGTTCCCAGAAACTCTTCTCGGCGCCCCAGAAACAGCCCATCGCGACGACCGCCAGTTGCAGCCCATCGGGAAACGGCGGACGGATCGGGTGGCCGTTGACGTAATGGGTATCCGGCACGTCGAGCGGTTCCGCCCGGCCGGGCAAGGCTTGTTCGGGAGTGACCATGGCGGGTTCGGGGAGGCTCAGACGCCCCACTAGTTCGTCGTACCACGACATGGTTCGATGCTACGCGTGCGTTTCCTGTGGTGCCGTTGTGCGTGATGTGACGACGCCCGACCCGCCGGGTGTGAGCGGCGTCACCGGAATGTGCGAACGTCGGCCCAGGTTGGAATCGACCGGGTGTACGAATGATGGTTGGCTGTGCACGGAACAACGGGCACAACCAGCCCGACATAGGAAGGGACATCGTGGCTGAGTACACGCTGCCAGATCTGGATTACGACTACAGCGCCCTGGAGCCCCACATCTCCGGGCAGATCAACGAGCTTCATCATTCCAAGCACCACGCCGCTTACGTCGCCGGTGCGAACACCGCACTGGAGAAGCTGGAAGCCGCTCGCGAGTCGGGCGATCACAGCGCCATCTTCCTGCACGAGAAGAACCTCGCGTTCCACCTGGGTGGGCACGTCAACCACTCGATCTGGTGGAAGAACCTCTCCCCCAACGGCGGTGACAAGCCGGTCGGCGAACTGGCCGCGGCGATCGACGACCAGTTCGGTTCGTTCGACAAGTTCCGCGCGCAGTTCACCGCGGCGGCCAACGGTCTGCAGGGCTCCGGCTGGGCGGTGCTCGGCTTCGACACCCTCGGCCAGAAGCTGCTGACCTTCCAGCTCTACGACCAGCAGGCCAACGTTCCGCTCGGCATCATCCCGCTGCTGCAGGTCGACATGTGGGAGCACGCCTTCTACCTGCAGTACAAGAACGTGAAGGCGGACTACGTCACCGCGTTCTGGAACGTCGTCAACTGGGCCGACGTGCAGGAGCGCTTCGCCAAGGCCACTTCGCAGGCCAAGGGTCTCATCTTCGGCTGAGCCCGCTCGGCACACCGGAACGGGTCCGCGAATCCGTCGCGCCACGCGCGGCCGGGTTCGCGGACCCGTTCTGTTTCCCGGCTGCGCGGGCGCTTTGCCCGCAACATCCGTCCACCCACCACGAATCGGAAGCCGGCGAGGTCGAGCCCGATCCGCCGGGTACGCAGCGCGATTGCTGCCCCCACGGCCTCCGAGTGTCCGATTGGCACTCTTTGGTACTTGTGTGCCAGGTGACTCGTGGTTCATATTCGGGAATCCAGACCAAATGGACGGGCAAGGTCGCCCCCGGTGAGACGACGGGAGGCAGAAATGCGCACGAACGAACCGATCGGCATCACGCCGTTCCACGCGCGCGGATCCCTGCGAGGCTTCGTGATCTCCGGACGCTGGCCGGACACCACCAAGGAGTGGGCGCAAGTACTCGTGCTCGCGGTGCGTGTGGCCACGCTGCCGGGGCTGCTCACGACCTCCACGGTGTTCGGCGTCCGTGAGGACCTGCCCGACGACCCCGCTCCGGGCACCGTCGGCCTGGTGCTGGCCGAAGGTCCCGTCGTGGGTGAGGAAGCGCTGGAGCCGGGCCGGTTCGCCGAGCATGTGCCACCGGCGTTGCTGGTGCTGCATCCTCCTTCCGAAACCCGGCCGTCGCTGCCCGAATGCGCCGGCGCGGCATCCGGCTGCGTCCTGCTGCCCGGCGTGCCCCATCTGGGGCTGGAGCACCGGGCCGCCTGGGTCGAGGCGGAGTCGGACGGAACGGTCACCTCCCTGGTCAGCCGGGTCGGACTCGACCCGATCAGCGATCCCGACACCGCGGTTCTGGCTATGCTGCTGGCCGCGTGAGGGTAACCGAAACTTGCCACGTGGATCGCCAAACTTATTGTGCGCATTGCGATTTCGATTACAACGGGTTGGCAAGAGCTGCGCCCGCCGGGTAGAGTCGGGAGCAGCGAAGGGGAGTAGCCCCCAATCGCACAGTCGACATACTGACCCGCCGCCCTGCCATGGGCCGGGTCCGGCTGTGTGAACCGGCTTTCCGTCGGTGGGCGAGACCTTCGGCCTGGACAACCTTTCGTTGTCGGCCGGAGGCCATCCATATCTCCGACCGGCAGGCCGGAGACCTGGGAGCCGCCACACATGATCGCCACCGTCTTGCTGAGTATCGGCATCGTCTTTCTCGCCGAGCTGGGCGACAAGTCCCAATTGATGGCGCTGACGTTCGCGCTGCGCTATCGCTGGTGGGTGGTGCTCGGCGGCATCGCGACGGCCTCGGCCGCGGTACACCTGATCTCGGTCGGCGTCGGCCATTTCCTCGGTTCGGCCCTGCCCACCAGGGCGATCTCGCTGATCGCCGCGATCACCTTCCTGGCCGTCGGCCTGTGGACCCTGCGCGAGCACTTCGGCCCCGGCGATGACGATCCCGCGCCCAAGACGCCGAGGGCCGCCGGCGCGCCGTTCCTCGTGGTGCTGTCGGCGTTCCTGCTCGCCGAACTGGGCGACCGGACCATGTTCGCGACCGCCGCGCTTGCCACCGACTACGACTGGGTGGGCGTCTGGCTGGGCTCGACCATCGGCATGGTCGCCGCCGACGCGCTCGCCATCGCGGCAGGCATCCTGGTCGGCAAGCACCTGCCGGAGCACGCGATCGGCATCGGCTCTGGACTGCTGTTCCTCTACTTCGGTGCGGCGACCCTGCTCGGCGCGAGCGCACCGGCCCTCGGCGGCGCCGCCGTCGCCGGGCTCGCCGCGCTCGCTCCCACGCTGGCCGGTGCGGCGCTGCTGCTCACGCGGATGGCTCGCCGCATGAGCACAGCGCAGCTCCATACAGTCCGCCACCCCGGCGCAGCAGATCCAGCAGTGGTTCTCGCAGCGCGAGCAGACCGTCGGAGTCTCCTGCCGCGATCCGAGCGGTGACCATCGAGCCGATCGCGGCCGCCAAGGCCTGACAGGCGAAACGCTGCTGCTCGGTCCGCGCGTCGAGCACGGCGGCGATCAGCTCCACGAACCGCTCCTGCAGCTGGGCCCGGCGCGCGATGGCCGCGGACCCCACCGCGAAGACCTCGACCAAGAACAGCCGCGCGCTGGCCGGGTCGTCCACCAGATATTGCAGATAGGCGTAGAAGATCCGATCCATTCGAGCCATGGCGTCCACGTCGGCCGGACTCTCTTCGGTATCGGTGGCTTCGGCGATCCGGTCGAGCAGTAGCTGCACAGCGCGCTCGTAAGCTGCCTCGAAGCAGTCCTCTTTGGAACGGAACTGCTCGTAGAAGGTCTCCCTCGACACGCCCGCCCGCTTGAGGATCGCCGCGACCGACGTTCCGATGTACCCGTTCTCGGCCATGGCCTCCGCCGTCGCGACGAGGATCCGCTCGCGCTGCGAGGCGATCACCTGCTCTCGGGGTAGGCCGTGCCTGCCCCGGGGTAGGCGTGCGCTGAGGGCCGATTCGGTCATACGGTGACTCCGCTATCCGGTCGAGCTGACTGGGCTGCTCCATTCTGCGCGGTCGGTTCGGCCGGTTCACGGGACAGGGGTGCGCGTCGGCGACACGGGTTCACGCGCCGTGGCAGCGGGCGAGGGAGCCGTGCAGGGCCGCGCGCCGAGCACCGGTTAGGGTGCAATTGACGAAAGGCCAACTGGCTGTCACGAACGAGAGGACCATCGTGGAGATTTCGGGTTCCGCCGCCATTGTCACCGGAGGCGCATCGGGCCTCGGCGCCGCCACCGCCAAGCGTTTCGCCGATCTCGGCGCCACCGTCTTCGGACTCGACGTACCGCAGTCGATCGAGCGCGCCGGCGACAACGTCCCCGCCGGGGTCACCCTCATTCCCGCCGATGTCACCAGCAACGACGAGGTCAGCGCCGCTGTTGCGCAGGTCGTCGAGTCCGGCTCGCCGCTGCGCATCGTGGTCAACTGCGCCGGTGTCGGCTGGGCCGGCCGCATCCTGTCCAAGAACGGCCCGCACGACCTGGAGCTGTTCCGCACGGTCATCACGGTGAACCTGCTCGGCACCTTCAACGTCATGCGGCTGGCCGCCGACGCGATCGCCAAGACCGACGCCGTGGACGAGTACGGCCAGCGTGGCGTCATCATCAACACCGCCTCGGTCGCCGCGTTCGAAGGCCAGATCGGTCAGATCGCCTACTCGGCCTCCAAGGGCGGCGTGCACGGCATGACCGTTCCGGCCGCGCGTGACCTGGCCCAGTTCGGCATCCGGGTGAACACCATCGCCCCCGGCATCATCGACACCCCGATGCTGGCCGGCGTCACCGAGGAGTACCGCAAGGGCCTCGAGGCGGGCGTGCCCTTCCCGTCCCGCCTGGGCCGCCCGGACGAGTACGCGCAGCTGTCGCAGTACATCGTCGAGCACGACTACCTGAACGGCGAGACCATCCGCATGGACGGCGCGCTGCGCATGGCTCCGCGGTAATCGCACGCCACCATCCCGCGGGCGCGCGGTCCTTCCCCCGGAAGGACCGCGCGCCGCTGTCTTTCACCCCTGCGGCTTGTGTCCGATACCGAGATACGCCGTGGTGGACAACGGATAGTTCGGTCGGTATTTCTCGGCGAGAAACGCTTTCATCACCGCGGCGCGCCGAGCCCAGACCTCCGCGCTCACGCTGTGGCGCATGAGCTCCAACGGGGCGCTGCTGCGCACCATGGTCTCCCACATCTCCTCGGGGCTGTCGAAGGTGAGCGCGATCGAATGCCGCTGGATGGACACGGCTTCGAAACCCGCGCCGCGCATCTCGGATTCGAAGAGCTCGGGATTCTCCAGGCTCAGGAAGTTCGGTTGCGGCTCCTGGATATTCGGATCGGCCGCGGTCAAAGCGCCGAACATCATCCGCATCAGCGGCGAGTCCGCGATCGGCGCCCAGCTCGACACCACCGCCGTGCCGCCGGGACGCAACACGCGGAACAACTCGGCGAAGCCTCGCGCGCGCTCGGGAAAGAACATCAGTCCGAACAGGGAGAAGCCCGCGTCGAATTGATCGGATTCGTACGGCAGATCCTGTCCGTCACCGACTCGCGCACGGATATTCGCCAGCCCGGCGGCGGCGGCGTCCTGCGCCAAGCGCGCGATCATCGACTCGGAGAAGTCGATGGCCTCGACGTGCGCCACATGAGGAGCGGCCAGCAGGCTCAGCGTGCCCGGTCCCGCCGCCACGTCCACGATCCGCGACTCGGGTGTGAGCGAGGCGAACTCGAGCGCACGCGCCGAGAACGGTCCCATGATCGCGGGCGCGAATTCGGCATATCCGTCGGCGACGAGATCCCATGGCTCCGCGACGGCGAGCGGGTTTGCGGACATGTCGTGAGAATCCTTTCAGGCATCCACATCTAACCGCGCCACCCGGGGGCGAACTCCCCAGTCCTGCGAATATGCCACCTCGACGGTCACCGTAACCGGAAAATGGCCGAAACATGACCCGGCGCGCGGCCGGAGGACCTCGGCGTGGTCCTCCGGCCGCGAACGGTTCACAGCGTGCGCGTGAGCCGATCGGTGAGGATGTGCGCGAAGTGCGCCGGATCCTTCAGCTCGCCGCCCTCGGCGAGCACCGCCGTGCCGAACAGCAGCTCGGCGGTCTCCGACAGTTCGGTCGCCGTGCCCGCTTCGGCCTCCTCCTTCTTGGCCGCGTACGCGTCGCGCAGGCCGGTGACCAGCGCGTGCGTCGGGTTGAGCTCCAGAATCCGCTTGCTCTCCGGCAGCGCCTGACCCGAGGCCCGGTACATCCGCTCCAGCATCGGCGTGAAGTCGAACACGTCACCGACCAGGCACGCCGGGGAGGTGGTGAGCCTGTTGGTCAGCCGCACCTCCTTGACGCTGTGTTCCAGCGTCTTGCCCAGCCACGCCAGCACGTCGGCGAATTCCTTGTCCTGCTGCTCACGCAGCGCCTCGGAGGCCTTCTTCTCCTCCTCGGTCTCCAAATCGACCTCGCCCTTGGCGATGGACTGGAACGCCTTCCCGTCGAACTCCGGCACCGAGCCGACCCACATCTCGTCGACCGGGTCGGTCAGGATGAGCACCTCGCGGCCCTTCGCCTTGAACGCCTCCAGATGCGGGGAGCTCTCGACCTGCTGACGGGTCTCGCCGGTCATGTAGAAGATCGTGTCCTGCCCCTCGGGCATCCGCTCCACGTACTGGGCGAGCGTGGTCAACTCCGTCTCGGAGTTCGTCGAGGCGAACGAGGAGACCTGCAGGATGGTCTCGCGGTTGTCGAAGTCCGAGAGCAGACCCTCCTTCAGGACGCGGCCGAACTCTTTCCAGAACGTCTGGTAGCTCGTCTGGTCCTCCGCGCCCTGCAGATCCTTGACGGTGGACAGCACCTTCTTCACCAACCGCTTGCGGATCATCTGGATCTGCCGGTCCTGCTGCAGGATCTCCCGCGAGACATTGAGCGACAGGTCTTGCGCGTCCACCACGCCTTTGACGAAGCGCAAGTACTCCGGCATCAGCTCTTCGCAGTTGTCCATGATGAACACCCGCTTCACGTAGAGCTGGACACCGCGCTTGTGCTCACGGGTGAACAGGTCGAAGGGCGCGTGCGAGGGGATGAACAGCAGCGCTTGGTACTCGAAGGTGCCCTCGGCCTTCAACGGGATGATCTCCAGCGGATCGTCCCAGCCGTGGCTGACGTGCTTGTAGAACTCCTTGTACTCCTCGTCGGAGACCTCGCTCTTGGGACGCGTCCACAGCGCCTTCATCGAGTTGAGCGTCTGGTCCTCGAGGATGGTCGTCTCCTTGGCGTCCTCCCCCTCGCCTTCGGTGACGGTCCGCTCGACCTGCATGCGGATCGGCCAGGCGATGAAGTCGGAGTACTTCTTGACGATCTCGCGCAGCTTCCACTCCAGGGTGTAGTCGAAGAGGTGATCCTCCTCGTCCACCGGCTTGAGGTGGAGCGCGACCGAGGTGCCCTGCGGCACCTCGTCGAGTTCTTCGATCGTGTAGGTGGAACTGCCCGCGCTCGATTCCCATCGGGTGCCGGTGGTCTCCCCCGCCCGGCGGGTGGTCAGGGAGACCTTGTCGGCGACCATGAAAGTCGAGTAGAAACCGATGCCGAACTGGCCGATCAGCTCCTCGGCCGCGGCCTCGGACTTGGCCTCGTTCAGCTTCTTGCGCAGTTCCGCGGTACCGGACTTGGCGAGGGTGCCGATCAGGTCGACGACCTCGGCGCGCGACATGCCGATGCCGTTGTCCCGGACGGTCAGGATCCGGTTGTCCTTGTCGACCTCCAGCTCGATGTGCAGGTCGGAGGTGTCGACGTGCAGATCCTTGTCCCGAAAGGACTCCAGCCGCAGCTTGTCCAGCGCGTCGGAGGAATTCGAGATCAGCTCCCGCAGGAAGGTGTCCTTGTTGGAGTAGACGGAATGGATCATCAGCTCGAGCAGCTGATGGGTCTCTGCCTGGAACTCGAGTTGTTCGACGTGCTCTGTCACGTCGCGATCGTACCGCCGCGCCCGAACTACGTGGCCGAAGGAGGCACCACGGCGCCACCCGGAACGGCCGCGTGCGGCCGCAACAGGGGAACCTGCCGGAAATCGGCGAGACCGGGGACCTCTTCGTCGGCGCGGGTGGTCATCCATTCGCGCAGCACCTGGGTGGCGCGGACGTCGTCCTCGTTGTACTCCAGCAATCGGGTGCGCTGGGTCTGGTCGGGCGTGGCGCCGTCGTAACCGACCGCGAGTCGGTACCAGCTCATCGATGCCTCGCCGCCCGCCTCGGGATCGCGCCACGAGAACCCGGCGACCGGAGCGATCTTCTTCAGCCCCTTGCCATTCGGGCAGATGAACTGGTCGGAGACGGCCTGGAACATGTCCACCCACTGCGGCCCGTCGACGAACGCGCGCACCTGCTCCACCGTCGGCACACCGGGGCGGCTCGCGAACCGGCGTGCCGACTCGTACAGCCACTTGTCCTCGGCGGTACGCGAATAGCAATACGCGGCAAACGTTTTACCCGCCGCGGCCGCCTCGGCGCGCACCCTCATCAGCCAAGTCCAGAACTCGCCGAAGGAGCGGCCCTCGTCCTCCGTGGGCAACGGGTCCCAGGTGACGAAGGGGCGGTACACGCCGTTCAGCAGCGTTCCCCACAGGTACGCGCCGTACTCCTGGAAGCTCTCCAGGTCGACGTCGACCTCCACGTCCGCCCGTCGCACCCGCACCCGCTCGACCCGCCGCACCAACGGCGCCCCAGCGATCCACGCTCGCGCCGTCACCACGGCCTCGTCGAACGGGCCGTGTTGCCAGTCCTCGGGATCATCGCCCACCCAGGCGGCGAGTTCGTCGATGGTCTCGACGTCGTGCCTGCGCAGCACCTCGGCGCGCGAGCCGGGCGCCACCAGGCTGACGTCGCGATGTTCGATCAGCCAACCCTCGCAGCCGGGACCCTCGATCCCCCGCGTCCACCACGGGCACTGCCTGCACTCGGGCACCTTCGACGGAACGGTCGGCAGCTCGCCGCGCACCACCGCGATCCGGTCGGCGTAGCGGCGGTCGTAGTCGGCCAGCAACGGAGCCAGATCGTGCACCAGGATGCGGTCGAAGTCGAAGCCGATCACGCCGCCGACCAGCGCGGGGCTGGCCAGACCGTGACGTTGCAGCATCCGGTGCAAATGAGCGAGCCGCTGCTGGTCGCGGGGCTGCTGACGCAGTTTGCGGTGCGGATCCGGCTGCGGATTCCAGTGATAGGGGTCGGAGGTGGTGGGGTGGAAGTCGGCGGGCTCGGGTTGGCGCGGGTCGGTCACCTTGTGGTTCACCACGATGATCGGGATGTATCCGCCGCGCTCGGCGTCGCACAGCAGGATCTCCGCGCCCCCGCGCCTACCGGTGTCGGGCTCCTGCGGTAGTAGTCCGCCCCAGATGTGTCGCGCGCCGTCTTCGCAGGCGCGCATCGTCGCCGCGGCACGCTCGGCGGCGCGCAGCCCCGGATCGATCACCACCCAGGCGTCCGGGTCCGCGCCGACCAGCGCGTCGCGCACCCGGCTGCGGTGCGCTGCGGCGGCATCCCGGCGCTGGCGCACGCCCGCGTCCTCGGCGATGCCCACCAGCGCTTCGGGGTGCGTGGCGTCCAGACGCAGGCGGTGGCGGCAACCGATCAACGCCCTGGCATCGATGAAGGCGGTCGGCACGTCGGTGGCCCGATCGACGGCCGTTCCGTTGCGCTTGCGACCATCCCGGTCACCGATGTCCGAATCCACGCTATGCAGTATGGTCCCTACCCCCGACAGTGTTGAATTCCAGCGCCTGCGGGCCGCACTACCCTCGCAGCTGCCACCATGGACCCGATAGGGTAACGGCAAAGCGTGTGACATGGGCGGACGGGCTTCCCCGGCGTCGTACTGCCATGGCGAACCAGCATGACGGAGGGCCTTCGATGGGGTTGTTCACGAAGCGCAAGCGGCGGCCGAGCCGCAGGGCCGAGGCGAAAGCCCTCAAGCACAAGGCCGCGATCGAGGCCAAGCTGGCCGCGAAGAACGACCGCAAGGCTCGCCGCGCGGAGGCCCGCACCCAGCGCAAGGTCGCCAAAGCGCAGATCGCGGCATTCCAGGCGGAGGAGAAAGCCGCGCTGAAGCTGGCGGCGAAGGCCGAACGCGATCCGTTCAGCGCTGGCCAGGTGAAAAAGTACCTCGGCGTGGCGCGCGTGCTCATCCCGGTGCTCGCCCCGCTCGCCTATCGCGGCGCCACCCTCCTGCGCGGGCAGCTCGACACCCGCCGCGCCCAGCAGCTCGGCGTCGGGATCGACCAGCTCGGTGACTTCTCCGGGCACGGCGCCAAGCTCCAGGCGCGCATCACGAATGCCGAAGCGGCGCTGGAGAAGATCAGCGGGCAGAACGGCAAGGACAAAGGCGAGACGCAGAAGTTCGTCGCCGCCACCAAGGACCGCCTCGGCAGCCTGACCGCCGCCGTGCACACCTCCGACCAGATGCCCGCCAACCGTCGCCGGTCGGTGCACGCGTCGATCTCCCACGAGCTGTCCGGGATCGAGTCCGACATCCTGGCCCGGCTCGGCGTGCGCTGACCTTCCTCGTACCGATGTCCCCGCACCCGATCACCGGCCACCTGCGCGGTGGTCTGATCGGCGTGCTCGTCGGAGTGCTCGCCGTCGCGGCACACGGGGCCGCGGGTGGAGGTGCGCCGGGCTCCACCGAGCTGACACTGCTGTTGTCGATCGCCGCCGCCGTGGGGTCCGCGGCGGGAGCCGTGCGAGGACGCTCGCGGCCGTCCGTCGTCGCCGGACTGCTCGGCGCCGGTCAGCTGTTCAGTCATGCCGCGTTGTCGGTACTCCTCGACCATGCCCACCCTGCAGGCGCCACCGCGGCGACGCATCCGCCGCTGCCGACCGGAGGAATGCTGCTCGCGCATACCGTCGCGACGGTCGGTTGCGCGGCGTTGATCGTGCTTGCCGAGCGGCTCTACACCGCCGCCTCCGGTGCCTTGCGCGCGATCCTCGCACCGCCGCGGCGGGCGCGGATCACCATCGTGCCGCACCGGCCGGATCCCGGCCTTCCGCCATATCGCTGTGCTCCCCACGGTGCGCTCGGCCCCCGCGCCCCGCCGGTGTCGGGCTGATCCTCCGACATCCATTCCTTTCGCACAGAAGGCTTCAGCATGCACAGCTCGATTTCGCGCGCCGTCGCGACGACGGCCACCGCGGCTCTCGTTCTGCTCGCAGGCGGCACCGCCGCGGCACACGTCACGGTGGACGCCCCCGGCGCGGCCCGAGGCGGATACACCGTCGCCACCTTCCGGGTCCCCACCGAATCGGACACCGCGAGCACCACGGCGCTCACCGTCACCCTGCCCAACCTGAAATCCGCTCGCACCGAACCGATTCCCGGATGGTCGGCCAAGGTCGAACGCAACGACAAGAAAGAGGTCACCGCGATCACCTGGACCGCCGACCCGGGCGCCCCGGGCATTCCGCCCGGTCAGTTCCAGCGTTTCGCGGTGTCCCTCGGTCCGCTGCCCGAACTGGATTCGGTCAGCTTCCCCGCCCAGCAGACCTATTCCGACGGCAAGGTGGTCAAGTGGGACCAGCCGGTCGACAAGGACGGCGAGGAACCCGAGCGTCCCGCCCCGTCGATGACCCTCACCGCCGGTGAAGAACACGACGCGGACGGGCACAAGGTGAGCAGCGAAGCCGCCGACGACGACGTCGACCACAGCGACGACACGGCCCGCTGGCTCGGCGGCATCGGCCTCGCGCTCGGCCTGCTCGGCGTCGCGCTCGGCCTCGGGAACGTGATCCGCGGGCGGCGCGCATGACCCGCCGCCTGCTCAGCGCCCTCGTGACGGGCCTGTTCCTGCTCGGCTTCGGCGTCGCCGCGACCGGAGTCGCCGCCGCGCACTCCGCTGCCACCGGAAGCGTCCCGGAGGACAAAGCGACGGTGGACAGCGGCCCGGCGCGCGTCAGCGTCATGTTCAACGAGGAACTGCAACCCAGCTTCCCGTCGCTCACCGTCGTCGGGCCGGACGGCAATCTGTGGTCCAAGGGTGAGCCGGTGGTCGAGGGCAACACGGTCAGCGTCGCTCTGGGCGAGCTGGGTCCGGTCGGCGAGTACACCATCGCCTACCGCGTGACCTCGGCCGACGGGCACCCGGTCAGCGGCAAGCGCCAGTTCACGCTCAGTAAGCCGGGCAACGGCGCGCCGGGACCGAAACCGAACGCCAAAGCCGGCGACAGCTCCGACGACTCGGGCGGGATTCCGCTGTGGGTGTTCGTCGCCGGCGCGGTCGCGCTGTTCGGCGGCGGACTCGCGTTCGCGCTGTTCGGCGGCAGGAGCCGCGGCGCGAAGCGGTGAGCGAGGTGAAGATCGGCGGCCGGGGCGGCGCTCGGCGCGCTCCCCGCGTCACGCCTTGGCCCGCACTGCTACCAACCGTCCCCGCCGCGCTGCTCGGGGTCGCACTCGCCTGGGTGCTCATTCTGCCAGGGCCACTGCCCGGGGAGGCGGTGGTCCGGGTCGTGGCCGACGGGGTCGGTTCGACCGCGCTCGGATTGGCCGCTCTGCCCAGGGTGACGCCGCGCCTGCGGACACCGTGGCGTCTGCTCGCGGTCCTGGCCGGGATCTGGGCGGTCGCCGAGTTCGCCGTGCTGATCTTCGAGGCGGCCGAAGTGGTCGGCGTTCCGGTGAGCGAACTCGGCGCCGCGGATTTCGGCACCTACCTGGTGGACGTCAGCGGTGGACAGGTGGGGATCGCCATCCTGGTCGGCGTGGCGACGGTGGCCGCCGGGTCCGCGCTGGCCTTCCGGCGGCCCGAGTCCACCTCCGCCGACCTGGTCCTGGTGTTCGCCGCGGTGGCGCTGGCATTGCGGCCGATCACCGGACACATGTCGCAGCAGGCGTTCGGCTCGGTGCTCGCCGCGGTGCACGCGTTGGCGGCGGGCGCTTGGTTCGGGCTGCTGATCGCACTGGTACTGGTCGTGCGGACCCGCGGCGAGTGGGCGGTGGCGCTGCCGAGATATTCGGCGGTGGCGCTGCCCTTGGTGGCGGTCGTCGCGGTGACCGGGCTGATCAACGGACTGGTCCGGGTCGGTGGGATGGGTGCGTTCGTCGGCACCGGCTACGGCCGGATCCTGCTCGCCAAGACCGCGGTGTTGCTCGCGTTGCTCGCGCTCGGCTGGTGGTGGCGGCGCAGCTGGGTGCCGCGGGCGGCAGGCCACCGGATGGACGCGAAGGACTCGTTGCGTCGCGCGGTCACCGAGGTGGTCGTGATGGCGCTCGCCTTCGGCCTGGCCGCGACGCTCGCGGTCACCGCCTGAGCCGAATCGCCACGCCGGTTAGTGTTTGCGCATGACCGAAGTGAAGATCGTCGAGGATTGCGCGGCCTCGGCGGAGTCCGCGTTCGCATACGTGAACGATTACCAGAACCTGTCGCGCTTCTTGCACGGCATTCAATCCTTCACCCCGGTCGGTGCGCAGACCGAAGGACTCGGCGCCACTTTCGACGGGCACATGAAATTGGGGCCCGCCTCGCTGAAGTCGCGGATCGAGGTCGTCCGCTGGGAGAAGGACTACGCGATCGGCGTCAAGTCGATCAAGGGCTTCGATGTCGAGTCCACGTTCCTGTTCCACGACAAGGGCGAGGGCTTGTGCACGGTCGACGCGATCGTGGACTACCGGGTGCCCGGAGGCTTGGCGGGGCGAGCGCTGGGCAAGACCATCGAACCGTTCGTCAAGATCGCCGTCCAGCACACCACGCACAACCTGGTCACCCAGATAGCCGCATTTCACGCCCGAAGGTAGGAGTTGCGCGTGTGACAGCGCGGTCGGGATGCTGAAGTGGTGAGCGCCAAACCTTCGTTCGGTCAGCGGATCGGCTACATCTGTGGCCGCACGCTGCCGGAATCGATGTCCGACTGGGTGCGCGACGATTTGGTCGGTCCCGGCGCTACGCGGCGTTATCTGCTGCGGTTCCTGGTTCCGGTGCTGCCGGTGCTCATGCTGTTCCTGTTGCTGCCCGGCCCGTTGTGGATGGGGCTGGCGATGATGGCGCTGCTGTACATCCCGCTGATCTATTTCACCGTGGCGCTGCTGTACGTCTACCGGCGTCACCGGTTGATCAAGAACGGTCTCGATCCCGCGCTCGCGGACGCCGACGCCCGCCTACGGGACGAGCGGGAACGCCTCGACTACGAGCGCAGGCACGGACGAGGCTGAGCCGCATCGGGACCTAGCGGTGACTTATCTCACGGGCATAGCCTGGAGGTATGAAAGCCCCACGTTAAGGCAACGGATCGCCTACGATCTGGGCCGCGAGCTCCCCGAGGAGCTGCACGAGTGGGTCATCCACGACCTCGTCGGACACGGGGCCATGGAGCGATATCTCGTCCGTTTTCTCGGGCCGATCATCCCGTTCTTCGCCTTGGTGCTGCTGTTCCCCGGGCCGTTGCCCCTGAAAATCGGCTTGATCGTGATGATGATCATTCCGCTGGTCGTCTTCACGGTCGCGCTCAGCTACGTCTGGCGCCGCTTCCGCTTGGTCCAGCACGGCCTGAACCCCGAACTGGTCGACCACGGCAAGATCACCGACCACGACCGCGACCTGTACGAACTGCGCTACGGACACCGATAGCGCCGCGGACCGCCGAGATATGGCGCGCGTCGAGCGACGACGCGCGAGGACAACTCCGCGCACCGCACGGCGCCGAAGCCATCTGTGGCGGTCCACCGGCTCATCGGTCGCTCGCACGCGAGCCATGAAGGGGCCGCGAACACGCCGTGACGAAGTCGCGGCAAAATAGCCCGGTGACCGAATCGCAGAATGTAATCGCCACCGCCGACCTGGCCGACGAGATCGGCCCGGACATCCGCAGCTGCGACACGCAGTTCATCCAGTTCGGCGGGCGTGCGGCGTTCTCCGGACGCATCACCACCATCCGCTGCTTCCAGGACAATCTGCTGGTGAAGCAGACGCTCGGTGAGCCGGGCGAGGGCAAGGTGCTGGTGGTCGACGGCGGTGCGAGCGTGCACACGGCGCTGGTCGGCGACATCATCGCCGGGCGCGGCGTCGAGAACGGCTGGGCCGGCGTCGTCGTCAACGGCGCGGTCCGCGACTCCGCCATCCTGCGCACCCTGGACATCGGCATCAAGGCGCTGGGCACCAATCCGCGTAAGAGCACGCAGACCGGTAGTGGTGACCGCGATGTGCCGGTCGAGATCGGCGGGATCACTTTCGTGCCCGGCGAGATGCTCTACAGCGACCACGACGGCATCGTCGTGCGCGCCGAGGGCTGAGCCGGTTCGGCGGCGCGCCGGGTCTTCGCCGGCCGCCGCCAGCATCCGGGCGCTCAGGCGGACACGATGGCCTTGTGCCCAGCGAGGGCGACCACGTCACCGACGTGCAGCTGGCGCCCGCGCCGCAGTTCCACCTCGTCGTTCACCCGCACCAATCCGGCGGCGATCACCGTCTTCGCCTCCGAACCGGATTCGATCATGTTGGCCAGCTTCAGAAACTGGCCGAGCCGAATAACGTCCTCATCGATCGGTACTTCGACTGGTTCCGACATGGACTAAATACTTACTACGCCATTCGAACTCGCCGAACACCGCCCCACAGCCGCTGCGATCTCCGGGCAACTCGAGCCGTACCTCACGCACCGCACGGAAATCCCACCGTCCCGACCACACAGATCGAATTCACGCCGATTTGGCCGACTCATTCGCCCAGGTCACAGCGAAATCAGGAAAGTTCGCCTTCGGCTCGCCCAGGCAGGGCAGACGCCGCGAGGAAGTCCCGCCCGCGCAAACACCGCACAAACACGCGCGCCGCAGGCTTGGCAAATCTGACACACTCACGTACACACTGGTTCCGTGACCTCCACGCAAGCCCAGCAACATCTCGACACCGGACCACCCGCGGAAAAACCGGCTCCACCGGTTCCACACCGGGGTCACGGACGCCTTTCGGAAGTGCCGCATATCGCGGGGTCGACGCTCGGTGTATTCGCGGTGCTGTGCTTCTTGTGGAGCCTCTCGCCCGGACTGCGTTTCCTGACCCACGTGCCGCGCCACTATATCGATACCTATTACTTCGACGCGCCGGACACGAATCTGATGTGGGCGCTGGTCGTCGGCCTGACGGCGGGCGCGATCGCCAGCCGCAAACGAATCGCCTGGTGGTTGCTGGTCGGTTATCTCGCCATCTACGCGGTGATCAACGGCGTCACTTTCGCCGAGCGGGGCAGCATTCACGCGCTGGTGGCGATGGTGGTGCACCTCGCCGTCATCGGCGTGCTGATCGCGGCATGGCCGGAGTTCTACACCAAGGTGCGCCGCGGCGCGGGGTGGAAGGCGCTCGGCGTGCTGGCCGGTGGTCTCGCGGGCGGCGCGCTGCTCGGCTGGGGCCTGGTGGAATTGTTCCCCGGCAGCCTCCCGCCGGGCGTGCAGCGACCGGGTTGGGCGATCTACCGCGTGACGGCGGCGGTGCTGGCGGACAACGAGCACTTCGACGGGCATCCTCCGCCGTTCGTCAATTTCCTGCTCGGCCTGTTCGGCGCCGCCGCGCTGCTGGCGGCGGTGATCGTCCTGCTGCGCTCGCAGCGGGCGGCGAACGCGATGACCGGCACCGACGAGTCGGCGATCCGCGGATTGCTGGAGCGCTCGGACGTGGAGGATTCCCTCGGCTATTTCGCCACACGCCGGGACAAGGCGGTGGTATTCGCCCCGAGCGGCAAGGCCGCGGTGACCTACCGTGTGGAGCTGGGTGTCTGCCTGGCCGGCGGCGATCCGGTCGGCATTCGCGAGGCGTGGCCGCAGGCGATCGACGCCTGGCTGCGGCAAGCGGATCGATTCGGGTGGGCTCCCGCGGTGATGGGAGCGAGCGAACTCGGTGCGACGGCGTACCGGCGCGCGGGTCTGTCCGCGCTGCGCCTCGGCGACGAAGCCATTCTGGACACCAGGAACTTCTCGCTGGCCGGTCCGGAGATGAAGCCGGTGCGTCAGGCCGCGAACCGGCTGCGCAGACACGGTGTCGGGGTGCGCATTCGCAGGCACCGCGATATACCGGCGGAGGAGTTCCCCCGGATCATCACCCGCGCGGACCACTGGCGCGATACCGAGACCGAGCGCGGGTTCTCCATGGCGCTGGGCAGATTGGGCGATCCGCTGGACGGCGACTGCTTGCTGGTCGAGGCGGTCAACCCGCAGGGCCGGGTGCTCGGCATGCTGTCGCTGGTTCCGTGGGGCCGCACCGGCGCCTCGCTGGAGCTGATGCGCCGCGACCCCGGCGGCCCCAACGGCGTGATGGAGCTGATGATCTCGCAGCTCGCGCTCAATTCCGAGCAGTACGGCATCACCAAGGTGTCGTTGAACTTCGCCGTGTTCCGCTCGGTGTTCGAAGAGGGCGGCCAGATCGGGGCCGGTCCCGTGCTGCGTTTGTGGCGGGGCGTGCTGCTGTTCTTCTCGCGCTGGTGGCAGCTCGAGGCGCTGTATCGCTCGAACGTGAAGTATCAGCCGCACTGGGTGCCCCGGTTCTTCCTGTTCGAAGAGCGCAGGCAGCTGCCGCGGGTCGCGGTGGCCAGCGCCTTGGCGGAGGGCTTCCTGCCGCGGCTCGGCAAAGAGCCCGACACCGCGACGCACACCGGCGTGCACACCGCCGTGCCCGCGACCGTGACGGGCCTGCACGCCGACGGCAGCCCGCCGGACATCGCGGAGATCGAGGGTGAGGAGCAGTTGCCGCGCAGGCCCGAACAGGTCCGCGTGCGCATGGACAAACTGACGCGGCTCACCGATTCCGGTATAGATCCCTACCCGGTCGCCTATCCGCCGACGCATACCGTCGCCGACGCGCGGCGTTCCCCGCGCGGCACCACGGTCCGGGTCTGCGGCAGGCTGCTGCGCATCCGCGACTACGGCGGCGTGATCTTCGCGGTGGTCCGCGACTGGACCGACGACATCCAGTTGGTCATCGATCGCGACCGGGTCGGCGCCGACCGCAGCGCCGAGTTCGGCGAGTTCTTCGATCTTGGTGATCTGATCGAGGTGAGCGGCCAGATCGGGACCAGCAGGCGTGGTGAGCTCTCGCTGCTCGCGGCGGATTGGCGGATGCTGGGCAAGTGCCTGCACCCGCTGCCGGATAAGTGGAAGGGGCTGGCCGATCCCGAGGCCAGGGTGCGGCAGCGCTACGTCGACATGGCGATCAACACCGAGATCCGCGAGGTGCTGGCCAAGCGGAGCGCGGTGGTGCGCTCACTGCGGGACTCGTTGAACTCCTGGGGTTACCTGGAAGTGGAGACGCCGATCCTGCAACAGGTGCACGGTGGCGCCAACGCCACGCCGTTCGTCACCCACATCAACGCCTACGACCTCGACCTGTACCTACGGATCGCGCCCGAGCTCTATCTGAAGCGGCTGTGCGTGGGCGGTATGGAGAAGGTGTTCGAGATCGGGCGGACCTTCCGCAACGAGGGCGTCGACTTCAGCCACAACCCCGAGTTCACCATTCTCGAAGCCTACGAGGCGCACAGCGACTACGAGCGCATGATGCACACCTGCCGCACGCTGATCCAGAACGCCGCGATCGCCGCCAACGGCGCGATGGTGGCCTTGCGGCCCAATGGGAACGGGACCTTCGAGGAGGTCGACATCTCCGGCGAGTGGCGTGTGCAGACGGTGCACGGCGCGGTGTCGGAGGCGATCGGAGCGCAGATCACGCCGCAGACCACGGTCGAGGAGTTGCGCGAACTGTGTGAGCAGGCCGAAGTGCCTTATCAGCACGGCTGGGACGCCGGCCAAGTGGTGCTGGAGATGTACGAGCACCTGGTCGAATCCCGCACCGAGGAGCCGACGTTCTACATCGACTTCCCGACCTCGGTGTCCCCGCTGACCAGGCAGCATCGCAATATCCCCGGCGTCGCCGAGCGCTGGGACCTCGTCGCCTGGGGCGTCGAACTCGGTACGGCCTACAGCGAACTCACCGACCCGGTGGACCAGCGACGCAGGCTCACCGAGCAGTCACTGCTGGCGGCCAACGGGGACCCGGAGGCCATGGAACTCGACGAGGACTTCCTGCAGGCGCTCGAGCACGCCATGCCGCCGACCGGTGGGCTCGGTATGGGCGTGGACCGGATCGTCATGCTGATCACCGGACGCAGCATTCGCGAGACCTTGCCGTTCCCGTTGGTAAAACCACGCTGACCGAGCCTTCGCCATGGAAGAGTTCTCATCGAGCGAATCGGACGGCTACCCTTGGAGATTCGGCTCCGGGAGGAGGCCGATACACCTTAAGGGGTTCGGATATGTACCTTGACCTGCTGACGAACGCGAGCCTGCTGGACCACACCGTGTGGGCGAGCCCGGACACATGGAACTCCGCGCTCGACCTCGCCGCCAAAAAGAAGAAGAGCAGCAGGGGCGGGTTGATCTTCGGTGCGATCTGCTGCCTGCTGGTGGTCGCGCTGATCATCGGCGGCATCTACCTGCTGACCAAGCGCAAGAAGAGCCAGTAGCGGCAGACGTCGACGGCCCGTTCGCACGACGCGAACCGGGCCGTCAGCGCAGTGTGAGCCGGATGTCGAGAGTCGGCGTGCCATACCGCAGCGAAGAACCGCCGAGTTGGCGGTCCCGCCGGAGTACTCGTCCGACCGAGCCCGGCGACCGGGTTTACAGCCGATCGATCTCGGTGAGGTCGATATCCATATCGAACGGCACGGTCAGCTTCAGGCGATCGTGGTGGATGCCGGTGAGCGCGTATGTCGTCGTGGCCGGATCCAGTTCGTAGGCATAGACAACCGGGCGGCCCTCTGCATTCTCGACTCGCCAGAAATGCGCGATCCCCGCTCGGGCATACAGTTGTGGCTTACGCTCTCGATCCCGAGTACGCGATTCCGCCGACACGACTTCGACCGCCAAGACGACGTCGTCGGCTCGATAGGAAGTGAGCTCCGGACCGCCGTCCCGGTCAGCATGGATGACCAGCAGGTCGGGTTCGGGACGCTGATCCCGCCCGAGCGTCACCGTCATCTCCCGCCGCACCCGCAGGTGAGCCGGAGCGAAATGACGGAGCGCGGAGTCGAGCAGGGTGATGACCAGCATGTGAAACTTCGCCTGCGGACTCACGAAAACGAGACTCCCGTCGATCAGCTCCGTGTGGGGGGGAAGATCAGGCAGGCGATCGAGATCCTCGGCGACGAATCCGCCCGGCGGCGGACGCAGCCACTGCGGAAACGGCTCGACGGTCATGTTCCGAGTATGTCACCCGACAGAGCCGGACGCAGGCTCCACAGGGCCGGATGGAACAGGTCAGGGGCATGCGGCAGAGTGAGACGGGTGCAGTTGATTCTCGTTCGCCACGCCCAGCCGGTCCGGATGCTCAGTTCGGGCGGGCCGGCCGATCCGGAGTTGGCCCCGGTGGGGTTGGAGCAAGCCGAGCGGGTGCCCGGGGCGCTCGGTCATCATCGCGTCTCCCGGGTGGTGAGCAGCCCGCAGCGGCGGGCTCGGGAAACGGCGGCGCCGACGGCCGCGAAACTCGGACTCGGCGTCGAGATCGTCGACGATCTCGCCGAATACGATCGCGATCTGCCCGCCTACATTCCGATCGAGGATGCCAAGGTCGAGTTCCGCGACGCCTATGAGCGGATCAAGGCCGGGCATCTCCCGCTGCAGGTGGACGGTGCGGCGTTCAAGGCCAGGGTGCACGCCGCCGTCGCCGATATCGTCGCGGCCGCCGATCCGGCCGACACGGTCGTCGCCTTCGCACACGGCGGTGTGGTCAACGTGCTACTGCAAGAGGTCCTCGGGTTGGAAAGGCCGCTGACCTTTCCCGTCGACTACTGCTCGATCACCCGGATCCTGTTCTCCCGCACCGGACGCCGCATGGCCGCCACCGTCAACGAGAACGGGCATGTCTGGGACCTGTTGCCGCGCAATATCGCGACGCGCTGAGCTTTCACAGCCGATTGCCAGGACCATCGCACCGGTGTCCCAGTGACGGAACCTTCGATGGGACCGGTGAGCCGCTGGCGAAACAGCGGCTCACCGTTCGAGAGAAAGGAATTCCATGTCGCTCTCCAAAACCGCTACGCCGCTGCGGCGTCTCACCAGGGTCGCCGTCGCCGGTGCGCTGATCGTCGTCCCGCTCGCCGCCCTCGCGGCGACCGCGTCCGCTGAAACCCCCGTCGATCGTGGCGAGGTACACGTGGTGGACGCGCCGCAGCAGGGCGCCGAGATCGATGGTCGCCCCCGCCATTTCGAACGCCACGAACGGCATGACGGCCCGCGCCGCGGGCCGGGCGACTGCCCGGGACCTGATGGTCCGGTGATCAAACACTTCCGGCACGATTTGCCGCCGACCGGGTCGAGCTAGTCGGTCGACCACATCGAAAAGGGCCCACCTCCGAACTCGGAGGTGGGCCCTGGGTTTCGGATGACTCAGGCCATGCCCGCGATCCAGTTGTGCATCCAGGAGATGGCCGTCTGGCCGCCGCCCACGGGGTAGCTACCGTACAGGGTGTGCGCCTGCGACTTGTAGAAGCGCTCCAGGTCCTTGGCGCGCTTCTGGTTGGCCGAGTCGGTCAGCTGCGCCTGCAGGATCGGGACACCGCCCGAGGTCATCAGGTCGCCGAGAATGTTGCCCGCCTCGATCTGGTAGCGCCACATATTGGCCGGGTTGGCATCCGACGCCTGGGCGAGGAAGCCTGCGAACCGCGTGACGAAATCGTCGGTCGCAGTCGCGCAGTAGAGGTCGTCGAGCGCGCAGATGGTGCGGGTGCGGTCGCTGAGCCAGCCGAAGCCGCCGACCCGGGGACCGCCCGCGCCCGCGCCCGCGGCGACGGGGCCGACCTGGATGTCGGTGGGCGAACGGCGCGGATCGGAGATCAGGCCGACACCGGCGACGCGGTCGGGCGGCACTACACCGAGACCGGTGCCGAGCTCGGCGGCGAGATCGCCGGCGGCGTCCGCGCCCTGGCTGTAGCCGACCAGCGCGATCTTGGTGGCGCCGCACTCCTGCGCCATGTTCGCGATCAGACCGCGCGCGGTGTCGACCGCCTCTTTCTTGGAGTTGCCGTAAACCTCACCCTCCCAGGGGAAGGCGGTGGCGGCGTAGGTGACGTAGTCGACCTTTGCGGAGGACGGTAGGCCCCGCGTGACGCCGGACAGCATGCCGGGCTGCGGGGTCTTGTCCCGCCCGGTCTCCCAGGTGCCGGGGATCGCCACCACGTACAGACTCGGGCATCCGGGAGCGGCGCTCGCCGAACCGCTGCCTAAAACCAAGCCGGACATCACAGTCGCGGACGCGCCCAGAGCCGCGACGATCTTCTTCCACTGCATACCGCTCCAAACCTCGCCCTCGTCGAACTCCCGCCGAGTTGCCGCGTCAATGCTGAACTCACCGGATGTCGTTCCAGTGCACGCCAGGTGAACACGAGTCATCCGGACGGATGACGTGCACCCTTACCCACATCCCAAGATCAGCAACGCGCCCGAGATAACAATAGGGCCACAACCACCGCAATGCCATTCGAACCTCGCAGTGTGTCGAATTCCCGTCACTGGTCCGATGGCAACCGGGCGAAACCGGCGGTCGACCGCGAAAAGGCGCCTGCGGACAAGTTGTCCACAGGCGCCTTTGTTTCCGCTCCGGTAAGAGAGGGGATCTAGCGCTGAGCCACCATGGTGGGGGTGATCGGCGCCGGAAGGGCGGTCTCGCCTTCCAGGTACCGGTCGACGCCCGCGGCCGCGGCGCGGCCTTCGGCGATGGCCCAGACGATGAGCGACTGGCCGCGACCCATGTCACCCGCGACGAAGACGCCGGGAACGTTGGTCGCCCAGTTCTTGTCGCGCTGCACGTTGCCGCGCTGGTCGTAGCCGACGCCGAGATCGGTGAGCAGGCCCGGCTTCTCGGGACCGACGAAGCCCATGGCCAGCAGCACCAGGTCGGCCTCGAGGGTGAAGTCGGTGCCCTCGACCTTCTCGAAGCGGCCGTTGACCATCTTGACCTCGTGCGCGTCCAGACCGGTCACCTTACCGTCCGCGCCGACGAAGCGCTCGGTGTTCACCGAGAACACCCGCTCGCCGCCCTCCTCGTGCGCCGAGGAAACCCGGTACATCAGTGGGTAGGTCGGCCACGGGGTCGAGTCGGCCCGCTCCTCGGGCGGACGCGGCATGATCTCGAACTGGTGCACGCTCGCCGCGCCCTGCCGGTGCGAGGTGCCCAAGCAGTCCGCGCCGGTGTCGCCTCCGCCGATGATGACGACCTTCTTGCCCTTCGCGTGGATGGGCGGCAGCCCCTCCTCGTCGGTGACGTCGTCGCCGTGCTGCACCCGGTTGGCCCAGGGCAGGAACTCCATGGCCTGGTGGATACCGTCCAGGTCGCGGCCCGGGATCGGCAGGTCACGCGCCAGGGTGGCGCCACCGGCGAGCACGATCGCGTCGTACCGCTCGCGCAGCTGCTCGGCGGTGATGTCCACGCCCACGTTCACGCCGGTCTTGAAGATGGTGCCCTCGGCCTCCATCTGCGCCAGACGGCGGTCGATGAAGCGCTTCTCCATCTTGAATTCCGGGATGCCGTAGCGCAGCAGACCTCCGATGCGGTCGGCTCGCTCGAACACGGTCACGGTGTGCCCGGCGCGGGTCAACTGCTGCGCGGCGGCCAGACCGGCCGGGCCGGAACCGACGACGGCGACCTTCTTGCCGGTCAGGCGGGTCGGGTAGACCGGGGTCACCCAGCCCTCGTCGAAGGCGTTCTCGATGATCTCGACCTCGACCTGCTTGATCGTGACCGGATCCTGGTTGATACCGAGCACGCAGGACGCCTCACACGGCGCGGGGCACAACCGCCCGGTGAACTCCGGGAAGTTGTTGGTCGCGTGCAGCCGGTCGATGCCTTCGCGCCAGTGGTCCTTGTAGACCAAGTCGTTCCACTCGGGGATCAGGTTCCCCAACGGACAGCCGTTGTGACAGAACGGGATACCGCAGTCCATGCACCGGCTGGCCTGGGTGCGCAGGGTCTGATGGGAGAAGTTCTCCTCGTAGACCTCTTTCCAGTCCATCAGGCGCAGCGGCACCGGTCGCCGCTTGGGCAGTTCCCGTGCAGTGTGCTTCAGAAAACCCTGGGGGTCAGCCACGTGCGGCCTCCATAATCGCCTCGTCCACGTCCTTGCCGCTCTTCTCAGCTTCGGAGATGGCGAGCAAAACTTTCTTGTATTCGCGCGGCATGACCTTCACGAAGTGGTTCACCTGCTGCGACCAATCGCTCAGGATGCGATCGGCCACCGCGGAACCCGTCTGGTCACGATGCTGGGTGATGATGTCGTGCAGCCAGGTGAAGTCGTCACCGGCCAGCTGCTCGACGGCGTCGGCCTGCTCGGGGTTGAGCTTCGCGGCGAAGGTACCGTTCGGGTCGAAGACGAACGCCACGCCGCCGGACATACCGGCGCCGAAGTTACGTCCGGTCTCGCCGAGGATGACCACCCGGCCACCGGTCATGTACTCACAGCCGTGGTCGCCCACACCCTCGACCACCGCGGTGGCGCCGGAGTTGCGCACGGCGAACCGCTCGCCGACCACACCGCTGAGGAAGACCTGACCGCTGGTTGCGCCGAACAGGATCACGTTACCCGCGATGATGTTCTGCTCCGAGGCGAACTCGCCGGGCGCGTCCAGCGACGGGCGCACCACCAGCCGGCCGCCGGAAAGGCCCTTGCCGACATAGTCGTTCGCGTCACCCTGCACGCGCAGCGTGATGCCCGCGGGTACGAAAGCGCCGAAGCTGTTGCCCGCCGACCCGGTGAAGGTGATGTCGATGGTGTCGTCGGGCAGGCCCGCGCCGCCGTAGAGCTTGGTCACCTCGTGCCCGAGCATGGTGCCGACGGTGCGGTTCACATTCGTGATCTTGGTCTCGAACTTCACCGCCTGACCACGCTCCAGCGCGTCGCGGCTCTGCACGATCAGCTGCTGGTCCAGCGCCTTGTCCAGGCCGTGGTCCTGGGACTTGGTGCAGCGGCGGTCCTGGTACATGAACGCCGTCTCGACGTCGTCCAGGATCGGCGACAGGTCCAGCTTGCTGGCCTTCCAGTGCTGCTTGGCCTTGGAGGTGTCGAGCAGGTCGACCCGGCCGATGGCCTCGTCCAGCGTGCGGAAGCCCAGCTGGGCCAGCAGCTCCCTGACCTCTTCGGCGATGAACAGGAAGAAGTTCTCGACGAATTCCGGCTTGCCGGTGAAGCGCTCGCGCAGCACCGGGTTCTGCGTCGCGACGCCGACCGGGCAGGTGTCCAGGTGGCAGACCCGCATCATGATGCAGCCCGAGACCACCAGCGGCGCGGTGGCGAAACCGTACTCCTCGGCGCCGAGCAGCGCGGCGATCATCACGTCGCGACCGGTCTTCATCTGGCCGTCGACCTGCACGACGATGCGGTCGCGCAACCCGTTGAGCAGCAGCGTCTGCTGGGTCTCGGCCAGACCGAGCTCCCAGGGACCGCCCGCGTGCTTCAGTGAGGTCAGCGGCGAGGCGCCGGTGCCGCCGTCGTGACCGGAGATCAGCACGACGTCGGCGTGCGCCTTGGAGACGCCCGCCGCGACGGTGCCGACGCCCGGCTCGGCGACCAGCTTCACATGGATGCGCGCCTGCGGGTTGGCGTTCTTCAGGTCGTGGATCAGCTGCGCCAGATCCTCGATCGAGTAGATGTCGTGGTGCGGCGGCGGCGAGATCAGGCCGACACCCGGCGTCGAGTGCCGCACCTCGGCGACCCACGGATACACCTTGTGCGCCGGAAGCTGCCCGCCCTCGCCGGGCTTCGCGCCCTGGGCCATCTTGATCTGGATGTCGGTGCAGTTGGTCAGGTAGTGCGCGGTCACGCCGAAGCGGCCGGAGGCCACCTGCTTGATCGCGCTGCGCCGCCAGTCGCCGTTCTCCTCCGGCTCGAAGCGCGACGGCGACTCGCCGCCCTCACCCGAGTTCGACCGGCCGCCGAGGCGGTTCATCGCGATCGCCAGCGTCTCGTGCGCCTCGGCCGAGATGGAGCCGTAGCTCATCGCGCCGGTGGAGAACCGCTTCACGATCTCCGAAGCCGGCTCGACCTCCTCGATCGGGATCGGGTTGCGCGCCCGGTGCTTGAACTTGAACAGACCGCGCAGCGAGGCCAGCCGCTCGGACTGGTCGTCGACGAGCTTGGTGTACTCCTTGAAGATCGAGTACTGACCGGACCGGGTGGCGTGCTGCAGCTTGAACACCGTGTCCGGGTTGAACAGGTGGTATTCGCCCTCGCGCCGCCACTGGTACTCACCGCCGACCTCGAGTTCGCGGTGCGCGCGCTCGTTGCGGTTCTCCAAGAAGGCGACCCGGTGCCGCTGCGCGACGTCGTCGGCGATCTCGTCCAGGCCGATGCCGTCCAGGTGCGAGCGCAGACCGGTGAAGTACTCGTCCACCAGGTCCTGCGACAGGCCGATCACCTGGAACAGCTGGGCGCCGTTGTAGGAGGCCAGGGTGGAGATGCCCATCTTGGACATCACCTTGAGCACGCCCTTGCCCGCGGCCTTGTTGTAGTTGGCGACCGCCTTGCGGTAGTCGGCGGCAAGATCGCCGGTGCTACCCGGCATCTCCAGGGCGCCGCGCTCGAGCATGTCCTCGATGGTCTCGAAGGCCATGTAGGGGTTGATCGCGGCGGCGCCGAAGCCCACCAGGGTGGCCATGTGGTGCACCTCGCGGGCGTCACCGGCCTCCACGACCAAGCCGACCATGGTGCGGGTGCGCTCGCGCACCAGGTGGTGGTGCACCGACGAGGTGAGCAGCAGCGACGGGATCGGCGCCAGCTTCTCGTTGGACTCGCGGTCGGACAGCACGATGATCCGCGCTCCGCCGTCGATGGCGGCCGACACCTGGGTGTTGATCGCCTCCAGCGCCTTGCGCAGACCCTTGCCACCCTTCTTCACCGGGTACAGGCCACGCACGACCACCGAGCGCAACTCGGGGTGCGATCCGTCGTCGTTGATGTGGACGAGTTTGGCCAGCTCGTCGTTGTCCAGGATCGGCTGCTCCAGCGCGATCATGTTGCAGGACTCCGGCCCCGGGTGCAGCAGGTCGGCCTCCGGGCCGATGTTGCGCTTGAGGCTGGTGACCACCTCTTCCCGGATCGCGTCCAGCGGCGGGTTGGTGACCTGCGCGAACAGCTGGGAGAAGTAGTCGAACAGCAGGCGCGGGCGAGCCGAGAGCACCGCGATCGGAGTGTCGGTGCCCATCGAGCCGAGCGCTTCGCCGCCGGTCTTGGCCATGGGCGAGATCAGCAGGTTGAGCTCCTCGGTGGTGTATCCGAAGATCTGCTGACGGATCAGCACGCGGTCGTGCGACATGTGCACGTGCGGGCGGTCGGGCAGGTCGGCGAGGCGGGAGACACCCGCGTCCAGCCACTCCTGGTACGGGTGCTCGGCCGCGAGCTGGGACTTGACCTCGTCGTCGCCGACGATGCGGCCCTGGGCGGTGTCGACCAGGAACATGCGGCCCGGCTGCAGACGCGCCTTCTTGACCACCTTGGACGGGTCGATGTCCAGCACGCCGACCTCGGAGGCCATCACGACCAAGCCGTCGTCGGTCACCCAGATGCGGCTGGGCCGCAGGCCGTTGCGGTCGAGCACGGCGCCGACGACGGTGCCGTCGGTGAAGCACACCGATGCGGGGCCGTCCCACGGCTCCATCAGCATCGAGTGGTACTCGTAGAAGGCCCGCTGCCGCGGATCCATGGTCTCGTTGCGTTCCCATGCCTCGGGAATCATCATCAGCACGGCGTGGGGCAAGCTGCGGCCGCCCAGGTGCAGCAGTTCCAGCACCTCGTCGAACCGGGCGGTGTCGCTCGCCCCCGGGGTACAGATGGGGAAGATCTTCTCCAGCCGGTTCTTGCCCGCGGAGTCGACGCCGAAGACATCGCTGCGCAGCAGCGCCTCGCGGGCGCGCATCCAGTTCTCGTTGCCGGTGACGGTGTTGATCTCACCGTTGTGCGCCACCCGGCGGAACGGGTGCGCCAGCGGCCAGGAGGGAAAGGTGTTGGTGGAGAACCGGGAGTGCACGATGCCCAGGGCGCTCTCCACGCGGGAGTCCTGCAGATCCAGGTAGAACGCGCGCAGCTGCGGCGTGGTGAACATGCCCTTGTAGACGAAGGTCTGCCCGGACAGGCTCGGGAAGTAGACCGACTCCCTGCCGACCGCGCCCTCACCCGCACCGGCCGACCCGAGTTCGCGCTCGACCCGCTTGCGCACGACATAGGCGCGGCGCTCCAGATCCATATCCGACAGCGGATCGGAAGCGTTCTTCGGCGAGGCGATGAAGATCTGCCGGAAGGTCGGCATGGCGTCGCGCGCCAGGGCGCCGAGGGAGGACTCGTCGATCGGCACCTCACGCCAGCCGAGGACCTCGAGACCCTCTTCCTTCACGATCTTCTCCACACCGTAGGCGGCGCGCGCGGCTTCGCGACGGGCCTGCGGGAGGAAGGCGATACCGGTGGCGTAGGAGCCCTCCGGAGGCAACTCGAAATCCACGATGGCGCGGAAGAAGCGGTCGGGGACCTGGATCAGGATGCCCGCGCCGTCGCCACTGTTGGGCTCGGCGCCCGCGGCGCCACGGTGCTCCAGGTTCAACAGAGCCGTAATAGCCTTGTCGACGATGTCGCGGCTGCGGCGGCCGTGCATGTCGACGACGAATGCGACGCCGCAGGCGTCGTGCTCGTTCGCCGGGTCGTAGAGCCCCATGGGTCCAGGTGACCGGTGGCCAGGAAGTTGCGTCATGCCTCTGCCTTCAAGAAAGTGGGCCTTCGAAGAAAAACGGCCTTTCGTCGAACGCCTCCGTACAAGACTGCGCCCGTACGTTCCGAAGCCAGCCGCGCTGATGGTCTTCGGCGTGCAGTCAGGTCTGCAGTTGTTTCCACCCGCTTCTGTGACGTAGTGGGTGCCCTTCGGTAACGGATTCCTAACAAGATCCTTACCTCCGAGCAGGTGCCCTCCCGCTACGCTGAGCACCGGCTAGGGGCTGCCCGAGCGGGCGAGGTAGCCGAACGTTCTGTGTTCGGCGTAAGAGCAAACGATAAGTCAGGTCCAGGGCCCAACCAACTTAGGTTTCGCTAATAACCAGGTTTAGCTGGGCTTCTGCATTGGGTCCTCCACGTGTGCGCGTTGTCCAGTGTAAAGCAGCGCCTGCCGTGCGATCGATCCCCATGGCACCCGGTGCCAGCTGGGGAAACCGACGCGCGACACCGACCCGAGACCTTCCTCACCAGGCCGGGAAACCGCCCTCACCTGCATCGAAATGGATTTCCCCCGGCCGGTGCCCGGCAAACCATGTGGCGGCGGCTAACTCGGAGATCCGGCCGGTGAGATATTTACGACACGGGTGTGACATGCCGTTAATAGGATCCGACCGTCCGGACTCTTTTGTCCGATGTGGGATTCAGCACATAACCAGCAAATATCGGGAAGTGGTGTTGGACACATCTTTCCGGCACGGCCCTCCGGGCGGCGCCGACCGGCACTACACGGGGCAGAGCGATGCGGAGGCCCGCACCAGCGCCGCCCGGTGCAGGGCGTCGCCGCGGCCGGTGGTGAACACACCGAAGACGCTGCGGGCCAATCGCTCCGGGCAGTCCGGCGCGACCAGTTCGGCCCGGCGCGCGGTCAACTCGTCGAGGATCTCGACGTTCACCCGGTCGATGATCGGGCGCACCGACGCGAGGCCTGCCGGTGCGGTGGGCGCGGCGGCGGGGTCGAAACGCCACCGCAGTATCAATCCGCGCTGCACCGTCTTACTGGCTTCGATCTGTCCGAAGAACACCTGCCGCACCCAATTCTCCGGCAGATCGCGACCGTTGCCGAACCGGGCCATCGCGTCGTAGACCTCCGCTTCTCTGGCCGGATCATCGATGGTCGGCTCGATGCCGCGCTCACCGGCGGCCATCCACTTCGCCGCGGCCACCGCGTCGGCGGTGTCCAAGCGCTCGACCACCAAGGCGACCAGCCGGTCCAGTGACCGATCGGCCGGGGCGGCCCCTGCGCTAGCCGGCCACATCAGCAACGCCGCGGCCAGCAACGTCAACCCGACTCTGCGCACGCCCTGACCTCCCGAGATGGCTCGCACGGAACGGAATCACCGCGCCAGCGTAGGCGCATCCACCCGCCACGCCCCGTCCCGCTTCGGACGATCTGTGAGCCTGGACACATCCGGCCGCCCCTGCTCGCTGCGAGCCCGGCGCGCCTGTCACGCTGTCACAACGAATCCGTGACAGTTTCGTCGCGCCCGCGAAAGCGCCTGGGACGTAGAGGATGTGCATTCCGATGACCGTCACCGGCTTGTTCACCTGGCTCGGCGGGGGTCGGACCAGCGCGATCACCGATCGCCACGAGCGCGCCGGGTATGCGGTCACCGGCGCTGTGGTGGCGTTGTTCGCGACGATCTCCGGTGCGGTCGGCGCCGCGGTCGCGGCGTCCACGTGGCCGTGGTGGGTCGCGCTCGCGGCGGGCATCCTGGTCGCCACACTGACCGGCACGCTCGCGCGGGCTCTGGCCACGGCGCGGCCGAGCGGAGGACCGGATCGGCTCGGGATGACCGCGCGCGTCGCGGTGGCCGTGCTGGCGGGCGGATTGATCGCCGAACTCGCCGCGGTCGTGCTGTTCAGCGGGTCCGTCGATCGGCTGCTGGACGAGAAGGCGCAACGGTCGGTGGACTCGGCGCCACGGGTCGTCGCGGCGCAGGGCGAACTGGACCGGGCGAAAGCCGACCGGGCTGCCCTCGAACCGGCGATCGGCAAGGCACAGACGGATATCGACCAGGCCCTCGTGATCGCCCGCTGCGAGTACAACCCGGCCCCGGAGTGCCCCCGCACCAGGATCACCGGTGTGCCCGGCCGCGGCCCGGAGACGCAGACGGCCAACGACATGCTCGACGACGCCCGCAAGCAGCTCGCCGCCGCGCAGGGCCGGGTCGACGCCGCCGACCGCCGGATCGCCGCCGATCAGAACGACCTCTCGGCCGCACGAACCGCCGCCTTCGACGACGCCGACCGAGGGCTCGGCGCGCGCTGGCAAGCGATGAACGACTACACGGTGCACGACGCGCCGCCGCTGCGCGTTCTCCTCATCGGGGCGTTCGTCACGCTGGCCCTGCTGCCTCTGGTGCTGCGATGGTGGCGGGGAGAGACGTCGTTCGACCGGCACAACGCGGCGCGCACGGTGTACGACCGCGCCGAGCGCGAAGCCGATGCGGTTATCGCGGTCAAGCAGGCCGAAGTGCGCGCCGAGGCCGAGGCCCTGCGCGCCGAACAGCAGCTCACCGCCGCCCGCCTCGCGGTGGAGGCGGACTCGGCCATCGACCGGGAGCGGCAGCGCACTCGCATCATCGCGGCCATCGGCGGCATCGAGATCGGTATCACCGAGCCGCCGCGCCGCCCCGAACTTCCCGCCGCTACGGCGGACGATCGAAAGGACAGCGCCATGCCCCCCGAGGTGACGCCGAACCTACCGGCCCCCGTGACCGTCGCCGCCACACCGGCGGCGCCGCCCAGCGGCGGCGGTCTCGAGTTGCCGCTGATCGGCACGGTGCCGTTCACCGACACCGCGGCCCGTTTCATCCGGCCGCTGGTCCCGTCGTTCGTCGCCAACGCGCTCGACACGGCGACGCATCCGCTGCGTACCGCGCGGCAGGCATTCGAGGAAGTCGAGGAGATCACCTTCACGTTGCGGCGCACCCGCAAGGTCACCGTCGACGGCCAGAGTTCGCATCCGCAGGCCGTCGGCTACCCATTTCAGCCCGGCTCGCCCGAGATCGCGCACGCCCAGCACGTCGCTGCAACCGTTGTCGACGCCGACTACACCGCGCCGCCGACCCCTCGGTACTCCTCGCTTCCGCCGACCGGCGCCGCGGGCTACGGTCTGCCCACCGGCGCCCGCCGAGAAGAGCTGCCGGGACAGCAGCGCCCTGAACTCCCCGGCTCCGACCGCCGCGAACTGCCGCCGGGCCGCTGAGGCAGCGATCCAACGCCCCGGCTCACCAGCACCCACCGGAATGAACTGCTCGGCCGCCGCGCAGAACTTCCCGGCTCCGATCCCGCCGGGCCGCTGACCAGCTCGCAACAGTTGGCGGTCGAGCCGCTCGGTCTGTGGCGGCGAGAGCGGGGGCAGCCACGTGAAGCGTCGATTGCCTACCGGCGGACGAACTGCTCGTTCGATCGGCGCAGCCGCTCCCTGGCCCGCCGCTGTGCGGCGCGAAGTCGAACGCGCCGCGTCGGATGGGCTGCTCGACCGCCCTGAGCGCGGGCCACGCCAGGGCGGGCACGACCGGCGGCGGTGGGTCGCCGGGCGGCCTACGCTTCACCCATGCAACACAGGGAGGCGACGCTCGCCGCGGCGCCATGGGGGTCGCGACTGCTCGGGTCCGCTGAGGAGTCCTCGGGGCTGCGACGGGTCCGCATCCAGCTGTTGCTCACCGTCCCCACTCTGCTGGGAAACCTGACGGGCATGGTCGTGTCGATCGTCCTGGTCGGTTTCGTACTGCCGGGGCCGTCGGTGTTCAGCCGCGACCTCCTACTGCTCGACGTGCTCGCCGCACCGCTGTACGCCGCCTGCGCGCTGTTGATCGGACTCTGGTGGGGCACCACGCGCGGGCTGCGTGCGCTGCGGTGGGCCACCGACCCGGAGCGCGTCCCGACCGAGGAGGAGCAGGCCGCGACCACGGCGATACCGCGCAGGCTGGTACGCGATCAAGCGCTGCTGTGGTTCGGCGGACTCGTCCTGCTGACGACGCTGTACGGCCTGGCCGAGCCGCGGCTGATTCCGAAGGTCGCGTTCGGCATCGCGATCAGCGCCATCGTGGTCTGCGCGAACAGCTATCTGATCATCGAGTTCGCGTTGCGTCCCGTCACGGCCCGGGTGCTGGAAGCCGCGGCTTCCGGCCGACGCCGCGGCATCGGCGTCTTCGGACGCGCACTGGTGGTCTGGGTGGTCGGCTCGGGCGTTCCGGTGGCCGGGATGATGGTGCTCGCGGTCTCTGCGCTCGTGATGGACGACGTCACCAAAGCCCGGCTGGCGGTCTGTGTGCTGTCCCTGGGCGGAGCGACCTTGGTGTTCGGTCTGCTGCTGATGACGCAGACCCTGGCCGCGACGGTGGCCCCCATCCTCGGCGTGCGCCGGGCGATGCGTCAGGTCGAGGACGGCGATCTCGATGTCGCGCTGGCCGTCTACGACGGCACCGAACTGGGTGAGCTGCAGAGCGGTTTCAACCACATGGTGGAGGGGCTGCGCGAGCGAGAGCAGATCAGGGACCTGTTCGGCAGGCACGTCGGGAGGGAGGTCGCCGCGGCCGCGCTGGCGGGTGACCCAACCCTCGGCGGCGTGGAGACCGACGCGGCGGCCCTGTTCATCGACATCGTCGGCTCGACGACGATGGCCGCGACCATTCCGGCGCCGGAGATGGTCGCCCTTCTCAACCGGTTCTTCGGGATCGTGGTGGACGAAGTGGAACGTCACGGCGGGCTGATCAACAAGTTCGAAGGTGACGCCGCCCTCGCCGTGTTCGGCACGCCGACGCCGTTGTCCGACGCCGCGGGTGCGGCGCTGGCGGCCGCCCGCGCGATCCGGGCCCGGCTCGACACCACCGCAGGCGACTTCGCGGCCGCTGTCGGAGTGGCCGCGGGGCGAGTTGTCGCCGGCAATGTCGGCGCTCATCAACGCTACGAGTTCACCGTCATCGGCGACGCGGTGAACGAGGCCGCTCGCCTGTGTGAACTCGCCAAGCACCAGGGCCTGCTGCTCGCGTCCGGCGCCACGGTGGAAGCCGCCGCGGGACCGGAAGCCGGACGCTGGCAGCTCGGCGAATCCGTCACCCTGCGCGGCCGCCTCGCCCCGACCCGGCTCGCGCGGCCGCTTCCCGGTCCGCCCCTTCAGACCGAGTACGCACCCGACTCGGGCACCCGGTCCGCGGACGGCTCCTGACCACTGGTTCAGCGCCTCGCTCTCGTTCGCCGTGCGATCCACTACGCACGAGCGTTGCGCAATCGGAACGCCACCACCGCGGCGATCAACAGGATCGACGTGGTGCCGATCGCCGCGAAGTGGATGCCCGAGACGAAGGACTCGTGCACCGAGACGAGGAACGCCTTCCCGGTGGCTTCCGGCAGTTCACGGGCGAAAGCGGTGGCAGCGCCCAGGGATTCGGAGGCGACGCTGACCTGATCGCCCGGCACGCCGGTCAGGTCGAGACCGTTTCGGAAGATCGCCATGACCACGCTGCCGAGTACCGCGACGCCCAAAGCGACGCCGGCCTCGTACGCGGTCTCCGACACCGCGGCGGCCGCGCCCGCGCGCTCGGCCGGCGCCGAGCCGACCACCAGATCCGAGGACACGGTCAGCGCGACACCGACACCTGCCCCGATGAACAGGAAGCCGAGCACGAAAGGGGTCGTGCTGGTGGCCGCGTCGGGGCCGAGCAGTCCGAACAGGGCGGCGCCCACCGCCGCCGTCATCAGCGCACCGCCGAGCACCGCGCCCGGCCGCAGGCGCCGCACCAACCATGCCGCGACGAGCGAGGCGATCATGCCGGCCAGCAGACCGGGCAGCAGCAGCAATCCCGCCTGCATGGGTGAGCGGCCGAGCACCAGTTGGAGGTACTGCGAGCCGACGAACAGCACACCCGCCAGCGCGAACACCGCCAGCAGATTGGTCAGCACCGCCGTACGGAACTTCGGCAGCCCGAACAACGCCAGGTCGAGCATCGGTTGCGCCAGCCGTCGCTGCCTGCGTACGAACCACACGCCGGCCAGCACACCGATCGCGCCGATCACGGCGGTGCCGAGACTCGGACCGTGCGCCGCGAACTCCTTCACCGCGTACACGACCGGAACCAGCGCCGACATCGACAGCACCGCACTGACCAGATCGAAGCGACCGGGCCGCGGATCACGTGACTCCGGGATCAGCACCGGACCCAGACCGATCAGCACCAGCATGACCGGCAGGTTCACCAGGAACACCGAACCCCACCAGTAGTGCTCGAGCAGCCAGCCGCCCAGCAGCGGTCCGGCCGCGGCGCCGCCGCCCGCCATCGCGCTCCACACCGCGATCGCGACGGTCCGCTGGCGCGGTTCGAGGAACATCGACCTGATCAGGGCCAGTGTCGCGGGCATCAGCGTGGCGCCGGCGACACCCTGCAACACGCGTGCCGCGACCAGCATCTCCGGCGTCACCGCCCACGCCGCGAGCGCGGAGGCGATACCGAATCCGGCCGCGCCGAGCAGCAGCAACCTGCGCCGCCCGATCCGGTCGCCCAGGTTGCCCATGACGACGAGCAACCCGGCCAGCACGAACGAGTAGACGTCGATGATCCACAGCAGTTGCGGCGTGGTCGGCGCGAGATCGGCGCTGATCGCGGGCACGGCCAGATCCAGCACGGTCGCGTCGACGGCGAGTAGGAGCAAGGCGAGCGCGAGCACGGACAATCCGGCCCACTCGCGGGTCCCCGCTCGGGGCGGACCGGCCGATCGTCCGGGGATGTGCGCGGTCTCGGTGGTCATGGTCTTTCTCGACTTCCGTCGTCAATTCTTCTTACCGTCCAGACGGTATAGTAATCGACCGACCGTCCAGACGGTATAGTCGAATGCGTGACGGCTGACACCCGCGACCGCATCCTGGACGCGCTCGAGACCCTGCTGCTGGAAAAAGGCATGTCGCACGTGACGCTGGAGAACGTCGCGGCCACGGCGGGCGTCTCCAAAGGCGGCCTGCTCTACCACTTCAAGAGCAAGGACGCGCTGCTGGCGGGCTTGGTGCGCAGACTGGCCGAGCGGGCGGGCAAGCAACTCGACAGCGCCGTCGCCAAAGGCGGCTCGGTAGCCGAGTGGTACCTCCAGACGCCGAACCCGGACGACGCCGCGGAAGCGGTCGAACTCGAGCTCTACCGATCCATGCTCGCGACCATGCGCACCATCGATGCCACACCGGAGCCCGACGAGGTACAGCAGGCACTGGTGGAACTGATGAACTCCTGGTCGGACGGTCTGGACGAGGAGGTCGCCGACCCGGTCCAGGCCGACATCATCCGGCTGGTCGGCGACGGCGTATACCTGCGCGCGCTGCTGGGCCTTCCGTCCATCGATCCGGCCCGTTACCGGCACGTGGTGGACCGCCTGCTGCGGCGGTGACGGTTAGACTCGGCCCGTGCTGCCAGCCGCCGAACCGGCCGGCGCCGTCGGGGCGGGAACAGATCCGGTACCGGGGTCTCCTGGAACGACGGTGCCGATCCGACCGCTGAGTTTCCGTGAACTGCTCGATGTGCCGTTCGCGCTGATCCAGGCCAACATCCGGGCCCTGGCCGGATCGGGCGTGACGGGCTTGTTCATCGCCGAGGCCGTGGTCGTCGCGGTGACCGCGGGCGTCTCCGGGCTGACCGAGGGCTCCGACTCCGGCACCGCCTGGGCGGCGATCCTGTCCACCGCGGCCTGTGCGTGGTTGCTGCGGTTCGCGTTGCGCGGCACGACCGTGGCGCTCGGACTCGCGACCGTCGGCGGCGCACCGATCGGCCTGCGGACCGCCCTGCGCCGATTCGGTGCGACCCTCGGCCCGCTGCTGGTGTTCCAGCTGTTGTTCACGCTGGTGGGCCTCGGCGTCCTCGCGGTGGGCGGCGTGCTGATCGTGACGCTGCCGCTCGCGGCGATCTGGCTGGGCTGGTTGCGCGCCCGCCGCTGGGTCGCGGCGCCGGTGCTGTTCGCCGAGCACACCTCGCACCGCCACGGCGTAGCGCGCGCGAAACTGCTCGCCGAGGGCGCGGAGTGGTCGATAACCGGGTTGTGGATCGCCCAGCGCGCACTGTACGGGCTGCTCGCGATCCCGTTGCTGGCCATCCCGCTGTTCGTCTCGGACTTCTCCGGCACCCACCGGTGGCCGGTCATCGTGCTGGCCACGTCGGCGGTGCTGCTGCTGACGGCATTCGGCGAAGTGGTCGAGGCTTCCGCACGGGTGGTCTGCTACGTCGACCGTCGTTGCCGCAGGGAGGGAATGGACATTCGCATCCCCCGGCAGGAGACGCGATGAGCGATCCGCGGATCCCACCGGCGCCGGACCCGGTAGAGATCGCTCTGACCGAAGGTCCTCACACGGCAGGCGATCCGGCTCCCGGCACACCGTGGCTCGGCGCCGCCGCCGACCATCGCGCCGCGGCGGAAACGGCCGCCCGGCACCGGGATTTCGACCGTGCCCTGCGAGAACGCTTCCGTGCCGTGCTGCGCGGCCTGGAACAGGGCGGCGTGCTCGAGGTCCGGCGCTCGCGCACCGCGCGGGAGACCGCCGACGACGTGACGACCGTGCTGCCGCTCGAGGTCGCCACCGAGATCCAGCCAGCCGCGCACACTTTCGACGAGGTCGTGTACGGCGGACGGCGCGCCACCGAGGACGAATACCGCAGGCTGGAATACGCCGACCGGTTCTCCGCCTCCGCGCCGCCGCCCGCACCGGAACCGACCGAGGTCGAAGCGGTGGAGAAGGCGCCGCGCACCAGGCGCAAACTGCCACCGCTGCCGAATCTGCTGCGCGACCCACGGTTCTGGGGCGTACTCGCGGCGACGGCCGCGTTGCTGGTGCTGGCCTACGGCGCACTGCAATCGTGCGGCGCGCCGACCGCACCGCAACCGCAACCGCCGCCGGATCTGCCCGACGCCCCTCCGCCGGACGACTCCTACGACGGCCCCGGTTTCGGAGCGGGCGACGACCCGCTCTGGGATCGGCTGCTCGCACCGGTCTTCTACGGCGGCTTGCAGTTCCTGATCGCCGCCGCGCTGGTGGTGTGGTGGCGTGCCCGCAGGCGGGGCGCTCTGGTGCGCGAGCCACGTCCGGTCGAGGTGGCGGCGAACGAACTGCTCGCCGGACAGGCCGCCCTCTACCGGCGCTCGAAAGACCACGACCACGTCGCCGGGAAGCTGCGGGCGGCCACGCTGCGCCGCGTCCGCTCCCCGCTCGGCATCACGGCGGACACGGCGCCGGACCGGATCGTCGCCGTGGTCGCCGCTCGCATCGGAGCCGACCCCGCCCGGATCGGCGCCGCGCTGTTCGGCCCCGTGCCCGATCCGGGGACCTTACAAGTGGTCGCCGCTCAGCTCGAATGGATCGAATCGGAGGTCGGATGAGACCCTCTCGCCCAATTCTTGTCCGGCCCCCCGCGCGCCGGAGCGCCCGCGAACCACAGGAGATCGAATGACCAGCACCGAGACCACCCCGACGGCCGAGCAGGCGAGCGCCGCGTTCCACGCCCTGCGCGCAGAGATCGGCAAAGCGGTGGTCGGCAACGACAGCGCGGTCATGTACCTGGTGCTCGCGCTGTTGTGCCGTGGCCACGTGCTGCTCGAAGGCGTGCCGGGGGTCGCCAAGACACTGCTGGTGCGGGCGCTGGCCACCGCACTGGACTTGGACCACGCGCGAGTGCAGTTCACCCCGGATCTGATGCCCGGCGACGTCACCGGATCGCAGATCTACGATCCGCATTCCGCCGAGTTCACCTTCCGGCAGGGTCCGGTGTTCACCAACCTGCTGCTCGCCGACGAGATCAACCGCACGCCGCCGAAAACCCAGTCGTCGTTGCTGGAATCGATGGAGGAACGACAGGTCTCGGTGGACGGCAAGCCGCAGCCGCTGCCTGATCCGTTCGTCGTGGTCGCCACCCAGAACCCGATCGAACAGGAGGGCACCTATCCGCTGCCGGAGGCACAGCTGGACCGGTTCCTGTTCAAGGTGGACATCCACCTGCCCGGCCGCGAGGACGAGTTCCGCATCCTGCAACGCCACGCCGCGGGCTTCGATCCACGCGACCTGACCGCCGCCGGCCTGCGTCCCGTGGCGGGACCGGCGCACATCAGCGCCGCGCGCGCCGCGATCGCGAAGACGACGATCAGCCCCGAGGTGCTCGCCTACACCGTCGACGTGTGCCGGGCCACCCGCACCTCCCCCGCCGTGCAGCACGGCGCCTCCACCCGAGGGGCGACCGCGCTGATGGCGGCCTCACGCGCGTTCGCCTGGCTCAACGGTCGCGGGTTCGTCACGCCGGACGACGTGAAAGCCGTCGCGGTGGCCGTGTTGCGGCACCGCCTGCACCTGCGCCCGGAGGCGGAGTTGGACGGCGTGACCACCGAGGGCGTGCTGTCGTCGCTGCTGCTGTCGGTTCCGGTCCCGGTGTAGCGGATGGTCGTCACCGGTCGGCTGGCCGCCGCGGCAGGCATGGCGGCCCTGTTCGTCACTCTGGTCATGCCGTCCCTGCTCGGCGTCGTGGTGGTGACGTGTGTGTTGACGGCCGGGCTGCTCTTCGATCTCCTGGCCGTGGGCCGGGCGCGAGATCTGACGCTTTCCCGCGAGGCATTGACCACGGTGCGGCTCGGGCGCTCCGCCGAGGTGGAACTCGTCGCGGTCAACGCCGGAACACGCGTGCTGCGCGGCACGGTGTGGGACGACTGGCCCGACAGTGCCCGTCCCGAGAACCGCACGCACCGGCTGGAACTCGCCCCCGGCACCAAAGTCCGTTTCCGCACCACGCTCACGCCCACCTACCGTGGCGATCGGGTCGCGGGACCGGTCACGGTGCGCCTGCTCGGCCCCCTCGGGTTGGCAGGCAGGCAGACACGGCGCAGTGTGCCCGCCCGGGTACGCGCGCTGCCCGCGTTCCGCGCCGAACGGCTGCTGCGGTCGAAAGTCGAACGGCTGCAACATCTCGAAGGCCGCAATGTGGCCAACTTGCGTGGCCAGGGCACCGAATTCGACTCGTTCCGCGAGTACGTCGCCGGTGACGACGTGCGCGCCATCGACTGGCGCGCCACCGCACGCGCCACCGACGTACTGGTCCGCACCTGGCGGCCCGAGCGCAACCGGCACATGCTGATGCTGCTGGACACCGGCCGGGTCAGCGCGGGTCGGGTCGGCGACGGTACGCGCCTGGACGCGAGCATCGAGGCCGCCCTGCTGCTCGGCGGTCTGGCCGCCGCCGCGGGCGACTCGGTCGACCTGCTCGCCTTCGACCGGCAGCCGCGCGCCGAGGTCCGCGGTGTCGGCGGAAAGCGCTTGCAGCACAAGCTCATGCACGCGATGGCCGGGGTCACCCCGGCGCTGGTCGACACCGACAGCGCCGCGCTGGTGCGCGCGGCCATTCAGCGCACCCGCCGGCGCAGCCTGGTCGTCTGGTTCACCAGCCTCGACGGCGCCGCGGTCGAGGAGAACCTGTTGCCCGTGCTGCCGGTGCTCGCGCAGCGGCACCGAGTGCTCATCGTCTCGGTGACCGACCCCGATATCGCCGCGGCCGCCACCCGGCGCGACGACCTTTCCGACCTCTACGCCGCGGCCGCGGCCGAATCCGTCCTCGCCGAACGCGCGCTGGTCCAGGAATCCCTGCGCCGCATCGGGATCGCGGTCGTGGCCGCGTCCCCGGAACGGTTGCCGGAGGCCTTGGCGGACGAATACCTGGAACTGAAGCAGTCCGGCGCCCTCTAGGAGGATCATGTCCCCATGGCACCGGATCTCGCCGCCTTCGTCCGCGGACTGCCCAAAGCGGAGTTGCACCTGCATCTGGAAGGGACGCTGGAGCCGGAGCTGAAGTTCCGCCTGGCTCGGCGCAACGGCATCGAACTGCCGGAGAAGAACGTGGACGAGGTCGCGCAGACCTATCGGTTCCACGACCTGACGTCGTTTCTCCAGGTCTACTACCCGGCAATGCGCGTACTACTGCTCCCGCAGGACTTCCACGACCTGGCCTATGACTATCTGCGCAGGGCGCACGCCCAAGGCGTACGTCATGTCGAGTTGTTCTTCGATCCGCAGGCGCACACCGGGCGCGGGGTTCCGTTCCCGACGGTGATCAGCGGATATCGGTCGGCGATCGCCCGGGCGCGGCGGGAGCTGGGGATTTCCGCCGAGCTGATCCTGTGCTTCCTGCGCGACCATTCCGCGGAGTTCGCCATGGCGACGCTGCTGGAAGCGCTGCCGTACAAGAGCTGGATCCTCGGGGTCGGGCTGGACTCCGACGAGCGCGGCAACCCGCCGAGCAAGTTCGCCGGCGTCTTCGAGCGCGCCCGCGCGGAAGGCTTCCTGCTGACAATGCACTGCGACATCGACCAGCCGAACTCGATCGAACACATCCGCCAGGCGCTGGAGGACATCGCCGTCGACCGCCTCGACCACGGCACGAACATCGTGGAGGACGATCGCCTGGTCGACCTGGCCCGGTCCAACGGCATCCCGCTCACCTGCTGTCCGGTGTCGAACTCTTTCGTCACCGCGCAGATGAAGGCGCAGGAGATCGTCGGCCTGCTCGACCGTGGGCTGACGGTGACGATCAACAGCGACGACCCCGCGTACTTCGGCGCGTACGTGGCCGACAACTACCTCGCACTCGCCGAGCACGCCGGTCTCGGGACCGATCGGCTGGCCGAGTTGGCCAGGAACTCCTTCCGCGCCTCCTGGATCACGCCCGCTCGTCAGGACGTCTTTCTCCGCGAGATCGACGACTACGTCGCCGCGAACGGCTGACCTGCGGGCGCCGGCAGCCGCGGCGGGAACACCGGGAACAGCGGCGGCGGGAGCGCCCGGCGCTGTCGTTCGGCGATGACCGCACCGAGGATCTGCACCGGCGGGCACTCGGCCGGGGGCGCGACGCGCAACCGGCCGCACACCTCGGCCACGAGCGCCGTGCCGAGATGATGCCGCGCCGCGGGAGTCAAAGTACGCAAACGGGTGAGGTACTGCCGCACCGCCAACGCGAGATCCTCCGGCAGCCCGGCCAGGTCGAGCTGGGCGCTCCACGCGGCCAGCCACGGCGGCGCGATGGCGAGCGCGGGCGGCGGCAGTGGTCGTTGCGCGTGCACCACCACGGTGCCCGCGAGCACGTCACCGATGCGCCGCGCCAGGGGCGAGCACATCGAGGTCACCACCGCGATGGCGCCGAACCCGCCGAGCATCCAGAAGTCGACGATCGCGCCCGCCAGCCCGCGGGTGAGCGCGTGCCGGAAGTCGATCGGCCCGCCGTCCTGGCGCACCACGCGCAGCCCGAGCAGCAATTTGCCGAGGGTCCGCCCGCGCCAGGCGGTTTCACAGGTCACCGGGTACCCGACCAGCACGGTCACGATGGTGACCAGCGTCACTACTTCCAGCCACGCCGAGTCCACACCCGCGGGCAGCAGCAACGTGACGATCGCCAGCAGCAGCACGAACCCGAGCGTGCACTGGGCCAGCACGTCGATCAGGAACGCGGTGGCCCTGGTGGGGATGCGAGCGATCGGCAGCTCCAGGGCCACTGCTTCGCCGGTGGTGAATTCAGCCATGTCGATAGCATTCTTGCGACCGGTGGGAGTGGGAGGCAACCGAATGGACGTGGACGCATACAGCCTGGCGCACCGCAGGGCGTGGGACCGGCTCGACTACTTGTCCAAGCGGAGCAAGCTGACCGGCGCGGAGGCGGACGAACTCGTCATGCTCTACCGCCGCACGTCCCAGCAGCTGGCGCGACTGCAGTCGCACAGCCCGGACCCGGAGTTGATCGCCGGGCTCAGTGCACTGCTGGCGCGTGCGCGGGGCCGGGTGCTGGGGACGCGAGCCGACACCTGGCGGGAGGTCGGCCGGTTCTTCAGCCATCGCTTCCCGGCGGCGCTGTACCGGTCTTGGCCGTGGTGGGTCGGCGTCGCCGCGGCGTTCCTGCTCGTCTCGGCCGGCTTGGCGATCTGGGTGGACCGGTTCGATTCGGCGCGCGACGTGCTCGGCATTCCGAGCGACACCGCGAGCCTCACCGCGCCCGGCGGCGCGTTCGAGACGTACTACTCGGAGCATCCGCAGGGCGCCTTCGCCGCGCAGGTGTGGACGAACAACGCGTGGGTCGCGGCGATCGCCTTGTTCACCGGGGTGTTGATCCTTCCCGCGATCTACCTGTTGTTCATGAACGCGCTCAATCTGGGTGTCACCGCGGGGCTGATGTCCGACGCGGGGCGGCTGGATTCGTTCTTCGGCTTCATCCTTCCGCACGGCACGCTGGAGCTGACCGCGGTGTTCGTCGCGGGCGGCGTCGGCCTGAAACTCGGTTGGACGCTGATCGATCCGGGCCGGCTCAGCCGGGTGGAGGCGGTGGCCAGGCAGGGACGGGCGACCGCGACCGTGGCGCTCGGGCTGGTCGGGGTGTTGCTGGTCTGCGGCTGGATCGAAGGATTCGTGACGCCGAGCCCGCTGCCCGCGCCGATCCGCATCGCCATCGGGTTCACCGCCGAGGCGTTGTTCCTGGTGTACGTGTTCGGGCTGGGCCGCCGAGCCGTCATCGAGCCCGCGAACCCGAAGGCCCCGGTATCGAGCGGGCAACCATCACCTGTGACACAGCCAACAATCAGCACACCCTGAGTGGCGCCGCTGGGACAATCGGTAGCTACGTGGCTTCCAGATTGGTTGAGAACTCCCCCGATTGAGTTCCGCTGGCCGCAGCGAGTCGTGCTCGAGCTGCGGCCAGCGTTACCGTCAACTCTACACAATCGTTATCCCTACGCAACCCTCCCCGCCGAGGTCAAGCGTATAAAGCAGCACTCCAGCAAACCCTTGCGAAGCCACCCTTTCGCCCCGTGCCAGCTAACCGCATGCGACCCGCGAAATAGCGGTTTCACTAGGTGTGCGCCGTCCCGGCGAAGCCGCCGAAAGATCGTCGGGAATCGCGCTCGGCAACGGTTCGGAACTCTTCCCAGCAGTTAGCCGAGCATCGAGATAGACCCCTCTACGGTTTGCTGGCACCCACTCCCACCTGCACGTTCATATGCACAAATTGCCAGTTGCTGACAACCGAGGAATGGAAAGAGACCACAAGTTTGTTTACGCGGTAATAAACCGGGTAAGGACATAGTGGCTCCCGAGGAAGACCGGCCAGTTCCCCGACAGGCTCCGGATTAACCGGCTGCGAAAAAGTGCCCGCGCATCCCCGCTTCGCGCACCCCGTCGGCACCTCGGCCGCAACCACAACGAGGTATGTGATCTTCGCCTCACCCCCACCCTCAGCAGCCGGGACCTCGCGAAATCACCTCGGCCACAACCAGCTTCGAGAGACGCACGTCACAGTGCCACAACCGCCGAAGACCGCTCGCGCAATGCGCGGGTCCGGAACCGGAAAGACAGCCACGGACCACTCGACGCTTGGTGACCCGAGTCACCTTCTCCCGTCATCGGGCTCAGCCGATGCGGAGGATTCCCGTGACCGTGCCTTGCAGCAGGCGGCCGTCGTGGGTGATCAGCGGCGCGGTCTGAAGTGGATCGTCGACGACGGTGCCGGGGAGGGGGTGCGACGCGGTGACCGCACCGGTTTCCGGGTCCAGGACGGTGAAGGCGTATCCGTCGATCGGTGTGGTGTGGTCGGGGCCGATGCGCGCGACCGTGTTGAGCGCGCCGTCGGCGGTGGAAAAACGCGGTACGGCCGCACTGCGAACCGTGTTCTCCCACACCACGCGACATCCGTTGGCGGCCACATCGATCCGCGTCATCCCGCCGGTGAACGGCGCGCTCGGCGGCACCGCCGGACCGGCTCCCTCGGGCAGTGCCGGGTACGGATAACCGTAGGTGCTCGCCACGAAGACCGAGCGGCCGATCCCGACCGGCGAGTTCTCGCTCCCCGCACCACCCGCGCCGAGCACCGGAACCGAGCACACCAATCGGCCGCTACCCGAATGGAATACAAGGGCGTGCACCTGTTCGTCGGCGTTGTCCACGACGGTCAGATAGTCGGCGCCGGTCTCCGGCCCGAAGTAGGTGGGTGTCGAGCCGGTCCCCCAACTCAGCTGCCCCGGCTTACGCGCCGATCCCCGGTCGTACGCCGCACGCCACACGATCTCCGGACCGCCGGACGCGCCGACGCGCATTTCGTACAACGCGTGCGTCGTAGCGACCGCGACCTGCCCGCCGGGCGCAGCGGAGATGCTGTTGGCCACGTGTTCTCCCGCGGGCAGCGCCATCGCCGTGACCCGCCCGGTCGTGGTGACGAACCCGACGACTGCCTGGCCGGTCGCGAACCACACATTGCCCGACCAGTCCGGCACGAGGCCGGTCACGTTGTCCCAGGACGGGATCACCGAGCCGAGATCGGCGTAGTGTTCGCCGATCAGCCGCCATGTCCCTGCCGCGTCACGCTCGTGCCGCACCCGCAGCAACCGGTCGGAGCCGTCCACGACCACCAGGCGGTCGGCCTGATCCAGGTAGGCGTACACCCCGCCGAGGAGGCTGCCTCTGGTCAACGGCAGCGCGGCCAGCGAGTACGCCAACGGCCCCGGCGCCGCGGGGTCGAGCAGATGCACAGTGGGGATCTGTCCCGCGATAGCGGTGCACAGGGCGACCACGAGACGGTCCGATCCTTCCAACAGCGTGGGGCAGGCGGAGGCCAGCGGATACGCACCGACCACTGCGGCGCGGGCGGCCGGACCGGCGAGCGGCGTCACGTCCGAGGACCCCGCGTCGCCGTGCATGGTGGCGGTGCCGGACGGTCCGAGGAAAGGATTCGGCGCAGCGAGCGGCCCCCAAGGCTCGGCCGCCGATGCGGACGGACCGGGCAGCAAGGCCAGTAGGCAGGCGGCGAGAAGCATCACCGGTCGGCGCATTCGGATCATCCTTCGCTCGCGGTAATCGGTGTTTCGAGGGCGCGAGGCGGCACAGCCCGCTCGCTACGATGGGCGCCATGAACTCTGTCCGGGCCCGTCTGCTGTCCGCCCTGGCCGGCCAGCTCGGGAATCCCCACGGCGTGCTCGGCAAAGGTATCGCCTTCGCGCTCAATCGCGGCAACAAGTCCGCGATCGCCGGGGCGGTCGAGGCGGCGGCCATCGTGCCGGGCAGCACCGTCGCGGACGTGGGATTCGGTGGAGGAGCAGGACTTTCCCTGCTGCTCGAGCGGGTGGGGGCCGACGGCGTGGTGCACGGCGTCGAGATCTCCGCCGACATGCTGGCGCGAGCCCGCTCGGGCCACGCGCGCGATATCGAAGCCGGTCGCCTGCGGCTGATCGAGGGTTCGCTCACCGCGCTGCCGTTGCCCGACGACGGTCTCGACGCCGCGATCACCGTCAACACCGTCTATTTCGTCCCGGATCTCACGGCGGCCTGCGCCGAACTCGCGCGGGTGGTGCGGCCGGGCGGCCGTCTGGTGATCGGTATCGGCGACCCGGACGCGATGGCGAAGCTCCCGTTCACGTCCTACGGCTTCACACTGCGTCCGGTGCCGGAGGTCATCGCGGCGCTGGAACAGGCGGGCTGCTACGTCGAGCACCGGCGGCCGGCGCATACGCCGATCCCACATCACCTTCTGGTGGCGACGCCCCGCTGACTACATCAGCGCGCCGCCGTCGACCCTGATCTCGGTGCCGGTCATGTACCGCCCGTCGTCGGAGGCGACCATGGCGACCACCCCGGCGATGTCCTCCGGGCTGCCCAGCGCTCCCCCGTTCAGCCATCCGGTCATCCGGGAGAACAGTTGCGGGTCGAACCCTTCGGGCTGATCCAGGATGGACTTCGTCGTGATACCGCTGGTGATGCCCGCCGGAACGATGTTCACCGCGCGCAAGCCCTGCTTGGCGTACTCCAGGGCGATGGCGTGGGTGAAGGCCGTCACGCCGCCCTTGGACGCCGCGTAGGAGGCGAGGTAGGGGGCCGCGCTGAAGGCCGCCGTCGAGGAGATGTTGACCACCACGCCACGGCCGGTGTCCAGCAGGGCGGGCAGCGCGGCCTGGGTCATCAGGAACGTACCGGTGAGATTCACCCTGATCACCTGGTCCCACACCTCGAGCGGCATCTCGTGGGTGCGCGCGGGGCGCAGGATGCCCGCCGCGTTGACCAGCACGTCCAGTCCTCCGAGGAAGTCGAGCGCCGCCGCGGTCGCGGTGCGCACCGAAGCCGGATCGGACGTGTCGACCTCGACCGTTCGCAGTCGTTCGGCGCCGTCGCCCGCCTTTTCCGCGGTGGCCGCCAGGCCCGCCGCGTCGATGTCGGCGGCGACCAGTTGCGCCCCTTCGTCCAGCAGCCGCAGGGCGATGCCCTGACCGATGCCGGATCCAGCTCCCGTCACCACCACGCGGCGGCCGTCAAATCTGCGCATGCCAAAAATTAGAACACGTTCTCATCCAGCGTCAAGGGACATCCGCCGTTCCCCGGGCGATCCGCAGCACCATGGCGGCCGCCGCCGAACCGTAGGCATGGCTGGCCGGCTCCGGACGGCTGGCCGGATAGTTGGAGCGATGCGTGACGACGACGCCGTTGGGCAGGGTGGCGGTCCGGTCCGCGACGGTCGCGACGCAATTGCCGCCCGCCTTGGCCACGAGGTCCACGACCACGGCCCCCGGGCCGAGCAGGTCCAAAGCCTTTTGGTCGAGCAGACGGGGGGCCGGGGAGCCACGGTGCACGGCGGTGCAGACGACAAGGTCGGGCGTCGTCGTGGCGAGCGATTCCAGCAGTGCCGCGTTGTCGTCCCGGTTCGGCACGAAACGCCCGGCGCCCGCCTCGAACGCGGCGTCCCGCTGCGCGAGGCGATTACCGACCGCCGTCGGTTTCTCGTCATCGAACGTGCGCGCGGCCGCGATCGCGGCGAGCCCGGCCGCCCCGCACCCCAGCACGAGAGCCCGGACCGGGCCGGTGCGCCGCGACGGGGAGAGCAATCGCCTGCCTTCGGCGTAACCCACCCCGCCCGCGATCCGGCTCATGGTGGTCAGCGCGTCGATCTCGGTGGTCGTCTCGTCGCGCGGCACCCGGTCGAAGGCGACCGACTCGATACCGCGGGCGCGCAACCGATCGATCTCGTGGCGGCGGTAGTGCGGATCCTGGAAGCCCACCAGCGTCGTCCCCGCGCGCAGCGGCAACGAGTCCAATTCGTACGCCGGGGGTTTCACCCACACCACGATGCCCGCGCGCTCGAATACCGTGGCGCGATCCGCGACGACCGCCCCGGACGCGCGGTAGGCCGCGTCGGCGAACCCCGCACCCTGCCCCGCGCCCGCCTCCACGACGACTCGGAGTCCCGCCGTCGAAAGTGTGCGCACGCCCTCCGGTGTGAGCGCCACGCGGGTCTCCCGGGGAGCCGTCTCACGCAGCACCCCGACGATCACCGCGTGGCCCCGGATTCCGCCACGAGGGCGGTCAGGCCGCGATCGGCCAGCGCTTCGCGATAGGTGAGTCCGCCTGCGATATCGCGGATCAGTTGCTCGAGCCGGTCGAAGAGTTCCTCGATCAGAGCGGGCGATTCGTGGCGGGGCGCTTTGCGCGGAGCGAGGACGTTCAACCGGACGCCGGGACGCAGCGAGCCGGTCCGGTCCAGCGCGACGCTGTCGACACCGGCCACGGCGAGCACCATGTCCTCCACCTGCGCACTCGTGTGCACGCCCGCCCGGTCGAGCAGAATGCGATCGAACACCAGCGAGACGAACATCCCTTCCGGGTTGCCCAGCGGTCGCAGCACATCGGCCCCGAACCGGTTGTTGATCGCGGCGATGTGACCGCGAGCCCGGTCGATCTGCGCCCGCATCAGCATGTGATTTCGGTCGAAGTAATCCTCGGGAGTGTGCTCGAGGATCGCACGCGCCAGATGGGTGGTCTCGCGCTGGAACGAGATGGTGAGCCGTTTGCGGATACGCTCCAGCCACACGATATCGCCGGTGCACGCCGCACCCATCTTGCAGGGACCGAAGGCGTTGTAGCCCTTCGAGTTTCCCGTGATGGTCAGCATGACGTCATACAGTCGCCGGATGCCCTGCTCGGTCTCCACGTGCAACGCGGCGATCGGGATGTGCGAGGCCACCAGCCGGTCGAAAGCCATGTCGCAGATGACCGGAGCGCCGCAGTCGAGCAGCACCCGTCCGATCTGCGCCAGCTCGGCCGCGGTGTAGTCCGCGACCACCGGATTGCCCGGCAGCGTGAGCAGCACGCCGCACAGTTCGCCTGTGGCACGCAGCTCGTCGAGGCAGCGGGCCAGCCGGGCGGGATCGATCTTGAACGCGTCGTCCGGGGCTACCGGGCACGACACGATCCGCAAGCCGGATTTCTCCACGTGAATGCTGGAGCTCTTGTAGAACCCCTCCGGGCACACGATGACCCCGCCGGGCCTGGCCAGGGTGGCCACGGCCTCCTCCAGGAGCATCGTGCTCGAGTACGGGCAGACGATCACCTCTTCGGCGTGCACCCGGACGCCGGGCACACCTTCCACCGGGTGCGACAGCCGGTCGAACAGCCTGCGGGCCGCCAGCTCGCGCAGGATCAGCGGCTGTCGTTTGTCGTACAGCCTGCCGTCGAGATACTCCGCCGACGGCGCGATGTGCAGGCTCTCCCGCCACGCTCGATCCAGCGCCGCGACGGCGTGCGCGTCCGGCGCCCGGCCCGTTTCGCCGTGGTAGGCGTCGATGACGCCGGAATAGCGGCGGCCGCCGGTGCCCGCGAACCACGCGTCCCGCGAAATCCGCCCGCGCACTTCCCGTTTCCTGGCCTCGGAACGATTGGTCAGCGTCGCCAGGTCGGCGAGCGGATCGGTGAGCACCTGGCTCTGAGTCACGGAACCTCGCCTTCTGAATAGTCTCCCGGTGCGGGCACGGTGTTCCATTTGTCTTGCAGCGCGGCGCGAAACTGGGTGCGGCAGTCGCCGTCGGAGAGCCGGTCGAACTCCGCCAAGGGCGGCTGCGCGACGATCTGGTCGACCACGACGGCCGATCCGGCGCGTCGGAGGTCATAGAGTTTCTCGAACCGCCGGACCGCGAACGCGACGTCGTGCTTCAGCGCGGAGAAGCGCGTCGCCACCCGAGCTTGGCGCGAGTAGTCGTACTCGCCCACCGCGACGTAGCGGTCGTCGACCACCAGCATGCTCTGCGCGTTGCGCGCGTACTCGCGCTTGACCAGCACGCTTTCCACGCCCGAGCGCGCCTGTTTCCACAACTTGTCGTCATAGGGCCACACATCGGAGATGTCATCGAGCACGTACATCCGTCGCACATCGATTTTCGGCGGATGAGCCTTGTCGGCCAGGCGCAGGATCGCCGCGTGATAGTCGTCGCCGACGTCCCCGCCGATCGTGCCCAGGTCCGCGGTATGGATCGCACGAACCGACGTGGTGGCCTGCTCGAGGATCGTCAGCCAGTCGATGACGGTGTTCCACTCCCACACCGTGGCACTGCGTGAGGGAATCTGCGCGAGAATCTCTTCGGCGCGTTCCAACTGCCGATCGGCGATAGATCGCAGCGGCTCGATCTCCTCTCGCGCCCCGGACGCGTCGATCAGGCTCTGCGCTATACCCAGCGCCCGCTCCACCAATTCGGGATCTTTGCCCAGCAGCACGTTGAATCGCATTCGCAGGTCGTAGTAGGCGCTACTGGTCGGATCGGTCGCGGGATCGGCGCTGCCGTCGGTGGGCAATTCCGCGCCGAGGGCGAGGCTCAGACGTTCCCGCAGTGCGAGCGGCGGAATCCGGCTGCCGTTCTCGATCTGCTGAATGAGACTGCGAGAGCAGCCCGCCCTGGTGGCGAGCGTCGCCTGGGTGTAGCCGCGTTCCAGTCGTAGCCTGCGAACCAAGTTGCCGACCTGCTCACGGGAGCCGGAGCCAGCCATACCGAGCCTCCATCCTGCACCTTGCGTACGCATGCTCACGCAGTGTCACGTTGCGACATTCTAATCATCAAGTGTCAAGCGGCGTCGGATGAAACGCTTTCGCCGAATTTCGTTGCCAACAAGAGATTCGACCGCACGAGCAGCGACCCGAAGCCGAGTGAAGCCAGACTGCCACACAAGCTCGAATTTCCGCTTCACAAGGTCCGCCCAGTGATGAGAAACCACAGATCGTGACATCTGTTGAGCCATATGACCATTCTCGAACTCTGACGCTTAAGAAGTATCTTCAGAAAGCGTTGAAGCTTCATTGACAGCACGAGGTGTCCTTACCTAGCCTTGTGTCAAAGCCACCGCAATTCGATTTCGGCGCAACGTGTTCCACCTACATTCGCCGACCTCGGTGGCCCGATAGCTCTAGGAGGTGCCGGACACGGATACCTCGATATGGCGCGGGCCGGGCCGCACCTGCGGCCAGGCGTGATCGACCGACTTCCGCCGCTCGCGCCGATCTGCCCGAGACCCTCGGGCCCGAGCAATTCAGGCACGGACGATTCCGCCGCGTTCGGGCCGTGGCCGAGCACGGCCACCGTCCCCGTGACGAGCGGCGGGTCCGCGTCATCCCGGAACAGAGTGAATGAGAGCGGATCATGGCACTCGACATCACCGATTCGATCATCACCAGCGACATCACCCCGGAAAGCGCGCGGCTGCTTTCCTTTTCCTCCGGCGAAGTCTGGGAACTGAGCTGGCTGCCCACCGTAGGATGGACTCGCGCACAGGCAGTCAGCGGCATGGTCCTGGACGAAATGCTCAGCGATCCCCGCACGCTCACCAGCGACCTCGCCCTCGAAGTGGCCGCCATTCACGCCGCCGAGCTGGGCCTCACCCTGCGCGAGGTGCTGATCCGGCTGTACGCCCGCATCGCCGAACGCGACAACGCGGCAGCCCGCTGCGCCGAAACGCCTCTTTCCGCCGCCTGAGCGGCCTGGTGGAGAACCGCCGGAAATGCGAGCGGCCAGGCCGCCGCTTCCGCTCCGATTCGTCCTGCTTGCCGCACGACTTCGGCGGGCGCGTAGCCCGATTCTCCGCTGGGCCGATGCCTCATCGATGCACCGGCGTCCGGCACTTGCGTGCGGCCACCGAGCGGCGAACGATTGACTGTGCGCCGGCCGCCGTCGCGGGCCGTGCGGTGTCCCGCCCCTCGGTGGACCACGATGTGACGGGCCGGCGACACCGCGGAGTGGTCACTCCGCCCCAGGAGGAACCGATGTTCATCCAAGTCATTCAAGGAAAAACCGCCGACCCCGCCCGCCTGCGCCGATGCATGGATCGGTGGAACGAGGAACTGCAGCCGGGAGCCGTCGGCTATCTCGGCACGACGAGCGGACTGTGCGACGACGGCACCTTCATCGCGCTGGCCCGATTCGAATCCGCGGAGGCCGCCCGCCGCAACAGCGAGCGTCCCGAACAGGGCGCTTGGTGGGAGGAGACCAAGCAATGCTTCGACGGCCCGGTCACCTTCATGGATTGCGCCGATGTCACGCAGTGGATGGGCGGCGGCTCGGACCGCGCCGGATTCGTGCAGGTCATCGAGGGTCACACGCGTGACGCGCGCCGGATGCGCGAGATCTTGGCGCAGTCGGGCGATCGGGTGCACGAAGTACGCCCGGAGATTCTCGGCGGCACGCTGGCCACCTTCGGCGACGACGGATTCGTCGAGACGGTGTACTTCACCTCCGAAGCCGAAGCCCGCGAACACGAGAAGATGGAGATACCGGACGATCTGCGGTCGCTGTTCGAGGAGGAGAACGCGCTGATGGGCGACGCCACCTACTTCGACCTGCATGAACCGCAGCTGAGTTCACCCCAGAAGTAGTGGCTTGCCGACCCCGGTCGAGTCATTCCCACATGAGGGAAGAGGTAGCGCGCCGCCAAAAAAGTTCCAATAGGACAATGTCTTCTCTCGGTGTCGTTGACGCAGGGTGAAGGGTTTGCCGCGGTATGGCTCAATCGTTGCGGGTGGATGCGGACCTGCTGCGAGCCCTGACCCCGGAACTCGCCGCCATCGCCGAAACGGCACAGCAGGAACTCGCGCGCCTGAAGGAAAGACTGGCGAGCGAGGGCAAGTGCTGGGGCCAGGACGAGCCGGGCCGGGTCTTCGGTGACAGCTACGAACCCGCGGCCGAGAAGGGAATCACCGGATTCGAGAACCTGGTCCACAATCTGCGCGGAATGAGTAGCAGCGTCGCGGACGCCGGCCACAACCTGCAGGATCAGGACCAGAACTTCGGCTCGCAACTCCGCGAGCAGGACCCGTTCTCCTCCGTCCCGGTTATCAGCCCCTCCTATGACCAACCGCTGTGGCAGAGCCCGGCGACCCAGCCCGTCGTCGCGCCGGATGTCATCGGCCAGGATTCCGCCCCCCGCACCGCCGCACCCGGCCGGACTCCCGACCCCGACGCCGTCCAGACATCGAACCAGTCCGGTTCCCAGCCGGGCAGCAACCCGGTGATGCCGGAGCAGCCGTACCCCGGCGAGTACGGCCCGAACAACAGTGCCGGCCAGCAACCATTTTCCAACTCCACACCCACACCATCGTTCCCCGACCGGCCGACGCAGAGCGCTCCGAACCCCGCCCCGAGCGCCCGGACACCGACGGCACCCACCGCTTCCGCACCTCCTGCTGCCGCACGTCCTGCCGCGACGCCACCCCCGGCCAACCCACCCGCCGCGACAGCGACCCCCAAACCAGGGGCACCCGACCAGGCAGCCGTGCGCCGCCCGCCGGAGAACCGATGGTCGCGGCCACCCGCCGATTCACCTTGGCTGCGAAACACCCCCGGCACGCCGTGGTCGCGCGGCGGCTCCACACCCGGCCAGGTCCCCCCTCCGCACCGCCGGGGTCCCCAGTCCGACGCGGCGAAACCGGCGAAATCCGGCAAGGAAGGCAAACAGCGCAAGCCGAAGCCGACCTCGACGCGAGCGAAGCGCTCCCGCGTGCGGACCGACCCCGATGCCGTGGCCGCCGCCGACGCGCTCGCGGCCCGCCGTAAGCTGCGGATCGCCGGATTCGGTACCTCCGGCGTAGCGAAGCCCACGGTCGAGGAGATCGCGGCTGCCGTCGACACCATCCTCGGCAAATACCCGTTCGTCCAGCCGGCCGGAATCGAGATCACCGATCTGCCGGATAGCGCCGTGTCCCGCGTGGTCTGGGATCGCGAGATCGTTGAGGGGGAAGAGCCGGTCCCCGGCGGATGGATCCTGCTCGACCGCGTGGCAGCGGCCAGTCCCGTGCTGCTGGCCGAGAAGGTCGGCGCCGCAATTCGGTCGGGCGAGCGTGTGGCCGGGTCGGAGGATCGGCCGATGTATGCGACCGTCGTGCGCGATCTCGGCCGGATACTCGAAGCGGGCGCTGGTCCCCATGTCCGGCAGTCGGCGCACCGGTCGTTGGTCATGGAGTACCGGCGCATCAGCGGTCCGTGGGACCGCGGCGACACTTTGGCGGAGGTCGTGCGCGGGTACCGCCAGTGGCGCGCCCAATTGATCCGGGCCTGCTTCCCAGACGGCCTTTTCGATCCGCTGACGGCGGTGGTGGAAGCGTTCACCGAGGTCGAATTACGTGGCGACAAAGCGTGCGCACCGGCGAAAGTGCTGCACCGATTGCTCATCGAGCACGCACGCGGGCGATCGAGCGGCTAGTGGTACAGATCCCGGACTATTTTCCCGAGTGGCTGACCACCATGGTGCTGGGTCACTTTCCGGAGGGGGACCCGGAGGCAATGCGGCGCGACGGGGACGCCTGGTCGGACTCGGCGAACACGCTCGTGGTGGTGCTGCAGCGGACCCGGGCGGCGGCGGAGCGGTTGGACAGGGCGGTCGAAGGGGAGACCGGCGCGGCGATCCAAGAGCAGTACCGCAAGATCATCGCCCACACCCAGTCGCAGATCGAGTTCAACAACACCATGGCCAAGCAGTTGTACGACAACGCCACGGCCATCGAGTACCAGCAGTACGTCATCATCGGCATCGCGGGAGCGCTGCTGGCCCAGGTGATCATCGATATGGCGATGCCTCCGCCCGGCAGCATCGTGAAGGCGATCGCCGATCGCGCCGAGGCGAGAGCGGGGATGGAACTCGCCAAGCGCGACTTGGTGCTGGCCATGCTGGGAAAGGCCGCGCGGTTCGTCGCGGAGCATCCACGGCTGGCGCTCGCCACGAAAGGTGTGTTCTTCGGGACGGCCGTCGGTGGTGGGGTTCCCTATGTCGCGCAGCGTGTTCAGATGGCGCAAGGCCACCGGCAGGTGGTGGATTGGCAGCAGGTCAAGATCGGGGCGGCAGCAGGCGCCGTCGGTGGATTGGTCGGTGTCGAGGTCGGTCGTCGCGTCGCGCCCGCGGTGATGCGAGTGGGCGGCCGGGTGCTCGGCACCGTGGCCGCGGGCGGCGTGGGTGGTATGGCCGGTGGTCTGGCGGGCGGCCTGACCGCATTCGCTTTGACAGAGGGCGAACTGCGCGGCAAGGACCTGGCCACCATGGTGTGGACGGGGTTCGGCTCCGGCCTCGTCGGGTCGCTCGGGGCATCGGTGCGGGCGGCTCGGACCGGTGCGTACATGGGTTCGCCCGAACGGGTCGCGTCGGAGAATCCGGCGCTGCCCCCGGACGCTGCCGGGCCACTGACCAGGATCTCCGCGCCCGGAGATGGTCAGCCGCCGCAAACGCTGGCGGCGAGTCCTGAAGGTATTTCCACCACCAGCGAGGTAGGCCCGCCGCAACCGGGGCGGCCCGCGGCCGGGTTCGATGGCTCCGTGCCGCCGCCGGACGGCCTGACTCCCGAGCTGATGGCGGAGGGCGAGCAGATCTTCCGCGATATGTTCGACAACGCGACGGTGTCGGAGCGCAACGACCTCGCCCGGTTCCTGGACAGCGACGGCCCTGGGCAGCTGCCGGACGGAAGCGGCGGAACCACCTTGCCCGGGAACGCGCCGAACCACCCGTCGGGAGGGCCAGCGCATCCCTCGTCACCCTCGTCTTCTGGACGCGGCGGCCCCTTCCCCGCCTGGGGAGATACCGCAGTCGCACGTACCTCGTCCGCCGTGGTCCCACATCCCGAGGGCGGCTCGGCGACACCGATGCAGACCCGTCAGTTCCAGATCAGCGATCCTCAGGTCCGTCCGGACCAAAGGGGGATCACGGTGATCACCGAAGGAACCGTCGCCCAACCGGACACGCCCGCGTTCGGCGCCGAAGTGCTCGCCGACGGGAGCGGTACTTATGAGAGTCCGTACATGATCAAGCACGGGCCTGACGGAAGCCTGTACATGGTGTCGCCGGAGCAGACGGCCGGTGGCACTGCCCCGGACGCGACGACACCCCCGTCTACCGGCAAAACGCTGGAGGAAGGAACCACCGCCCCCGAGGAACAGCCGCTCCTCGACGTCGACGCGGAATTCGCGCGCATGGCAGCGGAATTCACGGCGACCGCGGACAAGACGGGTTCGAGCGATCCCACCGCCTCGGTGGATGCGCGGAAACAAGCCGTCGACGTCACGCCGCAGGCATCACCGACTCCCGATACGAGCAATCCCCAAGTACCGCCGAGCACACCGAAGCAAGAGGTCACACCAACGGCGGCGACCGCACGCCCCACCGCAGAGGCGGACAACCCGGTCGGTCATACGAACCCACCGCGGCCGGTTCCGGATGCCACGCCGTCGCCGCCGCGCCCCGGAACCGACACGAACAGCTCCGGCACCCCCCCTGTCTCGTCGAAATCGGATACCGCCCCCACACCATCGGCGTCGACCGCTTCCGCCCCGGGCGCAAACAACTCCGCCACGCACCCCCCATCGTCCCCGGGCCATCCGCAGCCTCCTGGCCGCGGCGGGGCCGAAACGAGCGACCCTGCGCGACAGACGAGGTCACCGCAAGCCCCTTCTACCGCTTCCGCGCAAGCTACGGCGGGCAGAACACCCTCTGGCGCAACCCCGCCGAACCCCATCCCTTACGCCGCACCGGCGGCGCTGTCGGGTTACACACCGGATAGTTCTGCCACGCACACGAGCACGTCGACTCAACCCACAGGATTCCTGACAAACAACCCCGGAGAAACCCCCCAGCCAGCCGCAACGCCACCGGATCCCATCGCCGCGACCGGCCGTCCAGACGCCGACGAACCCGATGCAGATCCAGAGGAGTTCCCCACGCCACCGGGAACCGTCGTGGACGACCCCCGCGACCACAACGTCTGGAAAGACCCGCGGGAGCACAGCGTTTGGGAAGACCCCCGGGACCACAGCGTCCAGAAAAAGCCGGCGGGAGATCACGTCACCATTCCCGGTGTCTCCTACCCGCTGGAGGACGAACCACCCGCCGACGCCATACCTGTCATCCCGCGCACACCCGCGCTGAGTCCGCTGCCTGTCGATTCCGTCGGCTTGGGCCGTGCCTTCCAGAACCCCGACAACCCCGACTCCGCGTCACCACGCCCTCCGGACATCGCCAACCCCCTGTCGGATCGCCACGTCGCCGCACCGGAAACCGGTCTGGACGCCGGGCTCGACAAACCGCCCGCGTCACTCACCATGCCATCGCGGTATGCCACCGAACCGAACCCCGGGACCCCTGGTGCTCCGCAGACACCCGCGGGGCCGCACCTGAACCCGCATTCCCTCGAATATCATCAGGACCCCAGCCGTCTACCCGCCGTAGGCGGAGTTCCGCACCTCCAACCTGCCCCCCAACCGAGTGGAAAGACGGAGCATAAGCGCCTCATCGCCCAGATGGGTGGCGGCGACAAACCCCGACGGCGCAAGAAACAACCCTCACCCGAACCGGATCCGCCGCCCACACCACCACAGCCGACGCCCGAACCTCCGGCACCCACACCGAAACCGGATCCGCGGCCGAAGCCGCGCAAGCGTGGCCAGCCCTCCACACCGCCGGTCCCTGAGCAGCTGGGGGAGCGCGAGAGCGCCGCAGCGACCGGAGCGGTCGGTGCGGAAGGTCAGCGCGCCTCCACGACCGCGCGCGACGGCTCTGACCGTAAACGTCCGCAGTCGGATGTAAGCCCCGAAAAGCCTGCCCGACAATCGGATCAGCGTTCGCTCCTGCAACGGGCACAACAAGGTGATCCGGAAGCGTTCAACGAGCTGCGCGAGCAGTACGGACTCGACACCCTCCACCACGTGCGCCGGGCATTGGGAGTATCCGAGTCGCAGTCGACCGACCAGGACGAGCAATTGGCGCAGGCCGCAGGGGCAATCAACGGCACCGTGTTCCGGTTCGCGGAACAACAGCGGTGGCCTGTCCCCGCGGGGGAGGATGTGGGCAGTTGGTTGCGCCGCGTCGCGGATGATGCTTTCATCCAATCCGGCGTCCTCGGGGGAATGCCGGACACAGCGGCGGCCGAATCGGCCGCGCCCACCGACCTGCACGAGGTCTCCACCGGAAGCCCCATTGCCATCGAGTCCGGTAACCCGGTGGACGCCACCACGGATGTGGGGCGTCCTGCCGCCCCGGTCGCCCAAGCAGTTGCCGTCGCGAACGGAACCGCGATCGGCCCGTCGTACGGCGCGCACGCGCCGGATGTCGACAATGCCACCTTGGCAACTCCCGACGATCAATTAGGCGATGCCGCAAATGATCAGCCCCCGGTCGACAACTCCCCAAAGGTCGAACAGGGCGCCGACCAAGTTGTCGATGCGATGCGTCAGGCCGCGGAAGCGGTGCTCGCGGACTACTACGCCCGATCCGGACCCGATATTCCAGAGGCCGACCGGCTGAACAACATTCCGGCCGCCACCCTCGCGGAGATGCTCCGCAGCGAGGACCCCGCCGACGCCACGGCAGCGGTGATCGAGGTGATTCGCCGCGGCGAAGACAAAATCCTGCGCTGGACCCAGGTCGCCGCCGTGACGGCGATGCGTCGAGTCCCGGTGAATATGGACGCCGGAGAGGGCAAATCCCTGGTCTTCCTCGCCCATGCCATCCGCGAGGCCATCGAACACGGTGCCGTACAGGTCATCACTACCCGTGACAACCTCGCCAACCGCGAAGTAGCCAGATACGTCACGGTCCTGGCCGAATACGGCATCGATGTCGTCCGCATGAACCCCGACCATGCCCCTCGGCCCCCCGAACCCGGCCGACCCACCATCTACATCGGCACCCAGCAGGACGTCGGCTTCGCCGCGCTACGCGACAACTGGGTTCCCGGCCGCAGTGCGGCGATCGACGAGATCGACGAAGCCCTCATACACGCCGATACCCAGTACATCCTCTCCGACGGCGCCGACCAACTCGCCGACGCCGCCACTGCCGCCCAGGTCACCGATGCCCGCGATTTCCTCACCGCGGCACTGCGCGACAATCGGCTCACCGAAGCGGATTTCGGACGAACCCCCGGCCAACGGGGCGGATCGGCGCGGCTGACCGAGGACGGCAGGCAAAAGCTGGAGCAACTGCTCGGTCGTGCGCCCACCGAGACCGAATCGACCCGTATCGCCATGGCCGCCGCAGCACGGTGGGAATACGTGGAGAATGTGCATTACGTCGTGCACAACGACAGGGTGTTCATCATCGACCAGACCACCCACAAAGTGCTCTTCGATCCGCAGACCTCCTCCGAGAGCCGCTGGAACGGCGGCCTCGCGCAAGCCATCGAGGCCGAACACGGCTTGCGAATCCGCAACGACCCCGCCAGTTCGAAATCCATCACGGCGCAGCAACTGTTCAGCCAGGAGAACTACGATCACGTGACCGGCGCTTCCGGCACCGCCGAGGGTTCCGCCACTCAGCTACAGCAGCGCTACGGCATGGGCGAGGTCGCCAAGATCGACCGTTTCCACGAATCCCGGCTCTTCGTCCACGACGACAGCATCTCCCCGGACGAGGCTTCGAAACTGCAGACCGCCGCCGCCGACATCAAGTCGATGCAGGAGACCGGCCGACCGCAACTGGTCCTGGCCGACCGCAACGATCTCGTCGATCCGCTGTCCACCCTCCTCGACGACCTCGACGTCGCACATACCGCCGTCGACGCGAAATGGTTCCTCGACCACGGCACCGATGCCGAGGCCGACCTGCAAGCGATCTTCGATCACGCGGGCGAACACGGCAAAGTGCTCGTCATCAACATGCAAGGCGCTCGCGGCGTCGACATCCCGATCTCCGACGCCATCCGCGAACTCGGCGGCCTGCACGTCATCGTCACGGGCCGCTCCGCCCGCTCCCGCGACATCGACATCCAGGCCGAGAACCGCTCGGCCCGCAACGGCGACCCGGGCAGCGCCCGCTACTACACCTCACCCGAGGACGACCTCTACGCCCTGTCCCCTCATCCGCTCGTACAGACCGTCGTCGTCCAGTACACCCAAGCCGCCGCCGAGCATCAGACCCAACCGACTTCCGAAACCGAGGCAGCGCTCAACCAGGCAGAAGACGGCCTCCGCGCCCTCGTCGACCCGCTTCAGGAATTCGCTGCCCTGCTACACCAGCACACCCATTCACCCACCGATCCCACCGCAGGCCCGACCACACGCGGACCACCCGCCACACCCACCGACCGAAGCGCCCGGCAACCACAACACCCGCCGCCTATCGGTTTCCAGCCGCCCATCTCCCCGCGGCAGGATGCTGCGGAGCCGTCGCCCCGTGCGGACGACTCCCCCGCGCCCACCTCCGTCTCCGATGCCGGGACGGCTGTCACACAGCACGCATCCGCTGACATCGAGCAGCCGCGGCAGGCTCCCGAAGAACAGCGCTTCCTCGACTGGTATCGAGGGCGGCTGGCCGATCGATCAGGGTTGCCTCGTCAAAGCCTGGCGGAGTATGTCGAAATGCACCGCCTCGAGCTCGATCAGGTGCGGCGATGGCTGACACGAGCGGGGATCGAGGCGAGTAGTCACGCGGCGGAGCCGATCGGGCAGCTTCCATGGCCGGGCGACGGCGACAAAACGGCGTGGCTGTCCGAAATGCGCCGATATCTCGGGGTTGCACCAGCGGAGATGGACGCACTGGTAGGCGCGGCGCATGGCACGTGGGAGGCAATCGAGCAGGGGACTCGGGACCTCGAACTCGAGCAGATCAGAGCCTTGCTCCGTCGGGTGCCGTACGCCCGGAGAATGTACACGGATGCGTCGTCCTATTATCCGGAGCTACTCACCGACAACGGCGCTGCCGCATATCCCGAAGGTTATTCTGATATCGGGAAATACATTCGATCCCTGCGCACCGAATCCGGGCTGGAGGAAGAGGACTTGGCTGCTGCGGTAGGCAAGTCGAGCGGCACCGTCAAGAAATGGGAAATAGGAGATATCTGGCCCCCGGCAACAGCGGTTCGAATAGTTACCGAAGCCTCGCCGTTCTCGCACAACGCCACCTATGACGAACTTGTGGAGTGCTTTACATATCTCCCCAGAGCCACCCCGGCATTGCCCGATCCACGCGCCGTCGCATCCTTCGGCGAGTATGTCCGGTACTTCCTCCGAGTCAACCAGATGAAGGACTCGGACGCTGCGCGCGTTTTCGGACTGACACGAGTACAGATCGGGCGTCTCAAAAAGGGTGCAGAGATCGACGAATTGACGATTCTGCGAATGTACCGTGATGTTCTGCGCGGGGGCGGGATCGACCGATGGAATGATCTGGGCGAGGCGTGGGGTCTCACCTACCGGATGGACCCGGCAGGTGAGACCGTCCCCGACCCGGCCTTTTTCTCGACAGTTCATGATTGGCTGACCGCAGTACGTCTTTACTACGGAATGAGCCGGTCGGATTTCGCCTCGCTAATCGGAGTAACGAAGAACACGGTCGCACTACGAGAGAGGCGAACCACACCGAGCGTGGTGGCTCTCCGGCAACTGCGGGACCTCCTCGAAAATCTGGATGAACAACTGCCGGGAGAACCTTTCACCAACGACACCCTGGTGAAGGCCTTGCAGAAATTCTACGCCCGCCAGGACGTGGGAATCGGAGACGAAGAGGATACTCGCCTGCTCTGGGATCTGATAGCAACTCGGCCAGAGTCTCCCGAGGAGCGGGAAATTCGAAGCCGGCTTCTGGAAAAATATCTCTGGATTGCGGAGGCAGCGCCTCGGTTCTGGACAGTGCCGGGAGAAGAGTACCAAGATCTCGTCCATCGAGCCATCGAGGCCATCGCGACGGCCACCAGTACCTTTGTTCCGCCTGGCGAATTTCCCCGGGCCGCCATGGCGAATGCCCGCTGGGCCATGAAGCTCAACTACTACAAGCAGATGTATCCGAACTTCGGTTCGAAGGATTTCGAGCTGATCTACACCGTGGATACGTACATCAGGAATCGAACCGATGTCCCTGGATCGGCCGAACCGGATGACGCCGAGATCGGTGCGGCTCTCGGATTGGATCTCGCCACCGTCAAGAAGGCGAAACAGTGGATCCAGCTGCGCAAACCGGTATTCCTGGAGCATTCGAATCACAGCACCGCCGAATCCGAGCCAGACGGGAGTGACAATACTTTCCCGGTCGACGTCGTGGCACCCGACGGCACCCGCTCCTCTTCGGAAGAAGAACTCTTAGACGAGGACTTCGCGGTGAAGCTGAGACAAGCCCTGCCCGATCTGTCCGAGGCAGCGCGGCGCGCCGTGCTGCTCTACCTCATACAGGACATCTCGCTGGCCGAGATGTGCACGCGACTGGATATCGGGCAAGAATCGGCTCAGGACCTGATAGCGAGGGCCACCGAAAGCATCCGGCAGGTCTACGTCGCCGAGCGGGATGGTGACCCCACTGACGCCTCGCGCCCGGACGCCGAGCAGCCGGGGCCCTCCGCCGAACCCACCGGCGATCGCGGGCCGGGACGGGACAACAGCTCTCACGATGATCCGCTAGAGGGCCGGTTCGCCCCCATCCGTGCATCTCTCTCCGATTTCCCGGACGGACACATCGATGCCGCCGAAGCGATGTTGGCCGCCCTGCTGTCGTCGACTCATGGGCGTACACAGGTGCGGCACGGTGCTTTCGGAGATCGCGGCAACCGGTGGGTAGTGGTCGAGGTGATCGAGGAATTCGACCCGTCGTTCGACGTGGCGTCCGAACCAGCGCTGCCCGTGCGCGACGCACCCGGCGCATCGACGGACGCGGGCCGGCTCACAGCGTTGCTCGACGCGAACGCCGCGGCTTGGGGCTACGAGTTGAGTCACTTCGGGCAGCACGCCCGCAGCGGACACGGAGGAAGAAGGAAGAGGTGGTTCAAGCTTTTCGAATCTCCCGGGCAGCATGACCCGTCGAATGTGCTGACCGACCCGATCGTGAAGCTGAACTTCGCGAGCGAATCGGTGCCACGCGGAGTCGGGACCTCGCGCCATGCCGTCCGCGAGGTGCTGACCGGCGCGGGGTGGGAGGACACCGACCAGATCGAAGACGTGGAGCTTTCGGTCACCGAGCTGGTCACCAATGTGCACGTGCACGAAGCAGGGGACGCCGAGGTCCGGTACTGGTTGTTCGACGATGTGTTGCGAGTAGAGGTCGCCGACCAGAGCCGAGGTCTGCCGAAGTGGCAGCCGGAGAGCAACTTCGCCGCACTGGAGGACACCTCACAAAGCAGCCCTGACGAGGCGGCGGCCGAATTCGAGGTGGACGACTTCCTGAAGGCCATCGATTTGGACGCACTGATGGCGGGTCAGCGAGAACCGGGCATGCGCGGCCGCGGCTACGGGCTGCTGGACGACATGGCCACCGCGTGGGGCGTAGACCTGGCCCGCACCGGGGGCAAGACGATCTGGTTCGAGGTGCGACGGAACATCCCACCGGGGACCGCCCAGACCGATCCCGGAGCACCGGGCGCCTCTCCGGCGGCTCCCCAGCTCCCTTCGGATACACGATCCGGCCAGGTGTCGCAGGTACCTCCACGGACAGAACCGCCACATGACATCGCGGCCACGGCTGAAGACTCCCCAGCGAATGGCGTGACCGGTCTCGGTGAGAACCAAGCGGCAGGGAATCCGGAACCCGGGCGCACTGTAGCGCCGACGGATCCCGACGCATCGGTCGAGCCGCAGGCTGCGCCGAAGCAGTATCCGGGTACCCCGGACGACGCGTTGGATGCGCCCCCGGGGCGCGTAGCGCGGGGTGACGGTGCAATGGCCGTAGCTCCCTATGCGAAGAGATTGCCAATCGAGGGACCACTGGTCTTTCACACACCGCCCGGTGATGTACCAGGCGTTGGTCGAGGCACGTCGGGTCAGGATGCGGACGGCGGCCTCGATGCCCTCGCCCGACTGCGTGCCGCCGTCGATACCGACCAACTGGAGTTGGTGATCGAGGGGGTCCAGGCGGAACGCGAAGCCGCGGCGGTGGGCGTGCCCACGGAGGTGGAGCCGGTCGAGCGGATCGAACAGATGCTTGCCGGGCTCTACGAGCTGCGCGCCGCGATGGGTCAACCGAACGTCCAGGTCTCGCCGACGCATTTCCAGACACTGGTACAGCTCTACCACGCGGTGATGGAGCGACTGGCGGCATTGACGGACGCGAACAATCTCACCACCGCGAACCACCTTTCTTCAGGCGGAGTGCAACAGGTTTTCGACCTTCGCGACCGCAGCCAGCGGGTCGCCGAAGCCGGACAGCGGTTCGCCGAAGCCGACAGCCGGGTCGATCAGCTCGCGGCGAGGTTGGACTCGACCCCGGCCAGCGCACCGACGAACGCTGGAGACCGGGGTCTGCTGGAGACTGTCGACATCGGTCTGCTGCGGACGTTGCAGGCGCACCTCCAGACGGCACGCGATGCCGCGAGGGTGGATCCGCGTACAGCGACACCGGCGCAGATAGCGAGATATCAGAAGCTCAGCGGTATGTTCCGCCTAGTCGACGAACTGCTGAGGACAGCGGACGACCCGGATGCGGAGATCGCCCAGGATCGCCTGCGGAACCTGGTCTTCCACTTCCACGCGGCGACGGAGTGGGTGGCATTCGAGAACGCGAGCGATGCCGATGCGACGAGCGTCCGGAACGCCTACGTGCGTGGACGAGAAGACCTGGTCAGGGCAGCGGTTGACCGTTTCCGCACTGCCGACGAGCGTGTTCGCTCGCTGACGCATGCCCTGTTCCCGAGCGCGCCGGACGACGCGCCCCCCCGGTCGGCTCCTGCACAGCCGAAGCCGGGGACGGCATCCGAAGTACCGGTACCCGGACCGGTCGTGGCGCCGCAGGCGGGAAGCGAAGTAGCTCTCGACACCCCGCAGCTACTCGATGCACTCCGGCAGATGTTTCCGAACGCCTCGTTCGACGACATCGTCGCGTTGCGCGAACTGTCCTTCCAGCGGAGTGGGACGAGCGCACCAGACCGTTCCCGCGAGAGTTTGGAAATCCTGCTGCGCAAAGCATGGGAGAGGCGAGCGGAGATCGGTACGCCGTTCCAGATCTACTCCATACAGATCGGCTACGGGGAAGGTGTTTCCACCTCTGATCCCGTCTCCTATCTCCGCGAGCTGGTGGAAATCCTCGAACATCGCTCTCCGGAGAACAGGATCGCCTACTCGCAAACTTCTGCCGGCGAGCTCGAGGTGCGCCTCGGCGACCTGGCTGCCGTGACCGGAGATCCTGCCGCACTTCCCTTTCTGAGATTCTCCCGCCCCAGCGAACCGCGGATGCGCGGCTTCCGCGTCTATATTCATCCGGCTCCGGACACCGCGCCCGATCTGATGCGCGAGTTCGTGCGGGAGGTCATCGACCAACCGGATCGGTTCCCCGGTGTCCGCAGCGCGAAGATCGCCGGACCGGTTGTACCCAGGAATGACGGCATCGTCACCAACGTGAACACCCTGGCGGATGCCGTACGGGTCCTCAACTGGCTGCGTGATTATCAGCAAGCCCATCCTGACTCATTCCTGTGGTCCGTACCGGCGATGACTTTTCAGGTGCTGCCCGGCGTGAGCCTCGGTGCGGAACCGGTTTATCCGCTGAGCTTCGGCGAGGTGCGCTCGCAAGCCATCTTCGTCGCGCTTCGATCGACTCTGGAAGCCGACGGCGATTTCGCCGCATTCCGGCAGCAGGCACTCACCACACTGGCCGCGGCCGACGTGGATCCCGACCATCCCTGGCTGCCTGCGGGCTCGTTCGCGTGGCGGGACCATCACGAAGTCGATCTGATCTCGGCAGCCGGTGTGACCGACCGGGGCGGGCGGGTCGGTGAGCGGCACGACGGGAACGAGGATTCCTTCGGGCTCACGACAGCCCGAGTCGGCGACGAGCAGTGGACCGCGGCGGCAGTTGCCGACGGTGTGTCCACTCAAGGGCACAGCGAAGAGGCCTCGGAGGCGGCCACCCAAGCGGCCACGGCAGTCCTGCATACGGAGGCAGCCCGTGTCGCACGCGGTGAAAGGCCGGACCCCGAGGCAACCGCGAAGAGAGCGTTCGAGGCCGCCGAGCGTGCCGTTCACGAGTTGATATCGACGAAATACGCTGATTCCGAAGTACCGCCGGCCACCACGCTGGTGCTCACCATCGCCACTTCGGCAAAGCTCATCACACTATCCCGCGGTGATTCACCCGCATTCTGGATTCCTCGCGACGGCGGCCCCGCGATCCCGTTGACCGAGGTCGACCCGGCAATGGTCGAATTGGCCGAGAGCCTCGGTATGAGTGTCGACGAGCTCAGACACTCCTGGCTGGCCTCGAGCCTGCGGGACTACCTCGGTAAGGACACCGAATCGGGCGAGCTGAATCCCCTTGTCCATGACGTCACCGAGCACGGATTCGTAGCACTGTTCTCGGACGGCGCGGTGAACATCTACTACGAAGACGAGTCGAGCGCGGACAGTCCCGAGCAGAGGATCGCCGACACGCTCCGCCAGAAGCTGGCGGAATCGTCGGGCAATCTGCTCGGTGCGGCGAGAGCGTTCGTGCAGCACGCCATCGATGCGGAAGAGCACGACAACGTCACAGCCGTGCTGATCGACAGCCCTTTCCAGAACCCTGGTACCGCGAATTCCCTACCCATTGCGACCGAAAGTGGCGAGCCACTCGCCGCACATGATCCCGAAGCGTCCGATGCCGAGCAGCGCATGGCGAAACGCGGAACCGATGTCGGCGAGCATTACGAGATCGCGGATCGTCCCGGGCCCGCGGCTGCTCAGGGCAGCGAATTATCAGCCGACCTCGCTGCTCGGGAAGGCCCACCGCAAACCGACGTGCCGCGAGAACGTCTGGCCGCGTATATCCAGCTAGGGGAACTCCAGCCCGGAACACCCGAGCATGAGCGCTCGGCCGCCGATATCGCTCGACGCGACGCACTGGCCCACGATTGGCTGACGCTCGCACTGGGCATGTTCACCTTGGAACACCAGTTGGCCGCACCGGGTCTCTCCCCAGCCACCGCGGCCGAGCTGACTCGCCGGCGCGACGAGCTGCGTACCGAAGTCGAACGCGCCGGCCGGGCGCTGGCCCCCGGACACACCGATCCGGCCGCGCTGCTGGGGACGCCGCCTGATGCGCGCCTCCAGTCGTCGATCATGCAGCCGGAGGAAGCGCGACTGGCTTTTCAGGTGGTCAACGACCGCTACGGACGCGAGGTGGTCCCCATACCCACCGGTGTGCGAACGGCTCTCATCCATTCCCGGGGAGATCTCACGCGGGCGGTAGGTGACGACAACCTGCATGAGTTCTCCTCCCTGACCGGAGCTTTCGACCTCATCGACCAGATGCCCGCCAAAGCGACAGCGATCGTGCGAACGCTGTCGAACGTCAATACCGACAACGTGGTGGTGTTCACCAAGGACAGCGGCGGCCCGGTCATCGAAATCAGCCCCCCGATAGCCCGCATGAAGCCGATCGACCGCTCCACGGGTGCCGCGCAATACGATTCGGTCGTCCGCAAAGTCTGGGTCGCGCTCTACGACGAGAACGGCGTGCTGGTTCCCCCTCCGGCGCCGAACACCGACGCCCCCTCGAGCCACCCCGCGCAACAAAAGCGTCCTGGAGGCGGCAGTCCGTCCCCCGGCCCGGTGGTGTCCTTCCAAGCCGTCGATCCCTTCGCCCCCGAGCGGCCCGCCCGCAGGCGTCACCGCACATTGACCGGCATCCTCGGACCCGACGGACTCGATTGGGGCGTAGTCAACTACAAGAATCCCGTCACCGGCCAGCTCTCGGGTATGGGCGAGCCCGAGGAACCCGCCGACAACTCGAACTCGGAGAGCGCCGCGACCACATCCGGGCTCACCGGAGCGAACCAGCAACCAGTCCCCCGCGAAGACACCACTACCGGCCCGCCCGCCCACAACACACAGTTCACGGTGCGCGCGCAAGGTCCTGACCCCCGGAGCGAGCTGGCACGCATGCGTGCGGGCTCGCATGCCTGGGATCAGCTGAGTGAGCTGCTGTTCGACTGGCCCGCCGACACGATCGACGACTTGGGGTTGGAACTCGCTGAGCGCGTGGTGACCGCCCTCGAGGACAGCGATGGCGGCAGCGTTCGGGTAGCACTGGAGGAGAGCGGCAACCCGGGCGAGCGCCTTCTCCGCGTGACAGTGGCTGATTCGACCTTCGAATTGCGGGAAGCTCACGAGCTGCCGCAGTGGCTGGCCGAGATCATCGCACCGGTACGTCACGTGCGCCTGAATGTGCCTGGGGAGCTGGCTATCGCAGTGCGGTTCCGCGACATCCCCAAGATCGCCAAAGCACTCGCGCCGCACAACCATCTCGGTGCCCCGGCTGATGTCGCACAGGACGATATCGACCGCGGGTTGCGTCATCGGGCGCGAATCAACCGCGGGCGACTGCACGCGTCGCTCCGCAATGTCCTGGCCGAACCGACCTTGTACCGCTCCGGCGACTCCGTGGTGGAACTCAATATCTACCCGTTCTGGGACCAGGACTTCCGGAGCGGGCTGAGTCAGCTGAACCTGACCGGACGCGACGATCGAACGCTGCCGCTCGATGAATTCGTCGACGCCATAATCACCGACCTCGAGCAACGCAGGCAAGCAGCCGGGGCGGATGACCAGCCACAGCAAGTCCCCCACCCCACCACGCCCTCCGCATCCGCGCAGGACAGCGCAGCTGAGCCTCGCCTCGTGCCGCCACAGGTGAACGCACCCGATGTCTTCCACGACGACCGCGCCGCGACACCGCCGCGTCTCGACGCTGCGCCCACTCCAGAGCGCGGGTCGGCACACTCCGCCTCCCAAGACTTCCATCACCACGAAGACGATCCGCTGGGTCGGCCCGATGGCCCGGGCGCACGGCATCAAGACGATGGCGAATCGGGCCGCCGAGAGAACTCGAACCTACGGCAAGTGCTCGACCAGATCTCCGAACGGTTGGTCTTCGACGGCCGCGGTGCTGCCGTGTTCGACGCCGACGGCCTGACACAGCGGGAGATCGAGGTCTATCAGCAGCAGTTCGCTTTGCTGAGCGGAGGTGCCGGCACTTTCCATGACCAGGTCATCGAGCAGATGCGCCAGGCTGCCCGGCATGCCCCCCTGGACAGGTACGTCAACAGATACGGCTTGAACACGCCCATCGATGAATTCCACCCTCCCGAGGGAATCGCGGGAGAGGTCGATCGTGACGGAGTACTGGAAGCCAACGTCTACGCAACCGAACGCACGCCGAGCGGGTCGGTGATGTTCGACCAGATGATGGACGAGATCGGCCATCACGTGCGAGGAATCCGGGGAGCCTGGGAAGTCGGTCTCGGGGAACGCGACAATCTCGACACGTTCAACGCGCTGATCCAGGATCTGTGGTCGTCCCCGGAGGACGCGGCCCGGGGTACCTTCACCGGAAAGATCGCCGTCCGTTACGGGTTCACCCATGTCTCGTTCGAAGGACTGGTCGGCTCTCTCGGTGACTATTCCCACGTCCGGGTGCTGTTCACCAAACCAGTCACGGAAGCGACCGAACCCGACCAGCCCGACGGCAGCGACATTCCCACGCCTGGTCGGCAAGTCGGAGGAGGTGCGACGCCATCTCCACGCGAGCAACCGCATTTCTACGACGACGTCGACCCGCACGCGGCCCTCGATACCCCCGCCCGAAACCAGCGCATCGGACGCCGAGCCGGACCCGACCCCCGCGTCTTCCATCACGACGAGAACGATCGGCTGGGCCGACCCTACGGGCAAGCCGTACCACCTACCCCGCCCGATGCGGGCGAACCGTCACCCACCGCTTCCGGCCATGGGACCGAAGGCTCCGCACACGCGGGAAGCGACGATCCGCCTGTGCGACGACCATTGTGGCCGGACAAGGCCGGCGAGAAAGCTGAGCCTACGCCGGGTGCTGCGCCTCGCACGGCTACACCGGGCAGCGAGCAGGCCGCGCCGGAGAACTCGGACCACGCTGCCCCGTCGGCCACGCAGTCAGCGGAAGCAACGCTGACGTCATCGCCCAATCAGCGGCACACGCCCGACCACGCAGTCACCCCTGCGGCACAGGGCCGGACGTCGCCTGCCGCTGCCGGCCAGGTTCCGGATTTCCGCAGGCCGAGCGATGAGGCGGTGGAGCTGTTCCATCGGATACTCGACGCGGAGCAGGCCGATGACCCGCATGCGCCCGAACTCCGGGCAGAGGCTGAACGGCGCATCCCGGATGACGGGGAGCGTGCTTACCTCGAACGTTACGTCGGCAATGAACGCAGGGCCGCGGCGTTGGCGGCGGAGCTGGGAATGACACCGGAGCAGCTGCGTGTGTCGATGACCGAGGAGCTGAGGCAGGCATTCAGCGGGGAGATCGTTATTCGCACCAGGGCCATCACTCTGGTGCGCATTCTCGAGAGCGGCAGATTCAAAACCATTTTCGAGACCGCGGCTAAAAGCCTTCTGGGGCGAGCGCAGTTGGCGCGTAGGGCGGAGATCGAACAGAAGCTGTTCGGATACGCACACGACCTGGCGGCGACACTACGGCCGGTATATGCCCGTGTTCGTACGACCCAGGGATCGTGGGCTCACGAAGGCGATATCGCCAAAGACCACGGCGACGTGGACGTCATACTCAAATCGACTGTGTTACAGCGTACAACGGCGAGCGTCGGTGACCCATGGGGCGTGAAGGCGATCCCGAGCAGCATCACCGACCCGCAGCCCGAGTCTTTCGCGGCCACCCCGAGCAACCATCGCGAACTCGCCTACTTCGGGCTCGAAGGCATCGGCCGCGATTATGGCGGGGAGAGGTTTCTCCGTAACAGCTATATCGAGGCCCAAATTCACGGTGGTGTCCCGGTCGCCGATATCGCACACGTCGTCTTCCATCGAGATCCGCCGGACAGGGCATTACAGGCAGCGCTTGCTGCCCACGGCATCCCATGGTCGATGGCCTCCGATTACTCGAGCAACCCGCGACAGCCGAACAACGGTCGACCGTCGGACAGCCCTGATCGCCCTCGGGGTGCCGCCGAAGCTGGTTCAGCTACTACATCGACGCCCGTCCACGGGGCCGTACCGGATTACGATTCGACCGACGGCAACGCCACCACACCCCAACCGACATCCCGCTCGAGCACACCATGGGGCAGTCATCCCACCGCGGCGACGACGCGCGGCTCGGACCAGGTACAAACCCAGCAGACGAGCACCAACGACGGCGGCGCAGCGACCACCGCACTCGATCCCAGCGCCCAGGCCGCTGCAGCTCCGGCAACGAACCCTTGGAATCGAGCCGCGCAAACGAACACCGCAGACGGGGCGCCGAGTCCGCGAGACCACGAACCGGAGCCGGCAAGCAACGCATCGGGGACCGCCGGCACTCCCGATCGACAGGACAATGGCACTCGGTCGCAGAGCACCGGCGCCACACACACGCCGACATCCACCACGAACCCGTGGGCTCCCGGTACCGCCGCTGCTAGCGATCACCGACCTGCGCCTAGCGACTCACCCGACACCGATGCGGTGCCGGAGATCGCGCGGACCGAGCCCGCCGAGCCGACGCCGCAGCACAGCCCGACCGCGCGCACCACCCCATGGAACCGCCGCACACGCACCGCGCGCGAGACCGCTGCGATCTCGGCGCAGACATCGACCGGCACGCCTACAGGGAAAGCCGAGTCCGAAGGTGAAGGCGCCGTCGTCGATCCGGACGGCACACAGGACAGCAGTGGAGCGCGTGGTTCCGAGAGCGGCGACAGGGCCGATGGCGGCGGTGATCCGCAACGAACTCGCCGACTGGGCGATGCGACCTCGGAACCGGAGGCCGGCACGGCCGATGCCGCCGCAAACACAACCGGCCGAGAAACTGGGGTCCGCACGAAATACGATGCCGTGTCACTGCCGTCGGACAAGTACATGTACACGCCGGAAGTCGCCGCATCGCTGGACTACACAAATGTGTATACCGCTGTCGGGGGCGGGATTCACGACGAAGACGCGCCCTATACCACCGGCCCGGAAGGTGATGTATTCTTCCTGACCGCCAATGGCGACCGCTCGATGCCGACCCCGGCTGGAACGCATGCCTTGCTATACAGTTCATTTCCCGAGCCCGACATACATGTATATTCATTCGGGCACTGGTTCATCGACGGCGGTCGGCAGGTATACATTATCTTCGGCAGTAATATGCTCCCGAAGGCATCGGCCGACTTGAAGTACGTCGCCCAAGGCCTGTTCGAAATGGCCGAGCGCGGTGTACCGGTGGAATTCGACGACACCATCCTCGGTGACCTGTGGCGAAAGCAGATTCCGGTCGGCGTGCCGACCGCCGGTCAACTGATCGACCAGCGCGGCGAAAGCCCCCACCCAGCAGTTCCCGATGCTCGCGCTATGTTCCCGGGGGCCACCGCTCAGTTTTGGATGTACGTCACGGCCGTTGTCCCGGCGGATGATTCGCTGTCGATCGTATTTTCGATCAACCCGGTTCTCGGTAAGCAGGGCCGGATCACCCTCGTACTCACGCGCGAAGATGACGTAATCACGGCCGAATACACGGATGTCGTCCTCGGCGAGGACGCCGATCGGGTATCCGCCGCGATCGACGAATTCCACACCAGGGCTGTGGATCCGTGGCTGGCCAGGTCGGGAGCTATTTTCACCGGCAGCGATGCGCCTGTGGACAGCGCGGCCGATGATCCGGGAGCTCGCCTGCAAGAACTGCGCATTCGTTTGGAATCGACACGGGCCGAACTCGCCGAGGCATTGGGCGGCGTGCTCACGGATCTGGTGCGAGCCGGGTGGGTGCGACAGGCGGTGACCATCGCTCAGGGGTGGATTCGGGGGCTGAGCGAGACAGGCTGGGCGGCGGTAGCTACAGCCCAGGAGATGGATCTTGTCATCGACTGGGTCGCACTGCGGCTTGCCGTGCTTCGGGACATCGAAGCCGCGAATGCGGCGCAGGCCGATCCGGTGACACAGCAGCAGCTCGCAGATTCAGGCGAGGAGTTGGATCGCAAATTGGCGAACCTACTAGGACTATCGGAACCTGGCCCGACAGCCCACGCATCCGCCGACAATTCACTGATAGAGCTACGCGCGCTCGCCGATGCGACGAGCAACCCGGACCTCCAGCGACTCGTCGATGCGATCGAGAACTTCCTGCTCGCCGACCACGCCGTCACTCGGCTCGAGAATGAGATGCGTGCCGGCAGCGAGCGCCGCCGCGGGCGAGCGGAAGCTACCGAAGCACCGGACGATGCCGCGTCCGAGCCAGACGAACCAACGCTGTCCGACACCGGTGTGGTCGACTCCGGCTCGTCGCCGCAGGCTCCTTTTTACGGTTGGGACGATACTGGTGGCTACATCGAATTCGAGTTCGACGATATTTGGATCATTCCCGTGTCTTCGTCCGACGGGAAGATTTCTGGCGCAGGATTTCCAGGGGACGAGCAAAATGCCGATGAGATCCGAGCGTGGGGCCTGACGGACAACAGGCCCGGAAACCGAGAATTTATACCCGTCTGGCCGGTGTCGGATGTGGCAACAAGAATGCCGGATATAGCTCCGACATCGCAGTGGGCTGAGGACCCGCAGCCCGAGAAAGCGCCGTACTTCGATGCGGATACGAATTCTGAGCCGATCGTCTTGTTCGCGCACGCAGAAGAAAACGGCTATCTGATCAATATCGAAGATCGGCAGACCGGGCAGCGTCGGGGAGTCCTCGTCGACGGAATCGTATTCGGCCGTATTGTGTGGTCGAGTGGTTACTTCCAAACCGCTTCCGCCCAACACCCGGGAAGTCAGTTGCTGCTGATCGGGTGCAGCGCGGCGGCCGGACACGCACATCGGTTGCTGTCGAACTATCTGCACGAACAAGGTTTCACAGGGGATGTCTGGGGCGGCCGAGACATCATGCTCACGAGTGATGAGGGGCATGTATGTATTCGGATCGAAGTGGCACCGGACGGCACCATGGTTCCGCCATTCGACGTTACGCGCGCTCCCGGATCTCCTCGGGAGGATGCCCCCGCAGAGTTGCCGCCGCAGCAGGCGGCACAGCCGCAGGTGCGTCCGCCCAGCCAGGTGGCTGAACCGTCAACCACCCCGGGCGGACTCCCACCCAATCCGCTACCCCCGGGGGTAGAACTCTTCCACCATGTCGACCCCAACCCTATCGACGCCCACTTCCCACACCGCCCACACGGCATCGGAGCGAACAAACAACGAAACCTCAACCAACACCTTCTCGAATTCCACCACCATGGCAACGGCGATGACCGATTGTGGAACGAACCACATCCGAAGGACGCTCGGGACACCAGCACCGACCCCGGCGCCGGCGAGGCATTGCTGGCGGTCGAAGCAGCGGCCAAGGCGGCTCTGGACGCAGCCGCCAATGGGGACGAGCGCCAGCTCAAACGGCTGCGACGGACCATCCGACAACTCGGCAACCCCGACTACGAGCAGTACCTCGAACTCCGTTTTCTGCAGGATCTGACGGTTGCCGACGCCACGGCCGCGATCAGCGCCAACCGTACGGCTGATGCTGCCAAGTCGCTACGGCGCCGCGCCGTCCACGCTCTCGCCGCGGTGCTCCCGGTGAGCCCGGCAGAGTTGCTGGACAGTCTCGACGCAGCAGCGCCGAACGCGACCCTGGTGGAGCTTGCCGACCGGATCAGTTGGCAGACCGCGCTGACCCAAACGTTACGGGCGGCGATCCTGTCGGGTCGGTTGGCCGCAGGCCGTTTGCTGCCTGTCGATGACGCATTGGCCAAGCACTTGGGCCTCTCGTCCAGAGACGTTGTCGATAGCGCGTATCGGCAGCTCTCCCGCGAGGGTTATGTGGTGGTCCACCGTGGAGGGGTCGGAACGAAGGTAGCGAGCCGCGATCAATGGCCTGGTACGCCGCCATCGGAGGTCGCTTCGCCGATTACTCCCGAAGAGATGCTGGGGATCTTCACGGAGGAGGCGCCGATGAGCGAGTTGTTGCAGGCAGCCGGGGGGAACTTGAAAGTGATGGTCTTGTCCGCGTTGCGCCGAGCGGTGCTCTCGGATCGTTTGGCCGGTCGGATTCTGCCTCGGGCAGAGCAACTCGGCGCCGCTATGTATATGTCGAGAGGCCCCGTGGAGAAGGCTTATCGTCAGTTGAGCGTGGAGGGGTATGTAGCCATCACTCCCGGGTTGGGAACGACGGTTAAAAGTCGGAACCGATGGTCGACCCCGCCTCCGGCGACGCCTCCCCGAGGGCATGGCCTGTCCGATCTCGACGTCGAAGTGCTCGAGCTGACCGCGGCAGGCCTGTCCGTCGGAGAGATCGCCGAGGCCGCCGGTGTCCCTCGGAGCAAGGTGAATTACAGCTTCGAACGTATTCGCGTCAAGCTCGGCCTCAGCGGTGATCGAGCGGAGATCGTGGCGGTAGCCAAGCAAAGACGGATCATCGGCGACCACGACCATCTCGAGGCGCGCAACGCTTCCGGTGAAGACCACAAGAGCCGTAGACCGCCGACCGATGTCGAACCGGAGGGCTCCACCAACAAGCGCGACGGCTCCGAACCACGGCATGTCACTAGGCACGTAGGCATGATCGGGCACGCAAGCGTCCCCCCCTGGAACGACATCGACGGCGCCGGTGCCGTCTCCGAGGGTGGCCTCTCGAATCTCGGAAAACCGCGCCAAGTGCGCAGACGGCTGCACGAGCTCAGCGAGACCCACATAGATGGGGGTGGTTGGGTCTCCGGAGGAGGGCGACAGCACGAGCAGGGTGACGGTGCCGTGTCTCCGGATTCGAACGATGGGTTCCGCTATTCCGGCCGGAACTATCTCGATCCCTACGAGGCCGCCGTTGCCGCGGTACGAGATCTGCCGACGGATCGGGGAGATCTGAACCCGGATCTCACCCTGGAATTCTTCCCGCTCTACGCACCCGATGGTCTGCGGACCGAGGAGGACTTGGAGGCGGTCGCGACGGCCGTGGGCGACCTGATGCACGAGCGTGGCTGGCGAGATCGGAGTCAGATCGAAGCCGCCTCCGAGCTGGTGCGCGTTGCGGGGCGCAACGCGATGACGTACATGGAGCGGTATACCCGCTCGCTGCAACGGTCCGGCGTCGAGTGGTATGAGGAACAGACCGCCGTGCAGGACATGAAGGCTCGGCTCACACTGCGGATGTCCACGCAGGCCGATGCTCGGTCGCTGTACGTGTCATTCGACGTGGACCAATACCGTCCCGAGCGATCTCCCGACATCGAGCTGTTCACGTGGCATGCGCCGCTGTTCAGCCATACCGAGGTCGGAACCGAGGTGCGGGAACTGCTCGACTCGGCCACCGTGTCGGGTGTCGAGCAGTGGGGTGAGGTCTGGGCTCGGTTCGACGAGCCGCGGTCGGAACCGCGCGGCGACAGCGTCGCGCCGCCGCCTCGGAGCGATCTCGAAGCGAAGGCCCGCATCGTTCGGAAACTGTACGACGACCACCATATCCGTTTCTCCGAGTGGGAAGATCCGGTCGTCACGGTGCAAGCCGTCGAATCCGTCGACCGTGCGCTGCGACACCTGATCGCGGAATACGGCGGCCGATTCGCACTGCGCGATTTCAGGTTCGACGAAGAAACCGAGGGCTTCGGCGTGACCCGAAGTTTCGGCACCACCACTCCTGACACCAGGGACTACTACGCGTCGATCAGGCTCAACAGAAGAATCTTCACCGATCCGGAATTCGCCCAGTCGTGGGCGGATCAAGTTGCCGACCACCGTTGGGCGGAGTCGGCCGAGGACATGATCTACCAGTTGACGCACCACGAGTTCATTCATGTCGTGGCGGACGAGGGTAACTGGACGCTCCATGACCTCGCACCGGCGATGCTGCGGGCGGCCTACGAGCTTTACCGTGGATTCGATCTGTTACCGGCCGAGGTCCAATTCACCGACTGGCTTGCCCTGCTACCTCATTACGCACTGCTGTCGTTCGTACACCCGCTCCTGGATATGTTCGATTCGGTCGAGGGTGTGGCCGAAGGAGCCAGGACCGGTGCGGTCGTATCGTCCTTGCCGTTGACCGATCCGGCACGAGTGCTGCATTGGCTGACGGTGACACGTGACGGATCGTCGCCGGCGGAGTTCTTGGCACGATGGGCACAGCGGCGAGCATCGGGCGAGCCGGACGTATCACTACTTTTGCAGGACTTCCGCGACCTCACCGGCCGGGACGATGTCGCGATACCAACCCGTCTCCGTCCTGAGCACACGACAGCCGACGTTCTGGCGGCCGCAACCGGCGGGCAGCTGCGCCGTTTCACGGATGTCGGGCAAATCGACGCCGAGTTGCGCGCCTCGAGGCAGTCGCCAGATGGTCGAGACGACGATCGCGGCGATGGTGTATCGGCGATTGTCATCGAGCCGGACGGCCGCGCCTACTTACTGGTGCGCCGCGTCGCCGAGGACGGCCCAGTCCGGATCGAGCTGCGCAATCCGGCCGAGGGCATCCTGTATGCCAATCACGTGCCACCGGCAGCATCGCCGGGATCGCCGGGTTTACAGGCCATCTTCTTCGACAAGTCCGGCGAGGGCTTGTCGTCCGTAGTGCCGCTAAGGGAAGTTGATGACGCGGAGCAGTTGGGCGCAGCCGAGAAGCTCGGTCCCGAAACGAACGAAACGACCCCAGTCCACGGGCGAGATGCGGCGAGGATCACTCCCGACCGGGATCTGGTTCAGCAGATACGGGGACGTCGCGACTCCGTTGCCGAGGAATTGTCGATCAATCCAGCAGAGCTTCAACCGGGCTCCCTGCGCATCGTCGAGCTGCGGGAAGAACTCAACGAGTTGCGGACCAAGCTGGCACCGCTGGCCGGCGTGCCGCGGTCGGAGCTGACCGACGAGCAGCGCGCCGACCGTCGGCGCGCGGCCCAACTCCACGACCTGATCGAGGCGACCACCACATATCACGAACTCGACACGCGAACAGCCGGGACGAATGCCGTCGAACCCGGCCAAGTGCGCGCACCAGTGGGACGGACGATCGTCGAGGATCTCGGGCTGCCCGCCGAGGTTGTCACAGCCGAGATCATCGGCGAGGACCCCACCGCTGCGCTACTGCCACAGGAACAGGTGCTGATCGAGGCGATCCAGTCGGATCCGGAGGGGGTGCGCGAACGCGAGATCGTGTACGGACGCACGTGCGCCCACCGGGCATTGGCGCGCCTGGGCGTGCCGGTCGAACCGGTGCTGCGCGCGGGGGGGAACGTGCCCGGCGGAATGCCTCTGTGGCAGCCCGGCATCGTGGGAAGTATCAGCCACACACTGGGCTTCACCCTCACCCAGAAAACCGGGTACTACGTGGCCGCGGTATCTCGACACCATCGATCGATCGGCATCGATGCCGCGCACAACGAGCCGATCTCCGATGTGCTGCGAAATCGCATCGCGCTGCCCGAGGAACAAGCTTGGCTGGGCCGCATCGGGACGCACCGCGGCGTTCACTGGGACCGAGTGCTGTTCTCCGCCAAGGAAAGCGTCTACAAGGCGTGGTACCCGCTCACCCACCGCGCACTGGACTTCGAAGACGCGCTGATCACGTTCGATCTCGATGAGGGCACCTTCATCGCACGGCTGCTCGTCGAGGACCGATCCACCCTCGACGGCCCGCCACTGACCGAATTCCACGGTCGATTCCTGGTCGACGGCGGCGTAATCCTCACCGGAATCGCTGTTCGGCAACCACTGCCGGATGCCGCGCCGCCTGCGCGGAAGCGCACCGAGCCACACGCGGACAGCGAGCCCGCAGCCGGTGAAACGACACGATCGGCGCAGGAAAGCAGCTCGGCCGCACCCGAGGTGGCTCTTTCAACCGATACGACCACCGAGACAACCGCGCAGCGTGGGACCACACATCCGACAGGAGGAATCACAGTCGCCGAGCCGCACGCCGACATGGCGTTCCATCACCCCGGACACAACCCCCTCGCCCCCGAACGCCACCGCGCCGCCGGCCTGAACCGGGCCGAATACATGCCGAACCAGCACCTGGGACATATCGACAACGACGAGATCCCCGGTGACCGCGTGCCGTGGGACGACCCGAAACGGCGGCACCGAGCGGAGCAGGCGACCGACCACGTAGACCCGGACAAGACACGTCGGCGCGCCCTGCGACCAGCCGACGCCGGCGCATCACCTCCCGACAACCAGGCACAAGATTCCCGCGCCCCGTCCGGTGAACAGTCCTCGGGTGGCCGCCCAGCCCTCCAGGCCGAGCCGGGGATGCCCGCTGGCGGCATCGACGGCGTGCTGCGGCAATTGAAGCAGGCCGTCACCGCGGCATACACGGATCTCGAAGGTGTTGAGGAGTCCGACCCTGTCGTCGAAGCGCTTTTCCAAGCGTCCAATGAGGACTTCGCAGCTCATTTCCATAGACTTCGGCCGGTCCAGCAAGCAGCCGTGGTCCTTCGATATCAGCAAGGCCGCTCGGAAACCGAGACAGCACACGTGCTGAACGCGGTTGCGGAGCCGACGAAGCCGCTCGGGGATGTCGCGACACGAACCTTGGTGTCCGGTGCGATACGGCGACTGGCCAGATCGATCGCCGCCGAGCGTGGCGTTCCGGACACAGACGACAAGCTGACCCCGAACGAGACCCAACTCTTCGAGCTGTTGGCTCAGGGGTTGACGGCCACAGAAATTGCGGAAACGGTCGGATGTTCTCCGAGAACCGCAATGGAGGTGATCGATGGGATTGTCACGAAATTCAGGGCAGAAAACAAAGCAGCGGCTGTAGCGGAGGCCACACGCAGAGGGTCTCTGAACATTCTCGATTTTCCCTTTACACAGAAGGATCCCATCGCACTATCGACCGACGACAGGACCGTCCTGATCCTGACGGCGAAAGGATTCACCGGCGCGGCGATCGCGAAGACGATGACGGCGTCGACGAGCCGAACGGTCTCCCCCGGGAACGTGAAGGGAATCATGGACCGAGTCGGCCGGGCTTTCGGAATTCGCGATCGAGCCGGAATTGTTTCGGTCGCGTTCCGGGAAGGAATCCTCGACGTCGATGGCTCCGAGTGGTCGCGGTGGGGTGATCCGAGCGGCGTCGAAACAACTTTATCCGAGCGCGAAGCAGCGGTCCTCGAATTACTGGCCAGAGGTATGACGAATGCGTCTGTTGCCGAGCATCTAGGGTTATCGCCCGGAGCCGTCGGAGCCTACCGACAGAAGGTGCACAGGAAGCTCGGAGCCTCGACTCGGGAAGCATTGATGGAAGCCGCCCGGCGTCGCGGCATGGACATCGCCGACCCGGAAGAGCCGAGCCCGCCCGAATTGTCCGAGCGTGAAGTCGATGTGCTCAGGCGGATTGCGATGGGCGCGGGATACGGCGAGATCGCAACGGAACTCGGAATAGCCAAGGGCACTGTACTGACCTATGTGCGGAGAATCCGCGGAAAGCTCGGCGTAGGTCCGGAGTCCGACCTGGTAGAGGCGGCACGGAACAACAGCATCGACTTGGATGTCGACCTTGCGACCTCCACTGCGGAGGCTGATCCCGCTTCCACCCGAGAAGAACCGGTAAGCCATACCTCACAACGACCGCATCCATCGCACGATGACGCCGGTCGAGTTGCGCCCAACGAACACAATTCGGGCCAGGTCGCTAACTCACGACTCGGCTCATCGAAGTCCAGCCCTCCAACATCCAGTGAGGAAAAGCGGTTCGTCCGGTGGGTGCGGCGGCGACTGGCGGACAAGTCCGGACAACCACGACAGAGCATGGCTCAGTACATGGAGATGCACCACCTGCTGCCGTCACAGGTGAACAGGTGGCTGGCACGCGCGGGGCTCGACCAGACAGCACTCGCCTCGGCGCCGAGTGGACAGTTCCCCCGCCCGGACAGCGATGATTCCACAACGTGGACGCACCGAGTGCGCGGATATCTCGGCGTGCCGCACCACGAGATGGACGAACTGATCGACGCCGCGTGGACCTGGAAAGCAGCAGAAGAGGGAAGCCGGCAGCTCAAGATCACTCATGTCCGAGCCCTCCTGCGCCGAGTACCCGGCGCGCGCGAGACCTACATGCAAGTGGCACAAATGTATCCCGCTTTGCTGACAGCAGATGGTGAACCGGCTTACCCGGAAGGCTATGCGCATATCGGCGAATACTTGGCGTTCTGCCGTAGATACCATAGTGAACGTATCAAGGATTTCTTCGAGTCCGCCCGCGATTTCCTTGGATTCGAGACATACACCAAGGCGGAAGTCGCACAATCGGCCGGAATTTCATCTTCTTACTACGATGATATCGAGAAGGGCCGAGACCGTCCGTCTGGAAATATCGCAAAAAAGCTGCTCGCCACAATACCTCCGCCTTACGGAGTCATCGAAGACGAAATTGCCGAATGCTATGCCCATCTGGCGAGGACGACTCTCAGATACCCGAACCCATCCGTCGCCGGATCATTCGGAGAGTACAGCCTCCACTTCCGCGCGGTCAATCACTTGTCCCAGGCGGAGACCGCGTCGATATTTGCGATCCGAGCCTACGCGCTGAGCGACTATGAGAACCAAATAGGAAGGAGTCGAGAGCTTCAGATATTGAAGGTCTACGATCACGTTTTACACCGTGCGGGACCTTGGAACGAGCTTGCCGAAGCGTGGGGATACGAATACCGGATGGATCCAGCAGGCGAAACAGACCCGGATCCGGCGGCCTACGATTCTGTGAACGATTGGCTCAAAGCACAGCGGCTGTACCGTCGAATGACTACAGCCGAATTCGATGCACAAGTTGGAGTAGCTAAGCTCGCATATTACCTGCGTGCAGATGGACACAGACCGCTCCTTACCTACTTGCGTAGAATCCGCGACAATCTGGGTATACCTCGAGACAGCATGAGAGCAGCCGTGCTGCGTTATTATCAGCGTCGCGATATTGTCGGCCACACCACCGACGACGACCTGATATGGAAGCACATCGAAGCCCCGGTCGGATCACAGGAGGAAGCGGCAGCTCGCGATCAGCTATTCGAAAAATATGCTTGGATCGCTGAAATCGCCGCCCGGCGATGGCGGAATGCCGGGGAGCACGAAGATCTCGTGCAACGCGGCAACGAGATGATTCTCTCTGCTATCCGCAACGCCACTCCCGGTACGAACATGCGCGCTCTGTCATTGGCGGATGCGCTTTTCTCCATGCGCAGAGCGTACGCCGAGTCCAGAGATCCGGATCATGACAAACAAACTGCCGAGATGCTCCGCGCGGTGTCCGCGTATATAAACCGGCATGTCGATGAGACCGGCCGGGAACCCGACAATTACGAGATTGAGCAGGCCACGAACCTGACCGCAGCCCAAGTTACCGAGGCGAGGACCTTGCTCGCGCGGCGGGTGCGGTCGTTGGACGAACCGATTGGTGATGAATCCGGAACAAGCCGACACGATGTCAGGGCGCATTCGGTTTTCACGAACGAGGACGGGCCCTCTTCTGCAGCCTATGACGTGGAATTCGAGGACACACTGGACAGTGCGTTGTCGGATCTCACCCAGCCCAACCTCACGAAGCAGATAGTGCTCCATCTGATGGAGGACCAGTCGCTCGATGACGTGGCCACTTCACTGGGGATCACAACCGACTACGCTGGACAGTTGCTCGACGAAGCCCGCGACAGGCTGCGCACGGCATTCGGCCGACCCGATGAGAAGAACGTCGTCAAGGGACGCTCGCCACAACCACCGGCCAACCCACACGCCGCCGATGTCCCTCACTCCTCGGAGGGCGCTGTGCACCCCGTCTGCGCGGTAGGTGCCTTCGCCGACGCCCGCGACCTGGGATTCGACGTCCAACAACCAGTCGGCGTGACAGGACCCGTGCCCCCAACAGCAGTAGCCTGGCTGGCCGGAGCCCACCACCAACGGTTCGACGGCGGATTCACCGAAATAGCCCAATTGCTCACCGAGCTGGGAGCCGGCGCCGGAATGCTCGTCAACGCCCGCCCAGTCGGCGAACCGATCGGACACCTCACGCTGTGGCACAACGACGGCGAACACATCTGGATCCACGACCGCCACGCACGACAACCCGAAACCGTCTACGACCCCGACAACCCACCCTTCACACCGGAGACCACACACGCGCTGCAACTGACCCGCCTCACTGGCACCAGCACCCTGGAATCACGACAACACCAACTGCAAGTTGGCAACCCCCACACCGACCCCGACCCCGCACGCGGGCGCGCCCTACGCCCAGCCGACGCCGGCGCGCTACCACCGGACAACGGAGGTGCACCGGCCGAGAGCGAGGCCGCTATGGCGGCCACGGTGTTGCAGCGACGCAACGGAAAACCGGTCGAGGTTGTGCTGGTGCTCAACGTGGCGGGCGGCTCGACCGACAGCGCTGCGGCGGCGCGAGATGAGGCGATGACTCACCTGGAGCGCGCAATTCGGCGGCGTCGCTTCGATCCGGAGAAGGCGGTGGCCGGCGCGATCGACGCGGCGCAGCGGTCGGTGGTCGTTGCGGAATCCGGGCTGGAATGCTCGCTTGCCCTCGCTCTAGTCGAAGAAGACCGGATCACCACCGGCGCGATCGGCGACAGCCAGGTGTTGTTCGTTCCCGCCGAACCCGACTCCCATTCACGCCCACTGACCCCGGTGCGTTCGGCGGTCGCCGAACCGGCCGTCCGCGGGGCCGGGCGACGGCACGGCGACGGCGCTGTCACTGTTCGCAACCACCGGATCCCCGAGCACGGCACGGTGGTTGCCGGTACGGAAGGGCTGGCCGGCACACTGCCGGACGCGATCGGCGCGATCGTCCGGCAGCGTGCTGGTGATCGGGCAGGCGCGGCGCGGGCATCGGTCGACCACGCCCGGGCCAACACAGAATTCGGCAACATCACCATCGCGCTGGCGCGGTATCCGGCTCGCCGCCCGGAATCGGCGTCCCGGAACGTGGCCCCGGAGACGCGATCGACCAATGGCGGCGACTCTGCCTTCGGACCGAAACACGGGCTGCGCGACCAGAATGGCCGACCGGTCGAGGAACTCGACGAACCCGAGCGTGCCGAGCGATTGGCCGGGCAAACCCGGTCCGCTGCGGGGGTCAGCAAGAGGGGCGCTTCCCACGACCGCAACGAGGACGCGATGATGGTCACCGAGTTCACCCGCCGCGGGAAGCGGGTTGTGGTTGCCGCGGTGTTCGACGGGGTGAGCGGAGCGCCGGATGGCCACCGCGCGGCGCAGGAGGCGGCGACCGAGCTCGGGGCGTATCTGGAAGAGCATTGGTCACGGGCGCGGTTCGGGCGCAGACTCACCCGGGAGGCGCTGTTGCAGGAAGCGCTGCATCATGTCCAGTCGAAGATGCAGGCTTTCGGCCGACAGCCGGAGTACGCCGACCACCCGGACAAGCCCCAGTGCACGGTCGCGGTCGTGATCGTGGAATCGGATCGGTTCACCATTGGGTGGGTCGGGGACAGTCGAGTGGGCTGGGCGTCCACGGACGGTCGGCATGCGATGTGGTTGACCGAGGACCACTCGTCCATCCGGATGTTCGCGACGGAGAGGGGAATAACCGAGCGCGTGGCGCTCGAGCGGAACCCGTGGCTGGAGGGTTACCGGCACGCAATCGAATACGCGCTCGGACGGGAGGGCCGCATCCCGGCGGGGCTCAACGAACACGCCGCGCCGGGGGAATACATCACGACCGTTCTGGTGTCGGAGGACATCGACGCGCCCGTGGTCGCCGAGGACGGCACGATAACCGTGCCGCGCGGCGGTGTCGCGGTGACAGTCACTGACGGCGCGGTGAAGACGATGCCGGGCCTCCAGACGCTCGGCGACGCCGTCAGCCGTCACGCCGGTAACCCCGGCGCGATCGCGTCCGAGGTGGTCGACCGGGCGGACGCCGAAGGAGAAGTCGACGACATCACCGTCGTCGTCGTGCGTGACCCACGGACCGCGGCTGACGAGGAACTGGTCCGGACCGCAATAGACCGCGTAGCGACGCAGTGGCCGACCGCCGCACGGGCGGCCGCGGTCGAGACGGCCGACCACCACCCGGTGATGACCGACCTTCCGGTTGCGACGCCTGATTCGCTCCGATCACCCAGTGCGGCGCGAGAAAGTCGCTCAGGTGCCGCCGGGTCGGCGCTGGATATTGCCGAGCGGAAAGCCTGGGACATCGGCACGGTGCCGCCACCGCGTGGGCAGAGGTTCGATCCCGGCCTTGTCCACGCGATGGGCCCACATCCGGAGGGATGGGCGGTCGGTGGACGTGGATCCCGACCCACTTCGAGTGAAAGCGCCGAGACCGCCGGTCCCGGGACACACGAGTCGGCATCTCGCTCGACCGGAAGCGTCGGGCAGGCCGGCGACGACTCGGTTGATCGAATCCTGGCGTCTGAAAACGGTGCCACAAGTCCTGCGCCTGAATCCAACGCGCACACGGCGCCGTCCCATCAACTCCAGGAACTCATCGCGCAGGATGTCGCCAACGGCCACGCCGAGCAGGCCACCCACCGCATTCAGGAAGTGTTCGGCGACCGCGTCGTTCAGCTGGCCGGCAGTGCACTCGGGAGCCGACATGCGCCTGAGATTCTCGAAGAGGTTGCCGGCAATGTGGTCGCCCATCTCGGCCAGATCGGTGATCGGAGTCTCGAGGAATGGGTCGTCCTCGTTGCCCGTAACGTCATTGCTGAGCATCGCCGGATCGCCGAAATGTGGTGGAGTGTCCGGCGTTTTCTGGTGCTCGGCGCGAGTCTCTCGGAGTCCGACCCGTTGATCGCGGCGTGGAACGAGGCGACCACCGCGGACATGCGACGGGAATTGAGTGCACTCCCCGCATATCACCGAGCCCCGCTGCGCCGGTTCCAGACCGCGCAGCGGACAACGACGGCCACACAGCTGCGTCTGCCCGGTGATCCCGCGAACGAGTCTCCGGTCCTGTGGGACGCGGCTCGCGCGTTGGGTATCGCCATCGCCGCCGGACAGGGCGTGCGCGCGACATTGCCGGTCGAGCCGACGCCTCGTCGAGCCCTGACCGATCGAGAACTCGAGGTGAACCGACTGCAGGCGGCGGGCCGGACAGTCGCTGAGATCGCAGAGAGTTTGCATATCGCCGCCTCGACTGTACGGGTTCTGCAGTCACGAATCCGGACCAAACTGCATCCCCGGCCCGGGGTGGACTCGCCTTCGCTCACGTCCCCGGAATCGCGTGAGGACGAGGCGACCGACACGAGCACTTCAGCCCCGGAGATTCGGATGCTGCCCGGTCGCGGTGGCCTCACCGGCTCGGAGATCACCGTGCTCACGCTGCTTTATCAAGGTCTGTCGCTCAGCGAGATCGCGACCGCACTCGGCATGGAACCACGGATGGTCACCTACCACCGAATAACAGCCGCCACGAGACTGGGTGTGAGCAAGTCGATTCCGACGGTGGTAGAGGCACGCCGTCGCGGACTGCTCAGCAGCGTCGTCACCGCCTCCGCGACACCGGATCTCTTCGGTCTCAACGCCAAGGACATGGAATTGCTCCGCCTGACAGCGGGGGGGTTGACGGATGAGCAGATCGCCGAAAGGCAGCAGATGACGGTACGCCGCATCAGCGAGCGCCGGGTAAGTCTGGGCGAGAAACTCGGAGTCCGCGGGAAGATTCCGAGCTTCATGAAAGCACTGCGCCTCGGACTACTCGACGGTGATGACCACGCGGTGGCGACCCCGAAGCGGGAAGCGCCGCCACAGCACGTCGAATCGCCCGAGGGGGTAAGGGGGGACGACGCAATCCCAGCGTCCGTCGAAACAGCGACCGACGGGGCTTTGATCCGACACGTACTGCCGGACGACATCCATGCGGTGGAAACGTTCGGCAACGAGCGCAGCTCCGTGTTGAGCGTATGGCTGAATGCCCAGCAGGCACTCCAGGCGCTCGGCTACGGCGACGAGCCGATTCGGACGGGAGACGATGGTTCAGCGCTCTGGCCAGGAGATCTCACCGGTGCCACCGCACGCACGCAGAAGTATGCCGCCGTGGCGCTCGGTCCCGCAGGAACGTACCGAGCGATCAGCCTGGACGCCAAAGACCACGCGACGGCTGAACTCCACCGGGATTCGGTCGTGGTCTCGGCCGAGGACAACGTCATCGACCTGTACCACCGGCTGACCGGGCAGCAGCTCGAGCACAACCAGGTGGAAATCACCCTTCATCCCGATACCGCCGACGCTCCGGCTGGGACGTTCGAAGCGCGGGTGACAACCGACGCGGCGTCCGACCCATCGCTGACCGCACTCTCGGGCCGCTTCCACCTCCAGCACGGCACCTTGGTCACCGCGATCACGCTGCGAAACGACGAAGGCGTCGAGGGCAGCGATCCAGAGGGCACGTCAGGCCCGCACGTGGGCCCAGGTGGGCACGCGTTCAGAAGGCCCGGTCGGGAAAAGACCGATTCCGGTCCCCACGAGACCGCATCGGGTCCCGCTCGATCGCCCGGCGACTCCAGCCCGAACGTGTTACCAGCGCTGGACCTCGTATCGGTGACGAGCTTGCAATTGATCGAACTGCTGGATAGTGGGCAGATCACCAGCGTGCAATTGACCCAGCTGTGTCTGGAACGCATAAAGGCGCTTTCGACATTGAATGCGGTGATCGGCATCAACCCCCGAGCACTCGAGGAGGCTGCCCGCGCAGACGAACTCCGGCGGACCGGCGCCGCGCACGGCCCACTGTTGGGGGTACCGGTCCTGATCAAGGGCAACATCGACATCGCGGGCATGCCGACCACCGCAGGCTCGGTGGCTCTGGCCGACTCCTACCCCGCCGCGGATGCCGCTCTGGTGACGCAATTGCGTGCGGCGGGCGCGGTTATCCTCGGCCACGGCAATCTCACCGAGCTCGGGACCTACCTGAGCAGCACGTTTCCTTACGGGTACAGCTCCTACGGCGGCCAGACCCTCAATCCGATCGACGCCTCGCTAGTACCGGGGGGTTCGAGCTCAGGACCTGCCGTCGGTGTCGCGGCCGGGATTGCACCGCTCGCCGTAGGCACCCAAACATCCGGGTCGATAACGACTCCGTGCAACTGGAACTCGATTGTCGGGCTCAAACCCACTGTTAGTGCTGTGCCTCGCACGGGCGTCGTACCCACGGCCGCTACCCGGGACACCCCAGGGGCGATCAGTCCGGACGTCACCGGAGCCGCGATGTTGTTGACGGCGCTCGTCGGCGTCGATCCACAAGACCCTGCGACCGCGAGCAATCCCTTGGTGGGCCACGATTTCACCGCGGATCTGGATCCGGAAGCCCTCCACGGTGCCCGGATCGGCGTGATGACGGTAGGGATCGAATCGGAGGGTTCCATAAAGCGCCCCTTGTGGGATGCGGCGCTGGATACGCTGAAGGCCCAGGGCGCCACCCTGGTCACCGTCGATCTCGACACCTCACACAGCTTCCAAGACAACGACCCGCCCTGGTCGAGTGTTTTCACCTACGAATTCAAGCGCGACCTGAACGCATACCTTTCGCGGCTGCCCGCAAACGCCCCGATGAAGAACCTGGCCGACATCATCGCCTACAACAACGCCCACGCCGACAAAGCGCTGAAGTACGGCCAAGACCTCGCCCTCGCCGCGCAGGCGATAGACCTCGACCCGGGCAGCATCGACACGGCGAAATACCACGCAGACCTCCAGTTGGACCTCGCCGAAAGCAAAACCCGGATCGACGCGGTGATGGCCGAGCACAAACTCACCGCACTGGTATCCGTCTACGAGTACGGAACGATCATGGGCGACAAGGCCGGATACCCAGCCATCATCGTCCCAGCAGGCCGCACCCCGGCCGACCACGACCATCCAGCGGGCGAGCATGTCAACATAACCTTCCGGGCCGCGGCATGGAGCGAACCCACGCTGATCGGCTACGCCTACGCATTCGAGCAAGCCCACGCGGTGCAACGGCCGCGGCCCCAGTTCGCGGATCAGCTGTACCTCCGGGCGACGGCCGAGAATAAGGGGACGACGGTGGCCACCGAAGGTGTCACCGATTCCGATGACCGGCAACGATCCGCAACGGTTGACGGTGAAGCGGATGCGGGGCGGGTACCCGCGGCGGCCGATGGTACCGACGCCCCGATGCGCAGACCTGCCGCTGCCCGGCGCGTCGGCCTGATCGGCGGCGTCCCCGACCTCGTCGATCCCTTCGACGACCGGGGCAAGCCATGGGACCGTGGCGGCCCGGTCTCCAAGCACAAGCGAATAAATAGGCTGGTGGAACCCCACGCGGACGGCGGTGGATTCGCCCGCGGTGGGACGCGGGACGATCCGACAACGAACGAACCCGCTACCCCACCCGAAACCGCGGAACGTCCCGGATGGCGACCATTGCGCATGCGGGACGAGGTCGAACTGGGGCGCCGGCTGTACCAGCGGCCGGAGACCAGGGAGGTGACTGTCGCAGTGCTGGACCGGCTACGAAAGCTGTTGAGCGCCCTGCATCCCGAGGCCACGCCGGAGGAAATCGACGCCGCTTTCTACGCACCGGAGAACAAGCTGTGGGGCGGCATGGTCGAGCGTTCGGTGTCCTTGGCGGAACTTCGCCGCGACGGCAATCCCCGTGAGTTGATGTCGGCCGTGCTCAACGCGATGATCCGGAACGCGCAGCTGGGCGATGCCGCCGCTGGCACGACGCTGGACGAGGGTCTGGCGAAACTGGTGAATCGGCCGGATTGGGTGGAGAAGGCAGGCGAACTGGGACTGGACGTCGCCGCGCTGCGCGACGTCCGAGCATCGATCCTGCGAAACGATCCGACGGTCACGGCGGCCGAGTTGCGCGACGTGAGACATGCCGTGCTCGACAGCGCCGCGGCACGCGAGGCGTTCGCGGAATACGAGGGCAGGGTCGAGGCGAGCAAGAACCGTACGCCCGACATGATGCTGCGCAGACACCTGACGGTGCAGGACTGGGCGCTGCTCGGCATGCCCCTGTCACAACGCGAACTCGAGGCGATCCCCGACGAACTGCATGCCTTGCGCATCGATCGGCTCGACCTCGACGCGAGTCTTCCCCGTCGCCGAGGCCGGGTCGATGTGGTGAAGCTGGAAACTACCATGCGGGCCGAGGACGACACGGTCAGTCACGTACTCCCGCTCTACCGCTACGACGAGAACGGTCGCCGCGTCCGCGATGACGCCGGGGACGCAGTAGTCGAGGCTGTGCTCGTCTACCGCGACGAAGGAGTGGTGGACGCGGCGACAGCACTGGCGCTGGATCCCGATCGCTATGCCGTTCCACTGACCTGGCGCCCCGGCGTGGCACTTGTCGAATTCGAACCCGGCAGCCCATGGTTCCGCGAAGTCGCTGTCGAGCGAGGCATCCCGCTGGCAGCTGGCATTTCGGGCAGTGCGGCCCGCTTGATGTCGCGCTTCACCTGGCTGGGGCTGCCGGAAGAGTGGGAGGGAGCGTTCCGTGGCGCTGTGGCAGCGTTCATGATCCCGCACCACCACACGTTGTACGAAACCGAGTTGGGCATGCGGATGGTCGGCCAGGGAATGGTGGACGAGTCCGTTTTCCCCACTCGCGACGGCGATCCAGAGGATCTCTTCCGAGCCGCACGCGAGTTGCCGCAAACTTCCACGCCCATGTCACCGGACGACGCCACAGACCAGACGCCCGACGACGAGCGAGGCCACAGACCGGACGACGTTCTCGCTTTGCGAGGTGAGGTACCCGGTTTCAAAGCGGAAGCCGGTTTCGGTCTCGATGTACCCGAGCGAAAGAAATGGGATAACGAGGGCGCCGTCCCGCCGCCGCGCGGGCAGCGGTTCGACTTCGGCATGCTGCACGCGGTCGATCCGAGCGTGGGGCTGGATGGGCATGCGTTCGAGAGGCCCGGTCGGGAACACACCGATTCGGCAGTTCACGAGACAGAATCCGGCGCCGTCGGCAGCACCGGACAGTCAGGTGCATACGCGGCTACAAGCAACGGCATTCGTATTACTCCCGCCGGCCTGATAGTGCCCGCCGACCCCACCCGCAACTTGATCGTGCCCGACGTGCACGTGTTGCCCGCCGATCCATCGCTGGAAGAACTCATGGAGCGGTTGCGTCCGTGGAAGGAGATCTTCTGGTACTTCTGGGAATTCCCGCTGCCTCGCGAGGGTGAGCTGTCCGGCCGGAAGTGGATCGAAAGCGCCGAGCGAAAAGCTTGGATGCGGCGGCGGGCGATCCGACGGACTCCGCTCTACGCGGGGGTCGACGCAGCCGTACGGTTGACACTCGGAGCCGAGAGATTGCTGAACGCGCCCCATGCGACTTCCGGACCGGCGACGCTCCAGCAACGACGCGTCATTCCGGGCAGGGGGGAAATCGATGCCTTGAAGAAGCGGACCATGCGGGTTGACGCGCAGGAACGCGAGTCGAATCGCGCCGATGTGAAGGAGATGACGGCTTTCGAGAAATTCTGGCGGGGAGTGTCCGGGGATGAGCTGCCCCAGACCAAGCAAATTCGCCAGGGAGATATGGCCTACGTCGGGGGACGCCTACTACGCGCGGAGGGGCACAACTTCATGGTGGCGGGGCGTTATGCCGAAGACTACAACCTTATGGTGGCGGACCGCGACCCCGTCCTCACTCCGGAAGAGTACGCATTGTGGCTGATGTTCAGCCACGACGCCCTGTGGACTGTGCACTATCCCGGTTGCCGGGAGCTGGAACCGCAGTCCCCCGAGTTCCTGCTCACGCGCTATCTGACCGTTGCCATATTCGACAAGATCGCCTCCAAGCCGCTCGAGGTGCAGTACTTGAATGAGGTCGTCCGTCCGTACTTGCGCCGTCAGGGTCTAGCAGCCGGCCGGGTCTTGCTCCACGAACTCTCCCATCACGCGAGGAACTCATGCCGATCCACAGTCGAGCAACTCGGCATGTGGGCACTCATAGGCATGGGCCGGAAGGTCGGGGCCGAGGTCGAGGAGCACCTGGAGAACTGTGCGGCCTGCCGGAACTCCGCTGCGGCTCTCCCGGGGGTGGACAGTAGCCTGGGCGGCCGCAAGCTGATCGTTCCGCCCGGCCCCGCCGGTGACGGCTCCAGCGCGCACCGCCTTGCTTCACAGCACTCCACCGCGCCCGATCCTCGCGATCGCGAGCCAGAAACACCGATCGCGGAACGAGGTGCGGCGGTCGACCCCAGCCCGGAGGCCACCCAACGGATCGAAAACCTACAGGCGCGGATGGCCGAAATGAACGGGATCACCGTGCAACGCCATCGGGAGGGCAAGGCGGTCAGCGCGGATCGGTTGAATCGGGCGTACAACAAGATCGAGGCTGAACTCGCCCGTCTCAGCACTACCGGCACAGTGATCGACGACGTGCCGGTGGTCGCCGGCCCGGACCACCGACTAGCGATGGACTCGGTCTTCCATCCGCAACGCGCCTACCAACGGGCCTACCGTGACGCCATGAACAGGCTGCTCGGCTATCCCCTCGTCCGCGCGACCTTGGCACCAGCCGAAGCCCAAGACCTGCTGGCCGAGATTCGACGGTCGATCGACCGCGTCGCCGAGCTTGCCGCTGACGCAGGCCGCGCGGAAGAAGTAGGGGAGATCGAACTCCTCATAACAATTTTCGAATGGACCGAGCAAGCCGACTCAGGCGGTCGACTGCTCCTCCCCGAGAGCGAACAGGCAGAGCAGCGGGGTGCCGCCGCTCCCGAAAGAACGGCGACACAACTGCTCGATTCCGCCGACAGTGACACAGGCGCGGCCACCGAGATCGCTCCGGCGAACTCGATGCGAGCCATTTCCGTTGGACCGGATCACGACTCGATCGAGGCGCGGCGCGAGCGGACCCGTCATGGAGGCCACCGAGCAGCACTGCCGGATGAGACAGTACGAGCGGTTCCCGAGCCCGATGAAACTGCCGACTTGGGCCGTGTTTCGAAGCTCTACGCCGCCCGGATGCCGGACGGCAGGACTGTTCATTTCCGCCTATTGGGCCATCCATACGGCTACCCGGTCCTACTCTCGCCCGGCACACCGGTCGGAATCGATGGTCCGCTGCCGGATCATCACCAACTGTACGATCGCGGATTCACGGTAATCGTCGTGGAAAGACCCGGTTACGGCGACTCGGATCCGCTGCCTGGGCGCACCGTGGCCGATTGCGCCCGCGACATCATTCACATCGCGACCGAGCTATTCGCGTTCGAACGCTATTCCGTGCTCGGCCGATCCGGCGGTGGATCGGTGGCCATCGCGGTCGGCGCGCTCGACCCCGACCACGTCGACCGGGTCGTCTCCCTTGTGGGCACCGCTCCGCGGCTAGACGATATGGGTGAGTGGATGGCAGCTATGGCCGAGGAGAACCAGCGGATCTATGCCAGGCCCGACACCGAAGCCATGGCCGCGACGCTCACCCACATGGCCGAGAACATCGCGCGGGACGGGGAGTGGTTGCTCCGCTACAACCAGAATGCCTTCACCACGATGGACCACATGTGGGTGGGCACACACCGCGATGAGCTCGCACGCGGCTATCAACGCGCGTTGCGCAACTACCTGCAAGCATGGGCCGACGACGCCATTCAGCTGACCGGCCACTGGGGAATCCGGTTCGACCGGTACCGCGTCCCGGTAGACATCGTGCACGGCACCTCGGACCAATTCTCACCTGTCGACCACAGCCATAACAACGCCAGGTTGATCCCGACATCAAAGCTGTATCTCTTCCGCGGCGTCTCCCACATGATGGGCATGGACGCGCTGCCCGTCATCGCGAGCCACTTCCGTGCCGAACGAGACGCGTGGGCGAAAAAAGCCTTCCGGCAGGACGAACAGCGGATACAAGCGATCCGGCGCGCCGAATCCGACCCACTGCCATTTCCGAAGTGGATGTACTGGGCACGCGGCCGATGGGACTCGGTACCGGACTACGAGCTGGATCTTCCGCCACAGCGTGCCCGTGGTCTCGATGGGCTGGGTTTCGATCCGCCATCCCCAGTTCCGAATCCATTCAGCGGAGTGGCGCGCGGAGTGCCCCACGGTGCGGTCGCGCATGCCGCCGACCCGAACCGCCGAGAGGACGGCGCATTCGCGGTGAGCCCTCACGCCCCGGCACCATCGGTCGCAGCGCAGTCCAGGGATGAGAAATTGCCTGTCGAAGATGCGAACACCACTCCTAAGGCCGAAGACCTTTTCGCGCCCCTGGTCGATCAGCGAGACGTGGCATACGACCCGAGGATTGCCCGGCATGCGCAAGCGCTCGGTCCCGGCACACATGCGCCATTCGATCCGGCTGCGGTGCTGGATCTTCCGCCGCACCGTGCCCGTGGTCTGGATGGGCTGGGTTTCGGTCCGCCATCCGCAGTGGCCGATCCATTCAGCGGAGTGCCGCGCGGTCTGCCCGACGGAGTGGTGGCACATGCCGCCGGCCCGAACCGCCCAGAGGACGGCGCCTTCACTGGAACCGATCACACCCCGGCGCCGGCGGTCACAGCGCAGTCCGGGAATCACCCTGCATCCGAGGACCGCACTGGTGCCCCCGGCGACGACAACCCTGCGCCCGAAGCACAAGCCGGGGAACGCAATACCGAGGCAGGAACACCCGATGTCGCCACCAACCGCGGTGCGACCGAAGACGATGGCGACTTCGACGAACCGATATTGGTGGTTCAGGCCGACGTGCTCCTGAACGAGCATCCTGCCCTGCGGAACCGGCGTTCTGCCCAGGAGTACCGACACCTCGGTGGTGACGATGGCGAAGTGATGCCGCCCGAGGTGGCGCGCGGGTTGCGGGAGTACGGGGTACGGTACGGCGAAAAGCGTTCGGGAACCCAGAAAGACGTCTACCTGATCGGCGACTTCGCGGTGCTGATACCCAAACGATCACGCAATTCGCTGGACTACGTGCTCTGGCCGAAGGAGTACGAGGTCCTGCAGGCGGTCGCGGAAGCCAAACCGAGCACCGAAGAACTGCTGCTACCTCGGGTGTTGTATGTGGAGTCGGACGCCGACGGCAGCGTCTTGTGGGAAGTTCAACCGCGCAGCGATGGCATGCCCGTGAACTCCCTCAACGACAGACGAATAATTGAGACATTGGGCGCGATGGGCAAGCAGTTCGAACGAGTGCGGCTGCAGCGTGATTCTGAACCACGACGCAAAGGCCACCTGCGGGTTCCCGAGGATTACCCGACAAATGCACTGGAATACTTCTTGATGAGGAAGGAACACCTGGAAGAAGTATATCAACGTCACCGCACTCTCGAGCCGTATCAGACCATGTTCCGCAAACTGGGATTCCCTGATTTTCTTACTCACAACATGGAGAGATACGCCGCTGATATTCGGGCTCAGCCCCTTCTCCCCCGCCACGCCGATGTGACCAAGGACAATGTTTTGGAGACGGCCACGGGGTACCAGATAGTAGACGTCGGCTTGGCGCATCCTGCGCCTGCTGATTACGAGGGCACCGTTCTCAAGCATCGCAATCCCGGCGCAGATCGGGGGGATCCAGTTAAGAGATATGAAATACCCTGGCTGGTTCTACTCGACACTGCACGAGTCCTGCACGATACGATCCGCCTCGTGGACCTGCTGACCACGCCCGATCCCGAACGCAGCAAAATAACCAAGCTGGTCGAGAGTATTGCTTTCGCACTCGGTCGCCCACACGATAATTGGTACGGCTCTACAAAACCGGTGCCAACCTATTTCGATGTAATCAATATCGCCGACCAGCTGCGCACCCAACTACATTCCAGCACGACACCGGACGCACTGCAGGTATCCGATGGATGCCAATCCACCGACACCGACATCGACATCGAAGAGCCTCTTTACGTGATCGAGGAACCTCTTTATGTCGAAGAACCTCTCTATGTGACAACGGATCCCGAGGAGCCGACTTATGTAGTAACCGCTTTACCAACTGAGCCGGAAGAACATGAGACCGCACAGGTACCCACGGCAGCGAGCGCCTCGAAGTCGACCGAGGCTTTCCATGGAACACCTTTCGCGCGCATCTACGCCGAGCGGTACGACCTGGTTTCACGGCTCGAGCGAGATGGGTGGCCACCGTCACACAGGGGGAACGCCGGATCAGCTCTCGCTACTTTGTTCAGCCAGGTTTTCAGCCGCCCACACCTCGATCCCGCCGCAGTCGACTCCGACACAGTCACCTCAGACGTCACCGTCTCCGGAGATCCCGGCGCACGGCGGTTGCGAGTCGCGATCACCGACCGCCGGGCCCCGAGGTCCGAGGCCGCAGGAGCTCTGTTCCCACTGTTCGAGGAGTGGTTTCTGGGGGTCGAGTTGCTGGATCCGCTAACCCACGCGCATGACATCGAACACCACGCCGACGGCGCCAAAACGTTTTGGTTTGTCATCGACGAATCCCAACCGTCTGTCGTTCCTCCCGGTCTCAGGGTTGTGAATGACGACGCGAACATCCCGGAAACGTCGGTGTGGAGCAGCCCGGCAGCGCCTTCTCCAGACAGCGCATGGTCGATCACCGACGGCGCGGGCGACGACCATCCTGGACTGGCGGATAAACGGCCGGCCGGGGAATACACCTACCTCGGGGAGCCTCGCGAGACTCGGGAAGCTCGCGGTGCCATTGTGATGTCCGACGATGTGGCGAGGGCGCTGCGGGAGACGTCGGCACGGCATGGAATACGTCGGCACGGGAACAACAACAACGTCGATCTGTGGCGGGATATCGCTGTCTCCAGCCCCCGCCTTCACGGCCCCGACTACACCCAGATCGACATGGAGATTTGGCCAGGCCAACAACATCTGATCCTCGGAGCGGTCGGCCGGTACATCGACCAGGTGTCCCGGGCACCCAAGATCCCCAGGGTGCTGTATGTGGCCGATTCCCCCGATATCGCCGAACGCTTCACCGTACTCACCCGTTTGAGACTCGGACGGCGGGTGGACATTCTGCAAACTGCGGGACCCAAGGCCGCGCTGCGAGGACTCGAGCAGGTATTCGAGCAAGTGCCGCTGGAGTCGCTTCCGCCGCTGCCACCGGACTGGCCGGCATCGGGGGACTCCGCAGGCTTCCTGTACACCGTTCTCGGCCACACCGAGCGGCACTTCCAGAAAAGCAAGCGGGACCCGTTATTCGCCTGGGTGGCAGACAATTTGGGTTTTCCCGCGTCGCTGTACGACGGTCTGGAGGGACATATCGCATCGGTGCGGCCCCAGCGGTTCCGTCTGTTGCACGGTGATCTGTGGGGAAACTTCTTCGTCGACGGCGAAGGTCCCGAAGTCACCCGAGGCGACGAGGAGAAGTACGCGGTCCTGGATTTTGGTTCCGCAACCTTCGGACCGCCCGATTACGAAGAATCACTCATCGTGCACCGCGGCGCTCCCGCCCCTTATTTTCCGGCTATCCGGGCGGTTCCCCGGCACCTGCGGGGATACACCGCGGTGAACGCCGCAGAGCGCGCCGAACACGACCTCACTCGCCTGATCCAATACCGTCGGCTGACCGGCGGGCCGCCGGACAACCGGGCGGTCGAACTCGCCCACTACGTCAACAGCGCGCTCGGCACCCTACAGTCGGCGGTGTCGCCCGCGTGGCGGCCTGCACCGCTCGGTGTCCCCAGAATCCTTCAGTTGGTGTACGAAGCCTCCGAGTGATGGGAGGACCTGATTCGCTACCGCAGGCGGCTTGGATAATCTGCGCCAGTCGGCCGTACGGGCGACTGGTCCGGCCGAACGCTGGGACGCCACCAGAGTTGCTGCGTTGACCACAGGAGCCTGGCGTCAAGACTGACCACTCTGAAGGAATTGGGGCCGATGATGTCGTCCGATGCTCTGATACCGGATTCGGCCGCACGTCAGGTCGTACCCCAACTATCTACGACGTTCGCGGTGCCACCGCCGACGAAGTCGGCATAACTTACTCGGCGGTGCCGATAACGGATGGCTCGACATCAATGAGGAGGACGACGTGGCAGACGAATCAGGTGGGCTGACCGTCGAACACCCGCTCGCTCGTGCGCTGGCGGCGCACGCGCCCACGGGGTGGACGCGGGTGAACGCGGCGTTCGCGGTCACGGTGGCGGGCGAGATCGCCCAGCTCGTGTATGCCGTCGGCGAGCAGGCGATGTCGGTGGACCCGCCGGAGTCGGCGCTTGCCCTCGCTCGGGAGCATCGTGCGATCGCGGCCGGCTCTGGTGCGGAACCGTGGTGGCGGATGGTGATGGCGATGACCAGCTCCGGCGAGATCGATGTCGCCTACGACTACGGCGACGAGCCCTTCCCGGACGGTCAGCTGTTCGTGCCGGAGGCATATCGCGCCGACCTCGAGGCGTATCCGCGCGGAAAGCTGCCGGTGTGGCTGGCCGCGTATATCGGGCATGGCGACCGGCAGCGGCGTACTCCGCAGCAAGCCGCCGCGCAGGCTCGTAAGGATCGGGCCGAGCAGGTGTGGGCGGTGCTGGCGGAGAACGAGTTCCCGCCGTTCCCGCAGATGTGGGCGCGATGGACGACGATCGCCGCGGCCTTCGTGGCCGCGAAGTCGGAATGGGGGCCGCGGATGCTGCCCTGGGTCGGGGTGTTCGAAGGCACCGCACGCGGCGGGTCGACCTTGCACGCGCTTCCGGCGGGGCGGGCCGTGCTCTCGGGTGGCGTGTGGAACGCACCCACCTTGGACGCTGTCTACAACGCGGGCGCACCGATGCCGGAGCTGTACGGCGGTGCGCCGGACTGGGTCGCCGACCCGGTGTTGAATCCGCGGGCGGCCTCGGGGCTGCTGTCGTTCTGTTACTGGTGGGAGGCAGGGCGCTGGTACCGCGGGCAGTCGCCGCCCGCCCAGGAGTGCGCGCCCGCGGTGCCGGGCGTGTGGACGCGCGAGACGGCGATCAAGATCGTAGCGGGAACCCTTTCCGACCGCCTGGGCCAGGACGCGGCCGAGGCGATCGGAGCTTTGTTGTCCGCCGCAGAGGCGGGGAAAGTAACGCGGGCGGCACTGGTCGCGGTCTTCGGTGATGACGGCCGTTTCGACATCGACGGCGCGCTCTATCAGTTCTCGGTGGCGGGGCTGATGTCCACGGCGCCGGAGCCGATGCCCGCCGAGCAGGCGATCAGCCGGGTGCGGGACTACATCACCGGACGGCAGCTGGACACCACCGGTTACCCGCTGTCGAAGCTGACCGCCGACCGCTTCCGCTTCGGCTGGAAGGTGTACGTGCCCGTGCCCGAGAACGCGCCGGCAGCCGAACGAGCCGTCTTCTACATCATCGACGACGGCGAGTTCGCGCCGTCGTCGTCAGCGGTGGATCAGGCGAGAGTCATCGCGGCGTTGGAACAGCGCTTTGTCGACCGCCACGGTCCGCAGAACTGAACGGACACCTTGCTGAAAGTTCGCTGTTATACCTTTCAACGTCCGATGCTGCTGAAAATGTGTGTTGCTGTATCGCCGCAGCCAGAGATGCGCGAGACTCGGGTGACCGCCGCCGCCACTCACGGCCCGGCACTCGAGGAGGAGGTCGATCATGTCGCTGGAGGCCAACAAGGCGCTGATCCGCCGGTTCTATCACGAGATCGACGCGGGAAACATCGAAGCGATGGACGAGCTGGTCGCCGAGAACTACCTCGATCATTCGCCTCCTCCGTTCCCCGGCATCGGTCCGGGCCGCGAGGGCCTGAAGCAGACGTTCCGCATGTTCTGGGACGCCACTCCCGGGCGGCACGAGATCGAGGATCAGCTCGCCGAAGGCGACCGGGTCGTCACCCGCCTCACCGCCTACGGTCGCCACACCGGAGACCTGCCGGGAATCCCGGCGACGGGTCACGATCTGAGGATGACCGGAACCGCGATCCACCGGATCGAAAACGGCAAGATCGCCGAGAAGTGGTCCGACAAGGACGTGCTCGGGTTCTTACAGCAATTGGGCGTACTCCCGGCCGTGGAAGGGGCGTAACAGGTCCCCTGCCGCCGACGAGGAGCTCCATCGGCAACCGCGGACTTGAACCGTCGTATCACCCCAACAGCGCGTGAACTGGGGTTTCATCGGGTTTCACCGGGATTGGTCGGGGCAAGAATAGCCCGTTTCGTGGACGGGGTCCACACACGTTGCAGGCGCTACGCCGAGACGCCGGAGGGGCGAATCATTGCCGCAGTGAGCAATTTTCGCGCGGCCTCGGCGTAGACGGCTCGTTCGGTGAGCGCAGCGAACGCCTTGTCGTAGTAGGACAGCTCCCGGGGCTGTGTGATGGTCAACTGTGCCGTCGCGGTTTCGACGTGCACCCGTCGGCGGTCGTACATGACGAAGTTGGTGACCGTGTACAGGAACTCGGCCGATTTCGGCACCACGCCGAGCACCACGCGCGTCAAGCCCATGAGGTCGAGCAGGTGCTCGAGTTGCTCGATCCGCACGGCTTCGTCGCCGACGCCGGTGTACAGCGCGGCCTCGCCGATCAGGAAATGGAACTGATGCACGCCCTCGCGTAGCACGCGCTGCCGCTGCATTCGCGCCTCGACTGCTTCGGCGAGATCGTCGGTGCCTCCGACGAAGTCGATGCAGCGGCGCAGGATAGCCTCGGCGTAGGCGCGCGTCTGTAGTAGCCCAGTGGGAATCAGCGGGTCGAACCCGCGGATAAGGCGTGTTACCCCCTCGAGCTCGATGCTCTGCCGTTGGCGGCGGGCGTGCCCACCGGCAACTACACGCTTCCATTCGAGGTATGCGGCGTTCACGTTGCGCACCGTGGCGACGAGATCCGGCAGTGCAAGCTCGGCATTGGTGAGTTGGCACCAGTCGACGAGATCCTGCTCGGTCGGGACCTGGCGGCCGTGCTCGATCTTGGAAACCTTGCTGGCTTGCCACCCCGCGAGATCGGCCAGCCGGGCACCGGAGAGGCGCGCCTCCTTGCGAAGTTCGCGGAGACGCGCCCCCAGGGCCTGTTTGGCCTGTTCTACTCCGGTCACTGCTGGTACTGCTGGTGCGGCGTCGCTGCCGCCCATACCCGATCGCGCAGTTCGCAGGCGTAGCCGACGATCACGGGGTCTGTGGTTGCGGCGACACCGGACCACCACTCGTTCTCGTCGAACACGCTGTAGGCAACGAGATCGTCGTCGATCAGCCAATAGTCATCTGCTGCCGCGTCCGCTGGTATCGCGTCCTGGCGTGGCAGCCAGCGGACCTCTTCGCCCGCCGCAATGTTGTGTGGGGTGAGTGCGAGCAGGTATCGCGTGTATGCGCCATGCGGTGTGGTGACGATTCGGGCGCGCTCGACCGCGACGCCTCGCTCGGTGGTCGCCGACACTAGTACCGCCCACGGTTCGAACCAGGGCCCGCCGGGGTCGATCGTCTCGTTGGCGAGGAACTCCGACATGGCACTGTGCTCAGACGAGGACAAGTACTCGTCGCGTGTCTCCAAGTGGAACGCGCGATGTTTCGCGCCCGCGAACAGCTCCGCGAGCCCATCACGCTGGTACAGCCGCATCCGGCATCACCTCTCGTCCGATCTCCACCTCGACGGCGGCCTCGTGCGCGGGGATCTTCATGATTTCCAACGCTTCTACATCGGTGACCAGTTTGCCGGTCACGAGGAACGTGCCCCGGTTGGTGTCCGTCAACCCTGTGAGACATGTTCCCTCGGCGGTGAACATGAGCAGCCGGTGCGGGATTTCGATCTGCTCGTCGCGGTCGGTTTTCCAGCCCTGGACGACGTACGTACCGCGGTCGCTGGTCCACACACGCGGTGAACCGCCATCGCCGGAACCGCCGCCGTTCAGTGTTACCTGCATATCGCAACCTGGAGGATATCCATGAGATACAACGCGATTCGGGCAGTCGTCACGGTCGTCGCTGTCAGCGCCGCATTGCTCGGCGGGCAGACGCTCACCACCACGCCGGTCGCGCAGGCGGCTGGCGGTGCCTGCGGGTTCGCCTTCAACAAGGAGCCTTACCTGCTGCACAACGCCGTCGTCGTCGGCGGCACGGTGAAATGCGATTCCGCCCCGATCGAGTTCCACCTCACGTTGCAGCTGTGGTACCGGTCGAGCCACAGCAATCCCACGCCGAAGGGGGAGCCAGCCGTTGTTAAGGACATCCCTAACCCCATTCGCCACGTCGCCGCAATGGCGTTGGACTGCCTGCCCGGCGTGTGGCAGGGCAAGATCGTCATGCGGGCTGCCTGGGACACCGGGACTGATGAGGTCTGCAAGGAGACCACGCCCATCATCATCCCGTGCTAGGTTGACCCCGATGAAGGTGGCTTACATCAGTAGCGGCCCTGCCACATGGTCGACCCGGTGGTTCCGGCTGCGCTTCTACCTTTACTACCGGTTTCGGGATGTCTCCCGGGAGCCCGGTTACACCAGGAAACTCCAGTGGAATTCTCGCCGCGAATACGGCGGTTGGGTCATCCGTCCATCCATCGGGTGGCGTCGGGTCCGCTGGATAACCCCGCCGCTGCACTACACGCGCGCCATTCCCGCTGACGACATGCATGCCGTCGGCAGTTGGATGCTGGCGAAGCTGGAGAAGTAGACCGGTAAATCTGATACAGCGGCCCCACCCGATCCCCTTCCGGGTGGGGCCGCTCCACGTCCGGGCTCGGGCTGCGGCCGCCTCCAAATCGAGGATCGGGCGCATTCTGTAGCGCAGATCGATACGCCAACGACGCACTCGACGACAACCGCGTCCTGCGCGCCGATGAGGGGACTTCATGAAAGGATGCGGGGGTGTAGTCCCCATTGGGCATGGGTCCTTGCACTCAGGCCGAATCCCTTCAGATTCCGTGTGGACCGCTGTGTGGACGCAGAAGGGGCATAACCCGTGGGTTATGCCCCTGATCTGCGTCGATATTGTGGGCGAAGGGGGACTTGAACCCCCACGTCCCGAAGGACACTGGCACCTGAAGCCAGCGCGTCTGCCATTCCGCCACTCGCCCGAGCGACTGGGAGACAGTATCACGGCCGCGCTCCGGATACGAAATCGCCATTTCAGAGGCCTGACCGGAGGGCTGGACAGACCTGGGAACCTCGGGCCGTCGCCGAGAGTTACAGGTGTGGACGATCGTGGATATCATGCAATGAACGTGGTCGATTGACGACACGCCATACTCGCGTGTCGTTGTTACGAATCAGGAAGAGACGCTCACCGAAGGGAGGCCGAGATGGGCATCGTTTCGCGATTCGAGCGTCGCCTGCAAGGCGCCGTCGGTGACGTGTTCGCCAGAGCATTCGGCGGCAGTGTCGTACCCCAGGAGGTGGAGGCGGCGCTGCAACGCGAGGCCGCCGACCATGTCCAGGAACTGGGCGGCGGGCATCTGCTGGCACCCAACAGCTATGTGATCACGATCAACTCCTCCGATCACCAACAGCTGGCTGCCGACCACGACCTCACCACCCGCGCGTTCGCCAAACACCTCCAGGACTACATCCGCGACCAAGGCTGGCAGACCTACGGCGAAGTACACGTGGCGTTCGAGGCATCACCTACGCTGCACACCGGACAGTTCAGGGCGAGTGGCCGCGTCGATCCCGACGTCGGACACAGAGCCAGCGCGGCTCGCGGCCCCGAATCACCGCCACAACGACCTGCAAACCCGCAACCAGGAGCTGGCCCCATGACGCAGAACTCAGGCTACGACCCGAGCCGTGAGCCCGCGGAGTCCGATCCACGCAACCGCGGGTACGCCCCACCACCTGCCGGTCGCGGCGGTCCGCAGAACGGCGCGTACCGCGACGACTACGGCCGCGGCGGCGCGTACGGGGCGGATTACCAGGCCCCGGACGCGCAGCAGGGTTACGGCGACTACCAGAACGGCTACGACTACCAGCAGGGTGGCCAGGGCTACGGCCAGCAGGGCTACGGCGAAGCGGGCTACGGCCAGCAGGGCGGCTACGCCGACCGGGGTTACGGTCAGCCGGGCTACGGCGAACCCGGTTATGGTCAGCCGGGCTACGGCGAGCCGGGTTACGGTCAGCCAGGCTACGGCGAACCGGGCTACGGCCAGCAAGGTTACGGCGAACCGGGCTACGGCCAGCAGGGCTACGCCGAACCCGGCTACGGGCAGCCGGGCTACGGACAGCCCGGCTATGGTCAGTCCGGATACACAGATCCGAGCTACGGCGACCAGGGCTACGCCGATCAAGGTGGCTACGCTCAGGAAGACCAGGGCGGCTACGGTCAGGCATACTCGCAGCAACCAGGCTACGGCGCTCCGCAGGGGTACGCGGGCGCACCGGGCTACGGCGCCGCGCCGCAGGCCGGTTCCGGCTACTCGGCGACCCTCCAGCTGGACGACGGCAGCGGCCGGACTTACCAGCTGCGGGAAGGCAGCAACATCATCGGCCGCGGCCAGGACGCGCACTTCCGCCTGCCCGACACGGGCGTCTCGCGCAGGCACATCGAGGTGCGCTGGGACGGGCAGACCGCGATGTTGTCCGATCTGGGCTCCACCAACGGCACCCTGGTGAACGGCTCTCCCGTGCAGGATTGGCAGCTCGCCGACGGCGATGTCATCCGTGCCGGGCACTCCGAGATCCTGATCCGTATCGTCTGATCCCGTAAGCTCGCGGTGCAGGTCACGACATGGCTCTCGAGGGATTCGTCGGTCGTATCGTGATCGAAGTCGACCGACGGCCCTATGATGCTGCCAACACACGCGCGGCGCCGACACCGGGGCCGGCAAGACCAGCAGGCTGGTGGGGGTGGTCGAACCGCACCTACGGCACCGACGTACACGGTCGAACAGGAGGTGGAGCGCCGTGCAGGGACTGATCCTGCAACTGACCCGTGCGGGGTTCCTTCTGCTGTTGTGGTTGTTCGTGTGGGCTGTGCTGCGCACATTGCGCAGCGACATCTACGCGGCATCCGGCATTCGGATTCAGCCCAGGGCCGCTCGCGGTTCCGCGGTGCTGCCTTCCTTCAGCCGGGGCCAGAAGGGCGCCAAATTTCTTGTGGTGACTCAGGGTTCACTCGCCGGCACCCGCATCTCGCTCGGCACCCAACCGGTGCTGATCGGGCGTGCGGACGATTCCACGCTGGTACTCACCGATGATTACGCCTCGACCAGGCATGCGCGATTGTCTCCGCGTGGTGACGACTGGTACGTGGAGGACCTCGGCTCGACGAACGGCACCTACCTCGATCGCGCGAAAGTCACCACCGCCGTCCGCGTTCCGCTCGGCACGCCGGTCCGTGTCGGCAAGACAGTGATCGAGCTGCGATCGTGACACTCGTTCTCCGCTACGCAGCGCGCAGCGACCGCGGTCTCGTCCGAGGCAACAACGAAGACTCCGTGTACGCGGGCGCCCGCCTGCTGGCACTCGCCGACGGCATGGGTGGCCATGCCGCGGGAGAAGTCGCCTCGCAGTTGATGATCGCCGCGCTCGCCCACCTCGACGACGACGAGCCCGGCGACGATCTGCTCGGCAAGCTCGACGCGGCGACCCGGGAAGGCAACGCCGCCATCGCCGATCAGGTCGAGGAGGAGCCCGAGCTCGACGGCATGGGCACCACGCTCACCGCAATCCTGTTCGCGGGCAAGAAACTCGGGCTCGTGCACATCGGCGACTCGCGCGCCTACCTGTTGCGCGGCGGCGAGCTGACTCAGATCACCCGGGACGACACGTTCGTCCAGTCGCTGGTCGACGAGGGCAGAATCACACCGGAGCAAGCACACACGCATCCGCAGCGTTCGCTGATCATGCGAGCTCTCACCGGCAACGAGATCGAGCCTACGCTGATCATGCGCGAGTCGCGCGCCGGTGACCGCTACCTGCTGTGCTCCGACGGTCTCTCCGATGTGGTCAGCGACGAGACCATCGCGAACACGATGCGTGAGGGCACCACCGACGAGTGCGCCGACCGTCTCATCGAGCTGGCGTTGCGCAGCGGCGGTCCCGACAACGTGACCGTCGTCGTGGCCGACGTCATCGATCTGGACTACGGGCAGAGCCACCCGATCGTGGCGGGCGCCGCGTCCGGCGTCGACGAGGACTCGCCTCCGCCCAACACGGCCGCGGGCCGGGCGTCGGCGTTGCGTCCGCCGCGCGCCGCGCCGCGCCGGGCCGCCGCCGCCCCCGAACCGCCCGCGAAGAAGTCGCACCGGCTGCGCTGGATCGTGCTCGCACTCGCGCTCGTCGTCGCCGTCTGCGTGGGGCTCGTGGTCGGTTACAAGATGATTCGCAGCAACTACTACGTCGGCGCCGACGACGGCTCGGTGGTGATCCTGCGCGGGCTGCCCGGTTCGATCCTCGGTTACTCGATCCACGACGTGAATCTGGTCGGCTGCGTCACCCGCAACGGTGAACTCACCCTGACCGAGCCCGGCGCGGATGTGCCGTCCTCGTGCAAGCCGTTGAAGGTCAGCGATCTGAAGCAGACCGGACGCGATCAGGTGGACAAGGGGTTGCCGCCGGGTTCGCTGGACAAGGCCAGAGACTCGATGACCTATCTCGCCCAGCGCGAGCTGCTGCCGCCGTGCCCGGTCAAGGAGACGGCACCGCAGCCGGGCATCGTCCCGCCCGCCGAGCCCGCACCTCCCGCGCCCAACGGCGCGCCGCCCGCCCCGGCAACCGGTGCACCCGCGCCGGCCCCGGCGCCGGAACCGGGTGACGCCAGAGGCTCCGAGATCAAGACGCCGACGAAGTCGGAGGCTCCTGCCGCGCCGTCGAGCGCATCGCCGAACCCCCAGACCACGGGGGAGAACTGCCGGGTGACGGACTGATGTCCGCGCCGGCACCGCCGTCGGCTGGAGCTTTTCCCAGTCCCCCGGGCGGCTTCGCTCCCGCGCCACCGCCGAGCACCAGACGAAATGTCGAGCTGTTGCTCCTCGCGGCGGCGGCGGTGATCACCACCGTGTCCCTGTTCCTGGTCGAGGCCAGTCAGGAACAGTCGATCACCTGGGACATCGCCAAGTACGGGCTGGCCTATCTGGCGTTGTTCGCCATCGCGCACTTGGCCGTGCGGCGGTTCGCTCCGTTCGCCGATCCGCTGCTGCTGCCGATCGTCGCGTTGCTCAACGGGCTCGGTCTCGTGCTGATCCATCGGCTCGATCTGGCCGATCAGCAGACTGCCGCGTACAACTCGTGGGCGATCCCCTCGCCCGACGCCACGCAGCAGATCCTGTGGACCGCGCTGGGCACGCTCGTGTTCATCACGCTGCTGATCGCCCTGCGCGACTACCGCACCCTGGCCCGCTACAGCTACACGCTCGGCCTGATCGGTCTCGTCGCGCTGACCATCCCGGCACTGCTGCCCAGCAAGTTCTCCGAGACCAACGGCGCGAAAATTTGGATCCGGCTGCCCGGCTTCAGCGTCCAGCCGGGTGAGTTCGCCAAGATCCTGCTGATCATCTTCTTCGCGTCGGTGCTGGTCGCCAAGCGTGAGCTGTTCACCGCCGCCGGTCGCCACGTGCTCGGCATGGAGTTCCCCCGTGGCCGCGACCTCGGCCCGATCCTGGCGGTCTGGATCGTCTGCATCGGCGTGCTGGTGTTCGAGAAGGATCTCGGTACCTCACTGCTGATCTTCAGCACGGTGCTCGTGATGCTCTACATCGCCACCGAACGGGTCGGCTGGCTGGTCATCGGCGGCGGACTGCTGGCCCTCGGATTCGTTTTCGCCTACCAGTTGTTCGGCCATGTGCGGGTCCGGGTGGAAACCTGGCTGCACCCGTTCGACGACTACAACAACACCGGCTATCAGATCTCCCAGTCACTGTTCGGCCTGGCCACCGGCGGTCTCGCCGGGACCGGTCTGGGCAGCGGCAGGCCCAACCAGGTGCCTTTCGCCAAGACCGACTTCATCATCACCACCATCGGTGAGGAACTCGGGCTGATCGGGCTCACCGCGGTGCTGGTGCTGTTCCTGGTTTTCGTGGTGCGCGGGTTGCGCACCGCCCTCGCGGTGCGCGACAGCTTCGGCAAGCTGCTCGCGGCCGGCCTGTCGTTCACCATCGCGATCCAGCTGTTCGTTGTCGTCGGGGGTGTGACCAAGCTGATTCCGCTGACCGGCCTCACCACACCCTTCATGTCCTACGGCGGCTCTTCGCTGTTGGCCAACTACGCGTTGCTGGCATTGCTGATCAAGATCTCCGACGCCGCCCGCGCACCCGCCCCGGTGCGGAAGAAGGAGCCGGCACCACTCGCCGACGCGCAGACGGAACTGCTGCGCCGCGACGCGGGACGACCCGAGGCGGGGCCCCTGACATGAACACACCACTACGCCGAGTCGCGGTCGCGGTGATGGTGATGGTCGTCGCGCTGCTGGCCAACGCCACCTACGTTCAGGTGATCAAGGCCGACGACCTGCGCTCCGATCCACGCAACTCCCGGGTGCTGCTGGACGAGTACGCCCGCCAGCGCGGGCAGATCTCGGCGGGCGGCACCGTGCTGGCCAGCTCGGTCGCGACCGACGACCGCTACAAGTACCTGCGCGCATACCCGACCGAGCCGGAGGCCTACGCACCTGTCACCGGTTTCTACTCGATGCAGTACGGCAGCACCGGATTGGAACGGTCCGAGGACTCGGTACTCAACGGCTCCGACAACCAACTGTTCGGCAGCCGCCTCGTCGACCTGATCTCCGGACGTGATCCGCGGGGCGGCAACGTGCTCACCACGATCGACCCGGCGATGCAACAGGTCGCCTACGACCAGTTGACCAGCAAGGGCTACACCGGCTCGGTGGTGGCGATCGAGCCGAGTACCGGCAAGATCCTCACCATGGTGTCTACGCCGAGCTACGACCCGAATCTGCTGTCGGGGCACGACGGCGCACGCGGCACCCAGGCGTGGGAAACCCTGAGTGCGGATCCGCGCCATCCCATGTTGAATCGCGCTATCTCCCAGACCTACCCGCCCGGGTCCACGTTCAAGGTCGTGGTCACCGCCGCCGCGCTGGCCAACGGCGTCGCGACTCCCGAGGACCAGTTCACCGCCGCGCCGAATATCACGCTGCCCGGCACCAGCACCACACTGGAGAACTACAACGGCTCCACGTGTGGTCCCGACCCGACCGCTTCGCTGTTCGAGGCGTTCCGGCGCTCCTGCAACACCGCGTTCGCCGAACTCGGCGTCAAGGTGGGCGCCGCGAAACTCAAGGACGAAGCGGCCGCGTTCGGTATCGGACCGCACCCCGGGATTCCGATGCCGGTGGCGGAGAGCACCGTCGGCACGATTCCCGATGACGCGGCGCTGGCGCAGAGCAGCATCGGGCAGCGCGACGTGGCGTTGACGCCGTTGCAGAACGCGGTCGTCGCCGCGACTATCGCCAACGGCGGCGTCCGGATGGAGCCATATCTGGTCGATCAGTTGCAGCGCCCGGATCTGAGTGAACTGTCCAAGACCAAGCCGGTCTCGGTCGGCCAAGCCGTCAGCGCAGAGGTAGCGTCGAACCTGACCAACCTGATGATCGCGTCGGAGAGCAACACCGCCGGAGGTGGCCGGACCCCTTATCAGATCGCGTCCAAGACCGGCACCGCGGAGCACGGGTCCAACCCGCGCAACACGCCGCCGCACGCTTGGTACATCGCGTTCGCTCCCGCCCAGAACCCGAAGATCGCCATCGCGGTGATCGTGGAGAACGGTGGGGACCGGGCGCTTGCCGCGACCGGTGGTTCGGTGGCCGCGCCGGTGGCTCGCGCGGTCTTGGACGCCGGTCTTCGAGGGGGCTGAACGATATGGATGTGCGAGTGAAGGTACGGGGACCTCGATGCTGAACAACGGTGCGATGATCGCCGACCGGTACCGGCTGCAGCGACTGATCGCGACCGGCGGCATGGGCCAAGTCTGGGAAGCGCTGGACACGCGGCTGGACCGCCGGGTCGCGGTCAAGGTGCTGAAGTCGGAGTTCTCGGCCGACCCGACGTTCCGGCATCGATTTCGCACCGAGGCGAAGACCACCGCCCAGCTGAATCATTCCGGTATCGCGGGGATCTACGACTACGGCGAGACCATCGATCCGCAGGGCAGCGAGATCGCCTATCTGGTTATGGAGTTCGTCCAGGGCGAGCCGCTGAACACCGTGCTCAACCGGCTCGGCAGATTGTCGGTGGCCCAGGGCCTGGACTTGCTCGAGCAGACCGGGCGAGCGCTGGAGGTGGCGCATCGCGCGGGCGTCGTGCACCGCGACGTGAAACCGGGCAACATCCTGGTCACCCCCACCGGCCAGGTAAAGATCACCGACTTCGGTATCGCCAAGGCGGTGGATGCCTCCCCAGTCACCAAGACCGGCATGGTGATGGGCACCGCCCAGTACATCGCGCCGGAACAGGCGGTCGGCGAGGACGCCACCGCAGCCAGCGATGTCTACTCGCTCGCCGTGGTCGGTTACGAGGTGCTGGCCGGACAGCGGCCGTTCACCGGCGAGGGGGCGCTCACCGTCGCGATGAAACATGTTCGCGAGACTCCGCCTCCGATGCCTGCCGACCTTCCCGGCAACGTTCGCGAACTGATCGAGATCACGATGGAGAAGGACCCCACCCGCCGATACGCCAGCGGTGGCGAGTTCGCCGACGCGGCCGCCGCGGTGCGCGCGGGCCGGCGTCCGCCTCCGCCGAGTGGAGCCCACCCCGCCGCGCCGTTGACCGGCGCCACGCGGGTGCTCCCACCGGGCCCGACCGCCGTGATCCCCTCCGCGTCAGCCGACTTCGACGGTGCGACGGTGCGCTACTCGACGCCCGCGGCCGGCTCGGTGGACGCGGCGAATCGCGCGGGTACAGTCGCAGCTCCGGCCACCATGCTCAGCCGTGGCGCGGCGGGCAATCCACCGCCCGGCGACGACAAACGCTTCACCCCCACACAGAAATGGCTGGCCGGGCTCGGCATCGGCGCCGTACTGCTCGGTGCCCTCACGGTCTTCCTGCTGTTCGGTGGGGACACCAACCCGGGATCGACGCCCTCGCCGACCACGGCGATCGTGCCGAACCCGAAGCCCGCCCCGCCGGTTGCCAGCACCACCACACCCAAGCCCGCACCTCCTCCGGTGGTGACCGAAGCCCCGGAACCGACCACCATCGAGCCGACGACCACGACCCCGGAGCCGACGACGACCACCCCGCCGCCCACCACCACGGCACCGAGCACGACGAAGCCGACCACAACCGCGCCCTCGGCCACCACCACCCGGCCGCGCGTCCCCACCATCGAAATACCATTCCCGGAGATTCCCGGCGCCCGAGGTCCCTCGGCTACCCGCAGCGGATTCGCCACTCCTTCGCAAGGACAGCCATGACGACCCCGAAGAATCTCTCGTCTCGCTACGAGCTTGGCGAGATCATCGGGTTCGGCGGTATGTCCGAGGTGCACAAGGCGCGCGATGTCCGGCTGAGCCGGGACGTGGCGATCAAGGTGTTGCGGGCGGACCTGGCTCGCGACCCCACGTTCTACCTTCGGTTCAAGCGCGAAGCGCAGAACGCCGCAGCGCTCAACCACCCCGCCATCGTCGCGGTCTACGACACCGGCGAGGCCGAGATCGACGGTGGTCCACTGCCGTACATCGTGATGGAGTACGTGGACGGCGATACGCTGCGCGACATCGTGCGCGGCAAAGGGCCGATGCCGCCGCGCCGCGCGATGGAGATCATCGCGGATGTCTGCGCCGCATTGGATTTCAGCCACAAGGCCGGAATCGTGCACCGCGACATGAAGCCCGCGAACATCATGATCAACCGCTCGGGCGCGGTGAAGGTGATGGACTTCGGCATCGCGCGTGCGATCGCCGACAGCTCCAACCCGATGACGCAGACCGCGGCGGTGATCGGCACCGCGCAGTACCTCTCGCCGGAACAGGCCCGCGGCGAAACCGTGGACGCCCGCTCGGACGTCTACTCCGTCGGTTGTGTGCTGTTCGAGATCCTCACCGGCGAGCCGCCTTTCACGGGCGACTCGCCGGTCGCCGTCGCCTACCAACACGTCCGGGAAGATCCGCGGCTGCCTTCGCACGTACATCCCGGGGTACCGCGCGAGCTGGACTCGGTCGTGCTCAAGGCGATGAGCAAGAACCCGGCCAACCGGTATCAGACCGCCGCCGAGATGCGCGCCGACCTGATCCGGGTGCTCGGCGGCCAGAAGCCCAGCGCACCGATGGTGATGACCGACGAGGACCGCACCACCATCATGGGCGCGGACGAGCCCCCGCCGCGCAGCTACCGCACCGTCGAGCGCGACGACGACACCGCCGAGCAGGATCCGGCCGAACCGAACGGCCAGCGTCGGCCTGCCTATATCGCCCTCGGGGCCGTCGCGGCCGTCGCCGTGGTGTTCGCGCTGTTCTGGGTGCTGCTCGGGCCGGGAAGCCGACCGGATCAGGTCGCCGTTCCCGACCTGTCCAACAAAACCTCGCAGCAGGCTCAGGAGGCTTTGCAGAAGCTCGGCTTCACGGTGGCGATACAGCAGAAGCCCGACAGCAAGGTCGCCACAGGCAACGTGATCGCGACACAGCCGCTCGGCGGCTCGCGGATCGATGAGGGAAGCACCGTCACAGTCCAGGTATCCACCGGGCCCGCGCAGGTACAGGTGCCGAAGCTCACCGGTCTCACCCAGCAGCAGGCCGAGCAGGAGTTGAACTCCAAGGGCCTGCGGATGAACCCGAACGTCGAGCGCATACCGTCGAGCACCGCCGAGAAGGATCAGGTGATCGAGCAGAATCCGTCACCGGGTTCGAAGGTCGACGTCGACTGGGAGGTCGTCGTCACGATCGGCACCGGCCCCGAGGCGGTCCGCGTCCCGTACGTCGTCGGCCAGTCGATCGATGTGGCGCAACCGAACATCGAGGGCAACGGATTCAAGGTCGTCGTCCAAGAGGTGCAGTCTTCGAAACCCAAAGGCGAAGTGGTCGCTTCCAGTCCGGCGGGCGGCAGCAACGCGGAGAAGGGCTCCACGGTCACCGTCCAGGTGTCCGCGGGTGATCTCAAGATGCCGTCGCTGCTCGGTCTCACCGTCTCGCAGGCCGTGGAGAAGCTGCGCGCCGAAGGCTGGACCGGTAGCACCAGTCAGATCAGCCAGTCTCCGCAGGGCACCTTCGACGCGGGCAATGTCGGCCGCATCCTCAGCCAGCAACCGTCGGCGGGCAGTTCGATCCAGAAGAACAGTGCCATCCTGGTCGGCGTGGGGGTGCTGGGGCCGCCGTGACCGGCCGCGGTCGCCGGTATCGAGAAAACGAGACCACCCGGTGTGAATTGCGGGAGAATGATGCTGCTCCATCCCAATCAGCGCAGCTGAGCACGAGGAGGTAGCTCATGACCACTGCCAAGGACATCATGAAACCCGGCGTTCAGTGGATCCAGAAGGACACGACCATCGAGCAGGCCGCACGCACCATGGCCGAACTCGATGTCGGGTCCTTGATCATCTCGGACGAGAACGAGCGGATGTGCGGCATCGTCACCGACCGCGACATCGTCGTGAAGTGCATCGCCCAGGGCAAGTCGCCATCGGCCTGCAGGGTGTCTGAACTGTGCGAAGCGACGCCACGGTGGGTCGACGCCAACGCCGACATCGAGGTCGTTCTCGATGAGATGGAAAGCAACCGGGTCAAGCGCATGCCGGTGATCGAGAACAAACGGCTGGTCGGCATGATCAGTGAGGCGGACCTGGCCAGGCACCTGGACGACAACCAGCTCGGCGAGTTCGTGACCGCCGTATACGGGCGTCCTTAGCTTTCGGACCGGCGCAGGGGGCGGTTCAGCGAAACTGCCTCCTCGCGTCACTCCCGTCGCCGCTTTCGGTCGGCGTGACTGCCTCGTCGGCGCCTGGTCGAGGCGCTGCGAGCTGATGCCGACCACGGGCGGCCGCGCGTCGGCGCTTGCTCCAGCACGCGATATTCGGCGTGCGACTCCAGCGTCAGGCTTGGTCGGTTTTCGGCAGATATCGCAGCACGGCGACATCACCGACCTGGGTCACGCCCGCGAGTCGCATCCTGCGGTACGGCGCCCCCGGGAAGTCGGCCGGGCCGAGAAAGCGTGGCGCCGCGGCGTCGCCCACCAGGATGGGAGCGACCGCCAGGTGGAGTTCGTCGGCCAGATCGGCGGCGAGGAACGCGGTGTGGATGCGGGTGCCGCCCTCCACCATGAGGCGATCGACGCCGCGTCCGCCTAAATCGTCCAGCAGTGCGCCGAAATCGAGTTCGCGACCGAGATCCACGATCTGGGCCAGTCCGGTCAGCCGAGCGGCGAGTTCCGGCGCGCCTGCCGTCGTGGTGTACACGAGCTTGTCGCCGCCGTGGTGCCAGAACCGCAGCTCAGGATCCAAGTCACCGCCGGCCGAGACCGTCACCTTCAGTGGATACTCCGGTTTACCCGCCGCGACGCGGGCCGCCCTGCGTTCGGCGCTGTCGACGAGCAAGCGCGGATTGTCGCTGCGCAAGGTCTGCGCGCCGACCAGGATCGCGTCCGATTCCGCGCGGACCTGATCCACGCGATCGAAGTCCGCCGCGTCGGACAAGCGCAGCCGCTCGGGGCTCGCGTCATCGATGTACCCGTCGATGCTCACCGCGACCGACAGCAGCACGTGCGGACGGGTCACTGCAGCACCAGCGCGGCGACCTCCGCCTCCAGCCTCCGCACCAAACCTTCGGCGGGACGCTTCCCGCACACGCCGAGCCAGTTCGCCAGCATCCGGTGCCCACCCTGGGTCAGCACCGATTCCGGATGGAACTGCACGCCGTGAATGGGCAACGTGTGATGTCGCATGGCCATCACGATCCCGCTCTCGGTGCGTCCGAGCACCTCGACCTCCTCCGGCAGGGTGTCCTCGACCACGGTGAGCGAGTGGTACCGCGTGGCGGTGAACGGGTCGGGCAGACCGGCCAGCACGCCGGCGCCGATGTGGAAGACCTCGCTCGTCTTCCCGTGCAGCAACTCCGGAGCCCTGGTGACGGTGGCGCCGAACGCCTCGCCGATCGCTTGATGGCCGAGACACACGCCGAGCAGCGGAACAGCCTGTTCGGTGCACGCGCGCACCAACGGGATGCTCGCGCCCGCACGGTCGGGAGTACCGGGACCGGGGCTGATCAGGATGCCGTCGAAGTCGCGCACGACCGCGTCTACGTCGGCCAGGTTCGGATCGTCGTTACGCCAGACGACGGCATCGACACCCAGTTGACCGAGGTACTGCACCAGGTTGAAGACGAAGCTGTCGTAATTGTCGACGACCAGAACACGCATGGCATCGAGATTACGTCCCTGCCCGGCGCGGCGTCGCATCCATTACCTGTTGGGATAGCCTAGAGACCACGACCTGCACGCCGAATACGAGGACGTCATGCCCAAGTCGAAGGTCCGTAAGAAGACCGACTATACGATCAACCCTGCCAGCCGGACCCCGGTGAAGGTGAAGGCTGGGCCGTCTCCGGTCTGGTATGTCGCCATCATGCTCGGGTTCATGCTCGCCGGTCTGGTGTGGCTGCTCGTCTACTACTTGGCGGCCGAGCAGATCAGCTGGATGAACGACCTCAACGCATGGAACTTCCTGATCGGTTTCGGCCTGATGGTGGTCGGCCTGATCATGACGATGCGCTGGCGCTGAGCTCCGCCGCGTCAAGACGGATTACAGACACGGATTACAGACGTGTCATTCATGCACACCTGTGGATGAGCCTGTGGACAACTCGAGGAGCGATTGAGGAGTGCTGTGAGTCCGGAGCCCCCGGTCCCCGGCCCGCGGGACCGCGATGAACCGAGCCTGGCCTGGACCACGCCCACAGCCGCGCTCGTCGCGGTCACGGTGGGCGGCATCGTCCTGGCCGTTGCCGCGGTCGTGACCACCGACGCGCCCAGTCGTCTGCTCGTGGGACTGGCAGCCATCGGACTCCTCGCCTTGGCCGGACTCGGATTCCGGCAACGCCCTCGCCTCTCCGTCGTGTCCGGGGCACACCCTCGCTTGGTAGTCCGCACACTGACGGGACCGGACGAGTACGTCCCCGATCAGATCATTCGCGCGCGGGTGGTGAGCTACCGGCGATTGGGGCGCAAGATGCCGATGCTGGAGATCGACGTCGAGCGCGACGGCTCGGATCGACTGCTGATCTTCGGCCGCTGGGATCTGGGCGCCAACCCGGAGTTCGTGTACCGCGACTTGGTCGAAGCGCTACGGCTCACCGAGAACAAGGCCCGCTGACTCCGCGTCCGGGACCTCGAGCAATCCGAGGCGGCCGGACGCCGAATGTTTCACGTGAAGCGAATCCCGCTGTCAGGCAGCCAAAGCGAGGGCGCTCACAGTCACCGTCGCCAGGGCCGCGATCGCGACGACCGCTACCGCCACCCAGCCGATCGCCCGCGCCGTCTCAGGCGTCTTCACTCGCAACCAACCGGGCAGGAACAGGATGCCGAGCGTCGCGAGTGTCCCCGCGGCCAGACCACCGAGATGCCCCCACAGCGAGATTCCGGGCAGCGACAGACTGATGAAGACGTTGATGCCGATGATGATGAGCATCTGATTCGGGTTCTGCCGCAGCCGGATCAGGATGACCGTGATCGCGCCGAACATGCCGTACACCGCGCCGGACGCACCGGCCGTGAGACTGTTCTGCGCGAACAACATCACCCCGGCGGACCCGCCGAGCAGCGAGACCAGATACACGGCGAGATAGCGGAGCCGGCCGAGCACCAGTTCGGCGTCCCGGCCCACGACGTACAGGGCGAACATGTTCAGCAGCAGATGGATCGGCCCGTAGTGCAGAAAGCCGGAACCGAGCACTCGCCACCATTCGCCCTCCGCGACCGCGGGCGCGTACAGCACCCAGTCCAAGAACAGAGCAGAGCCACGCTGGTTGTCCATCAGGCTCTTCGCCTGGGCCGCGGTGATCGCGTAGACCACTACATTCAACGCGATCAGCGCGTAGGTCACGTACGGCGCGGCCGTGCGAGCAGCCGCCGCGCCGGAAACGGTGCGCACCGGCGCGACGCTGCGCTGATCCGAACGCAGGCAGTCGACACAGTGCTGGCCGACGGCCGCCGGACGCAGGCACTCGGCACAAGACGGCCGCCCGCACCGCGTGCAGGCCAGGCCGGTCGGACGATTCGGGTGGCGGACGCAGGAAGGTGCGGGCGGCTGGGGATTCATGAGCTCATTCGATCGTGATCTTGGTGATGACTACGGGTTCGATGGGCCGGTCGTTGCGATCGGTCCTGGCGGTCGCGATCGCGTCGACGACCTTGCGGGAGTCCGGATCCACGACTTCGCCGAAGATCGTGTGCTTGCGGTTGAGGTGCGGCTGCGGGCCGACCGTGATGAAGAATTGCGAGCCGTTGGTACCAGGGCCCGCGTTGGCCATCGCCAACAGGTAGCCGCGGTCGAACCGCAACTCCGGGTGGAACTCGTCGCCGAATTCGTAGCCCGGGCCGCCGCGACCGGTACCGGTGGGATCGCCACCCTGGATCATGAAGCCCGCCATCACACGATGGAACAGGGCGCCGTCATAGAACGGGCCGGTGTTGCCTCCGCTGGCGTTCGCGGTGGTGTACGGCGCCGAACCGTCGGCGAGAGTTAGAAAATTGCGGACCGTCTTGGGCGCGTGGTTACCGAAAAGCGCGAGCTTGATATCGCCGTGATTCGTGTGCAGCGTTGCCACGGATGTCTGATTCGGTGAGGTCACGCCGCCCATCGTGCCACGGTCGGAGCCGAGACCGCCGAACTGGGCCGCACCACGCTGTGAGCTGGGCCTCCTGCGCGAATCGCCGGGCTGTGCATAGAGTGGTCCAATGACCTCGGGGCGCCTGCATGTCTCTTCGCGTTCACGTAACCGGCTCATCGTCGCGGCCGCCGTCGCGCTGGCGGGCGGCGTGGCCTATCTGGTCCGCGCCCGGCGGCCGCAGCAGCCGGAACCCGCCCCCGCGCCGCCGCGCATCGGATACTCCCGCAACGGCTCCGCGCCGACCCACGTCGCGGGAGCCGGCGCGGAACACGATCGCTGACACGGGCTCGCAGGTCAGCGACTGCAGGTCAGCGACTGACCGTCTTCTTGTACTGACGCAGGGCCAGCGGCACGAACACCACCAGGATCACCACCACCCAGACCAGGGACGTGATGACCGGGTGCTGCAACGACCAAGCGTCCGGCGTCGGTGCCAGGGGGCTGGTGTTGCCGAACAGGTCACGAGTCGCCTGAGTGAGTGCCGACACCGGGTTCCATTCCGCGATCACCCGCAGTACGGTGGGCAGCTTCTCGCTCGGGACGAAGGTGTTGGCGATGAAGGTGAGCGGAAAGATCACCATGAAGCTGGCGTTGTTGAACACCTCGGGCGCCCGCACCAGCAGTCCGACCACGGCCATGATCCAGGACACCGCGTAGGCGAACAGCAGCAGCAGGATGTAAGCCAGCACCGCGTCAAGGAACGAACCGCGTATCCGCCAGCCGACAGCCAGGCCGGTCAGCGACATGACCGTCAGGCTGACCACGTTGATCACCATGTCGCTGATCGTGCGGCCGACCAGCACCGCCGACGTTGCCATCGGCAGGGAGCGGAATCGGTCGATGATGCCCTTCTGCATGTCCTCGGCCAGGCCCGCACCGGTGAAGGTCGCGCCGAACACCACGGTCTGCGCGAAGATGCCCGCGATGAGGAACTCGCGATAGCCGCCGGAGAGCCCGGGCACGTCGATGGCCGCGCCGAAGACGTAGGCGAACAGCAGCACGAACATGATCGGCGAGAGCGTGGAGAAGATCAGGACGTCGGGTACCCGCTTGATCTTGATGACGTTGCGTTTCGCGATGGTCACACTGTCGCTGACCACTATGGATAGCCGCTCGCCCAACGAGGGCCTGGTCAGGGCAGGGGCCGTCGCGGTCATCGGGTCGTTCCTTCCGTAGCTTCCAGCTTGCCGATCTTCTTGTCGCCGTCGGCGGCCCGCGCCGCTTCATGGCCGGTGAGGGTGAGGAAGACGTCATCCAGCGACGGGCGCCGCAGACCGACATCGTGAATCTGCACGCTGTGCTCGGCCAGCCGCCCGACCGCCTCCACCAGAGCCTGCGATCCGTCGGCGACCGGGACGATGATCCTGCGCAATCCGGGCTCGAGATGGATCTCGCCGTCGGCCAGGCTCTTCAGCGCGGCCTCGGCCGTCGCGAGGTTTTCCACACGATCGACGGTCAGCTCGATGCGGTCGCCGCCGACCATGGTCTTCAGTTCGTCCGCGGTGCCTTTGGCGATCACCTTGCCGTGATCGATCACCGCGATGGAGTCGGCGAGCCGGTCCGCCTCTTCCATGTACTGCGTGGTGAGCAGCAACGTGGTCCCACCGGCGACCAGTTCCTCGATGACGTCCCAAAGGTCCAGGCGCGCACGGGGATCGAGACCGGTGGTCGGCTCGTCGAGAAACAGGACGGGGGGATTCGCGACCAGTGCGCCGGCCAGGTCGAGGCGGCGGCGCATACCGCCGGAGTATCCTTTGACCGGCCGGTCGGCGGCGTCGGTGAGCCGGAATCGTTCGAGCAATTCGCGCGCACGTTCCTTACTCCGCTGCACGCCCATGTGATAGAGACGTCCCACCATTTCCAAATTCTCGAATCCGGTGAGGTATTCGTCGACCGCGGCGTACTGGCCCGACGCCCCGATGCGGGAGCGCAGCGCCTGTGGATCGCGCAGCACGTCGATGCCCGCGACCGTCGCGCGCCCGGCATCCGGCACCAACAGGGTGGTGAGCACACGTACGGCGGTGGTCTTACCTGCGCCGTTGGGACCGAGCAGTGCGGTGACGGTCCCCTCCGGGACGTTCAAGTCGAGTCCATCGAGGGCCACCAGCTGGCCGTATCGTTTGACCAGACCCTCGGCGACTATTGCGTCGGGCATGATTCTCCTGAGATCTATGAGTTCGATGTGGTTGCCTGCGACGGCCGGGATTCCCGGGCGCCGATCAATTCGCCGGTCGGATGACCGGCCGATACCCGAGTCAGTATTGTCCCGCCGACCGACAGATTCACCCGATTTGTTTCGAATGGCCGGGCAATGATCCAGCGACGCCCCAGCGCGAGAAGGCCGCATTCCGATCCAGTCGGTGCTCGGGGGTACCGGATCGGAATGCGACCTGCTCGATGGTCCCGCGCGGTCGGGCATCGAAGCGCGCGTAGCGGACTACCCGAATCGTGGAAGACCGGTACTCGGACAGCGAACGCCGGAACGCGGACCGTACCGTCGAGTGGGTATGGGCCGGACGGGTTGTCGAGTCGGTGGACACGAACACATGTTCGCATCGGGGTACGACAAGTTCGGGCGGCACGCGCAATCCGGCGACACGCGGACCGACCGGTTCCGACGTGATCGACACCCCGTAAAGCCCCCTCGATTCGTCGCGTGGCGATTGGTCGGCATGCTCTGCGGCACCTGACGCCGCGGCAGGTCATGTCGCCAGCGAAGCACCGAACCACTTGTCGTCCAAGGATTTTGGCAAACACCCGGCCAACGGTCAGGAACGGCACGGAGAGACGATCGGCCGGCGACAGTGACTGTCGAACTCCCCGGAGGTAAGCCAACCCGAAAAATCTCGAGAACGTGGACGTCCTCGCGCACACACAATCGCGGATCATCGAGTAGCATCGTTCAAGTCGGCCCCTCCCCCCCGGGCCGACCCTACGCGGGCCTCGGCTAACTCCCCCCCTTCGCCGAGGCCCGCTCCCCATTTCCGGGCCGGTTCGGACGCTTATTCCGGCTGATCGACGTCTGGTTCCACCGCCTGCCACGCGGCGCTGAGCCGTTGCCCGCGCACGCGCCCGGCGGTGGCGAGCAGTGGCCGGTCGCGCTCCCACCTCCGACGTGTCACCGGGTCCGCGGATTCCCACAACGGATCGAGTTCCGCCAGCAGTCCACCGAACAACTCGAAGACGCCGCCGAGCGCGATGTGAACGCCCGGAGAACTCGGCGCGGCGATGTCCAGTCCGCGCACGGCGGCCACGGCGGTCAGCAGTCGTTGCCTGCTCGCCCGCGGCCAGTCCGACGCTCGGGCGACTCGCGTCAACCAGCCCAGAGTGGCGGCGAGCACATGGATGTCCTCGATCGTGCGGAACGGTTTGAGGTAGTCCAGATATCCGTCGCCGGGCAGTACTCGCGCGGGTACGCCGCTCAGCACGACCGAGGCGTGTGGAACCTCGGGCGCGAAAGGGAGAGCGGCGCGATCGGTCAAGCACACCCCGGCTGCTCGAGCGTCGATCATGCACGCGCGCAGTAGGTTTCGCCCGTCGGACCCCGCGCCGACGCTGGCGATCACCACCAGCTGTCGCGCGAACGTGCCCATGGTCGCGAACGACTTCGCGCCGTCGACCAGCCAGAGGCCATCTCGCTCGGTGAGCGTGGTCTGGATCGCGGCGGGATGAGCGCCGCCCTCCTCGGTCGCGCACATCGTCACCAGCTCGTCATCCGGCAGCTGGGGAATCAGCGTCCGCAGCGCCTCCTGATAGCCGGACAGGAAAGCGAACCCCAGCCGGTCGGCCCCGAAGCCGCCCGCGACCGCCACCTCCACCGGCTGGTCGAATCTGTTCGCCGCCACGCGATGTCGCGTCCACGCCGCGGCGACATCGTCCAGCGGCGCCGCCGCCACCGGCTCGGTCAGCAGGAAGTCGAGCAGAGTATCCACCTCAGCACGGTAACCGAGCAGCGACTCCTCGGGGCGGGCCCGGCCGAGCGTCTCCGCCGCTATCCGGGGGCGCCTGCCAGATTCGGCTCCGCAGATCCATGCCGCGGATCACCTGGATGCGCCACGGCTCCAAGCGCAGGATCTGCAATTGGGGATCGTTCGGCGACCGCCAGAACTGTCCCAGGTCGTAGCCCGCGCCGCGCGGACTCGTCTTGCGGTACAGCTCCCATACCCGCTCCCGGATGTCGGGAGTATCCACCCACTGCGCGGTTGCGTCGACCGCGACCGAGTTGTTGGTGCCCTGCGCCCAATAGGAGAAGTTGACATGCGGATTGTTCGCGATGTGAGCTTCCTTGACCGGCGTCCGGTAGGTCCCCAGCCAGCCGAGCGGGCGCCCGCCCACGTTTTCCCAGATGGGAATCAGCACCCTGGTGCGCGGCCGATTCCGTTTGTCCACCGTCACCATGGTCGCGTAGACGATGCGCCCGACGTAGGCGTCGAATTCCGCCTCGATCTCCGCGAACGTCGCCACCTTCTGCGTCATGCCGCCGCCTCTGCTACCGACCCGGGCACCCCGAGCCCCTGCCCCCAGCCGCCGTCGACGGGAAATTCGACTCCGGTAGTGAATGTGGCGTCGAAAGCAAGGAACAGCGCGGCCTTCGCGACCTCCTCGACGGTTCCGTTGCGCCGTAACGGCGTACTGCGCTCACCTTGTTCCAAGAACTCGGCTCGCTGCTGCTCGGTCAGCCCGACCACGCCCATCGTCGGCGTCTCGATGAACCCCGGCGCCACCGAGTTCACCCTGATCCGGCGCGGCAGCAACTCGGCCGCCAGCACCTGGGCGATCGCCCGCAGCGCTTCCTTCGAACCGGAATAGGCGCTGAGTCCGGGAAACACGACGTCGTTGGCGACGGTGGTGAAGACGATCGAGCCACCCGCGACCAGGAGTGGAGCCAGTCGTTGAACGGTGAAGAACGCGCCCTTGGTGTTGACGGTGAATTGGCGGTCGAACGATTCCTCGGTGGCGAGTTCCAGCGTCTGGAATTCGGCCGTGCCGTGGTTGACGAACAGCGCGTCGATGCTGCCGAGACGCTGTTCGACGAGGTCGCCCAGCGCCTCGATATCGGTCGCGCTGGCCGCGTCCGACCGCACGACATGGGCAGCCCGGCCGGACAGTCTGGCCCGAGCTTGCTCGAGCGTGTGCTCGTTGCGCCCGGTCGCCACCACCTCGACCCCCTCGGCGAGCAATGCCTCGACGATGGCCAGCCCCATGCCGTGCGTCCCGCCGGTGACCACGGCCTTCTTTCCTGCGTTCACGATCGGAGATCCCTTTCTCGGTCAGTTACTTTTCGTAACCGACATGATCTTGCGTCACCGGGGCGGACCAGGGAAGACGGCACTTCCAAGTCACTCGGTTACCACGCGGGAACCAACCGGCGACCGCACGCGTTCGAAGTACCGGCGATCAATGAGCAACCCTCGGCGCTGCGTGGGCGTATTCCTCTCAGGGGCCTGGTTCACTGAGGCATCGCCGCACCGGAAGGAGTTCGACCGTGCCGGAACTGAAAGAAATTCGTAAACAGGCACTTTTCGACTCCGAGGCCAGACTGTCCTGGGTGCTGGCCGCGCTCGCCGGGTTGATCGGTGCGGCGGCGTTCATGCACACGGCCGGCTACTTCGTCACCTTCATGACGGGCAATACCGAACGGGCCGTCCTCGGGTACTTCCATGACGAGCCGGACATGGCGTTGGCTGCCGCCGGATTGCTGACCTCGTTCCTGTCCGGTGTCGTAGTGGCCTCGTGGTGCCGCAGACGCTACTGGTCCGGCCACCCGCACGGAGCCACCCTGCTCACCACTGTCTGCCTCGCGCTCGCCTCGGTCATCGACATACTCGAGTACCAGACGGCCACCGAGCCGATCGGCCTGCTGCCGATCATGTTCGTCGCCTTCGGAGTCGGAGCGCTCAACACGTCGTTCGTGCAGAACGGCGAGGTGTCGGTGCCGCTGAGTTATGTCACGGGGACACTGGTCAAGCTGGGCCAGGGCATCGAACGCCATATCAGTGGCGGCGACTACGCGGACTGGCTCGGGTATTTCCTGCTCTACGCGAGTTTCGCGCTCGGCGCGCTGATCGGCGGCTTGCTGAGCCTGCTGGTCGCAGGCTGGGCCATGCTGATCACCGCGACCGTCGTGTGCCTGCTCGTCACCGGTTACACCTACTTGCACCTGGACCGGCACGGTCCCCTCAGGCAGTAGGCCTAGGCCGCGGCCATGCGGTCGCCGACCTGACCGGCCTCCCCCGATCCCGGACCTTTCCACCCCGGAAATACGAAATTTGCTAGAGCCCGAGGTCCAGAGCCTGGCCGAACCGAAGCCGCCGTTTTCCGATCGTCGCGCAACGCAACCTCGACGACGTACGCAAACGCACATTTCACAGGCGTTCGCGGGAAATCGGTGAACTGCTCGAGCCGAGCGCTCATGAGGCACTCGTCTGCCGGGTGGGCGACCAGCTCTGCCTGCCTGCCTTGGCCAAGGTGCTGAGCGGCAGGACTGCCTATGACGAACGCGTTTACCGCCGGACACAGGCCGGAACGAATCTGCATGAGCGGTACGTGAGCAAGCGCGAAAGTCAGGACATCGCCGCGAAAGATCTCGATACTCGTCGCACGGAAAGCTGGCTGCACAACGAGTTCGAGAAGATCAACGAAGCGGATCGGGACGATCGGGCGCAGCGTGAGATCGACCGGCGCGACCGGATCACCACACTGGCGAACCGTCTGCGGAAGAGGGGGATTGCCGGATGAGCTGGACCGCGCGGCACTGGCGAAGGATGCCCCACTTGGTCGGCCGGGACAATCAGCGCATTCACGCTGCCTGGCGAGCCCTGGAGCTGGTCATCGGCTTGGTCAAGCATGCCGAGACCAAATCTGTCGCCGCGCTGGCTACCGCGGGCGTGCTGGGAGAGGTGCTTTTCGTGCTGCTTCGAGCGTCTACGACCAAAGCAGGAGCCGTGTTGTGGTCTGCGCGGGCGTGTGCGCGGGTTGCGTAGTGGGGGCCGGCATCTGCGCTGGCTGCGCGATGGTGAGCTTGGCTGGGGCCGCTTGCTCGTCGCTGCTGAACCGGTGATGGCCGGAGTCGGTGATTGGTCTCAGAATCGGCGGGCGCCGGTTACCGGCATCGAGGAGAGGGGGGAGGTGGTCACCCCTATGCCGTAGGTGGACGCATGGATGACTTTGCCGTCGCCGGCGTAGAGGGCGGAGTGGCTTCCACCGTAGTAGGAGACCATATCGCCTGGCCGCAGGTCTTCGAGCGGCACCGGCGTTCCGGCGGCGAGCTGGTCGTAGCTGGTGCGTGGCAGGTCTATACCGGCCTGCTCGTAGGACCACTGCACCAGTCCCGAGCAATCGAAGGAGTCGGGGCCGACCGCGCCGTAGCTGTAGTCGGAGCCGAGTTTGGTCAGCGCCGCGTCGACTGCCATCTCGCCGGCGCTCTTCTGCGGTACCACCGTCGCGGGCGGGGTGGGCGCCCTGGGCATGATCTCCGGGAACTCGGCGAGGAAGGGCAGCTCGATTTCCGGCAGTACGCCCAGCAGCGGAATTTCGATCGCCGGAAGGACCGTCGGCATATGCAGCTCGATCACGGGAACGACCACCGAGACCGGGAATTCGACCGCCGGGCCGAGAGTCGCGGGAGCGATCTCTATTTCCGGGACCGTCATAGCGGCAGAGTGCTCCATTCCCGAGATCGCGGCCTTCACCGGCGTATCGGTGACCGGAAGTATTGCGTTGTGCCGCAGCAATTCTTCTGGCGCTTCGGGAAGCGGAATTTCGGCGGGAAGTTCGATCGTTCCCACGCCCGGGATGGTTACCGGCTGTGCGGATGCCTCCGCGGCGTTGAACAACATGCCCAGCAGTACGGCCGCCCCGGCGGCGAGTACCCAGTAAACAGCACGTCGCAGGCGGGTATATCGGACGTCGGTCTTTGATGCCATGATGCGGTCCTCCGATGCTCATATCGCCGTTCTCCGGAGAGCCGTACGACGCCGCGATTCGCGGCGCGATTGGCTTCACCGAAGACCTCGAATTGATTCGAAAACCATCACGGTGCTTCTTCAGTCCCAGCGGATCCGATCCGAGCATTCACCTTTCGGCATCATGCACAACACGCAAAGCACAACACGCCATAAATTCATAACGAAACAATAACTCGTTCATACCGTGTCATTCGTGAATATGAACTTTCCTTCCCGGAATTCTGTGCCACGACGCAATGGCCCCACAGGGGAATCCATCCCGCTGCGGGGCCACCGCTGGTTCACCGGCATCACACAATGATCTGTTCCTCGATCTGCTTCGCGATCGTCCTGAGCTTCGCGGCGAATTCCCGTGCGGCCCGGGGGTCGCCGCTCGAGCCCTTGACGACGCGTCTGGTCAGCGCGGCGAGCCGAGACTCCATGGCGGTGAAGATGTCTGCCGCGCGGTCGTTCTGGCCGTCCGGCAACTCACCGCGCAACCACGCCCGCAGCCGCTCCACCACCTCTTGCTCGTCATAGCGTTCGGGAAGCAGTGCGACCGCTTGCCGCAGCTTTCCCGCGGTGACCTTGACATCGGCGCCCGCGGCCACGGTGGTGTACACGGTGACCGCCGCGTCTTCGCCGTACTCGGCCACCACCGGTAGCAATTCGCGAACTTGTCCCTCGTTGATCGCGGGCGCTATCGGATGCAACCGAGCGGCCAGCGGCCAGGCGCGAATCAGCTTGTGGGCGTAGGACCGTTGCATATCCCAGCGCTGTTCCACGTACTCGTCGAACGTCTCGTGGCTGTCGCGATAGAGCCGGCCGTCACGCACGATCTGCAGTGCGCGCCCTGCCGCCCAGAATGCGATGCGCAGCGTATCGATCGACGACTCGCACACCGTCAACTGTGCCCGCTCGCGGTCGCTCAGCGGCCCGTCGCCCGCATCGGGGACCGGCATGGTCAAGACGTTCGGGCTCACGGCCGGCTTCGACCGTCGCCATTCGGCATCGCGCAGCGGCGAAACCGGTGGCGTATGCTCGGCGCCGTCGGAGAGCGGGTTGGCGCCGCCGATAGAGGCTTTCCTGCGTTGTGGAGGCATCAGGCCGGCACCTCCATCAGTGCCCGGTACGAGCGCACCAGCTCGTCGCCCACCTGCTGGTACTCCCCCAAATTCTCGATCGGATTCTCGGCGCCCTCACCGACCTCCCCATCGGCCGCCTCCCGATACCATTTCCAAGCGCTCAAATAGGAGTTGAATACGTCGTAGCCCGCGCTCTCCAGGTGCCCCCGCTGCGCCCGGTATTCGGTGGAGACGTTCACGCCTTTCTTCATGATCACCGGGACTTTGGTCATCAGCACCCGCACCCGGATTTCACGGTCACTGCCCGCCGCCGCCTCCTCGGCGGCCTTGAATGTACTCGGGACTCGTTTGACTTCGGATGGGCTCACACTCGTCAACAACAAGAGCTCATCGCTTTTCGGTATCGCGGCCTTGAAGATCTCGGCGGACTCACCCCCGGCGTCCACGATGATGACGTCGAAATCGGCGGCATTGTCGGTGATGCAGTCGTCGACATGCCGGGAAGGGAACGCAACCAGGTCGAACGGCACCTCGATGCCCCCCTTGACCAGCCTGCGGTACCAGGAGTATCCGGTCTGGCTGAGCGGGTCGGCGTCGATCACCAGCACCCGCAGTTCGTGAACCGAAGCGAAGTAGCTCGCCAAGAAGAACGCTGATGTCGTTTTGCCGACACCGCCCTTCAGATTCCCCAGCGTGATGACGAGGGGTTCGGGCAATTCGAGTGGCGCAACAGAATTCGTCATAGACGGTCCTCCGGAGGGTGAGGAGTGCATTACTGTGCGAGGCCAGTTTGGCACAGAAACGTCTGATTTCGTCTGATTGCCCGGCCTGGTAGCGACTGTGGCGTCACCGCTCTGTGTCCAATTGGACACAAAATTTCAGCTGATTCGGTTTTCGGGTAGCGCACTTGCCGCTTGCATCCCGAACCGGTAATCAAGCAGCGTTCCAGTGGAGCCTAGGGGAATCGAACCCCTAACCCCTGCCTTGCAAAGGCAGTGCTCTGCCAATTGAGCTAAGGCCCCGGGGGATCAGCGGGTGGTCACCTCGTGCCACATGTCCGCGTCGCCACGCCGGCGCAGCTTGGAGATGCCGAAGAGGACCAGAACCACCACACCGGCGGTGAGGAGAATTTTCATGGTCTCCACCCTACTGTGCTGCCGAGAGCCCGCCCAGGGGTCTCAGGCCGGGAGTCCCGGCTCGAACACGGCGTTCCGTCGATCTGCCTCGAGATCTCGGAATGAATATTTCGTCAGCCATGATCGAGCCGTCAGTCATTCATGTTCACCTCTATGGCGCGACCAGGGCCGAATCGAGGCATGACTACGCAGAGCGCCTCCAAGTCCATGGCGCAGCACTGGACAGCGCCGTCGGGCCGGACGAGCGCGGCACGGGTACCGCCTCGGCGCAGCCAGCGCCGCAGTTCGCTTCCGGGACTCGCGACCACCACTGCCGCGCCGCGTTCGATGATCCGGGTGCGCTGCAAAGACGACGGCTGAATCGTGGTGACGATCGTATAGCGGCCCGCGGCCACATCGTCGTAGCGACGGCCGTCGTCCAGGACCACATTGGGAATCAGATGCCCCGCCCGGCCACGACCCAGACGCGGCCGCGTGACGAGCTCGGATCGGCGCAGCGGCGGCGTCTCCCCGCTGGCGACCAGAGCGTGGAAGCCAGGCAGGCGACGCAGTTGCGGAGCGAGGAGTCGGCGCACCAGGTTGCCCAGTTCACCGCCGTCGGTCATGGCCATCCCGGTGACCTTGGCCAGCCGGATCATCGTCCGGGTGTGCGGTTTTCGTTCGGTCTCGTAGGAGTCCAGCACCTGCTCGGGCAGGTCTCCGGCGAGCACTCCGGCCAGCTTCCAGGTGAGGTTGGCCGCGTCGCGCAGTCCGGCGCCCATGCCCTGACCGATGAAGGGTGGCGTGAGATGAGCCGCGTCGCCCAGTAGGAAGACCGGTCCCGCCCGCCAGCGGTCGGCGAGCTGGGCGCGGAAGGTGTACTCGGCCACTCGGAGCAACTGGAGGTCCTCGATCGGAACGCCACCGGTCCACGGTCGGATCAGGGCGTGTATCCGACCGATCTCGCCGTAGTGGGCCGCTGTCTCACCGGGACGCAGCCGGAACTCCCAACGGTGGCGTGCCTTTCCGATGCGCATGTAGGTCGCGGCGCGGACCGGATCGCACACCTGATGTACGCCGTCCCACGCGCCGAGTTCGACCGTGGTGGCCACGTCTACGACCAGCCACCGTTGCTCGAAACTCAGATCCCGCATCTCGGCGCCGATGGCGGCGCGGACCACGCTGTTGGCGCCGTCGCAGCCCAATACGTACCGTGCGTGAACCGACGCCGTCGCGCCGGTGGTCCGATCGGTGAACTCGACTCGGACGCCGTCGGTTTCCACGGTCACCGCGGTGACTTCGACATCGCCTCGAACAGTCACCGCCGGGTGGCGACGCGCGGCGGCCCGCAGTATCCCCTCCAGCTCCGGTTGGTCGAACATGTTCGCGTCCGGGTAACCGTTGCTGCTGCCCGCCGGATCGCGATGGAATTCGGCCATCACCCGCAGGTTCCGGTCGAGCAGGCGCAGGCCGAGTGCGGGCCTGGAGATGGCGTCGAATGCCTCCTCGACGCCCATCCTCGCCAAGACCCTGCGGATCTCCCCGTCCAGGTGAACCGCGCGCGGTTGCGGGTAGATGCCTTCCCACCGTTCCAGCACCAGCGACTCGACACCGTATCGGGCGAGCAGGACAGCCGCGGTGATCCCGGTCGGCCCGGCTCCGACGATCACGACCGGAACGCTCATCGGGCGGTTCCGAACAGCGTCTCGAGAGACACGACGGTGACGAGGCGAGTCACGATAGTGGCCACAGCGGGTCCAGGGTCGGCACGTTCTCGGTCACCGGTGCCTCACCGTGGTGCGCTGGCGGCCCAGGTCGATGGCGCCGTCGTCGGTGGACACCGTTGCCTCGATGACGTCACCGTCGTGCAGGTACTTCATATTCTTCGCCTGGCCTTTGAAGAAAAGCTTCCACTTCACCGCGGGCGGCAGCAGCGAGCCGATGATTTCGACCGGCTTGGGCGGTGCACTGATCGCCGTGCCGACGGGTGTTCCGGTGAGCAACAGGTCACCGGCGTCCATGCGCTGGAAACCGGTCAACACGCGCAGGGTTTCCAGCGGCTGGTAGATCATGTCGGCGACGGTCATGTCCTGCCGCAGCCCGCCGTTGACCCACAACCGCAACCGCAGGTCGGTGAACCGCTTCAGTTCGTCTGCCTCCAGCAGCACCAGAGCGGGCCCGACCGGGGTGAATGTCGGATAGGACTTCGCCTCGTAGAACTGGGTTTTCGGCAGCTGGAGGTCGCGGGCGGAGATGTCGTTGGTGACGACCAGACCGGCGATGTAGTCGGCGAGGTTCTCGCTTGTGATCGTCGATCCGACCGGCATCTCGCGGCCGAACACCAGCCCGATCTCGACCTCGTAATCCAGCAGCCGCACGTGCGCGGGCCGGATGACGTCGTCGTGCGGGCCGCTGATCGACCCCGAGGTCTTGCGGAAGAACGTCAGCGGCACCTTTTCCGGATCACCGCCGGAATCGGTGACGTGCGAGGCGAAATTCGTCATCTGCGCGACCACCCGGCACGGCGCGGTCACCGGCGAGACCAGCGACAGGCTCTCGACCGGCACGACCTCGCTGCTCGCGGATGCCGCGCGGATCGCCGGACGGTCGGCCAACAGTTGCCCGGTGGTGGTCGCGGCGGTATCGACCTCGGCGGCGCCCGCTGGTGTGGCCACCCACCAGGCGTCGGCGGTGCGGAGAACGGAAATGCTCATGAGCCGGCTACTTTCAACAGGCCGCGCAAGCGGCGGAGATCGAATTCGTTGTCCTCGCGCAGCGCGTCGACCATCGCGCGCAGCTCGCGAACGGATTCTCGGCCCGGTCTTATGCCGAGGAAGTCTCTGCTGGCCGGCGGCCCCCATTGCGCAAGCCCGGAGGCGGTGAACGGTGCCCACCCGGGTTCCACCGTGCAGTCGAACATGTCGCCGTCGCTGAAGTGCTCGACCAGCAACCCGTCCGGATCACGCCAGTAGTCGAAGATCTGGCTGCCCTGGATGTGCCTGCCGATCCCCCACGACCGGTGGTAACCGCGATCACGCAGGTACTCGCCGCCCACGGCCAGAGCATCCAGGTCAGCGACTTGGTAGGCCGAATGCACGTACCGGTTCGCCGGCCCGAGCACCAACGCCAATGTGTGATGGTCCGCCGGCGTCCGGCCGCGATCGCAGCGGATGAAGCTCATCACCGGACCGCGCTCGCGTTGGTCCGGGTAGTAGAGGAAGTCGCTGACGATCAGCCCCAGACGCCGCAGGTACCAATCCAGCGTTTCGCGGTACTTGGTGGTCTGCACCACCACATGCCCGAGCCGCTGCACCCGTGCCGGCTCGCGAGGCGGCCGCTGCGTCCGATTCGCGCGAGCCACCTCGTGTCCGAAGTTGAGCGTGTGAGGTGTCTGCGCGGGGAGGGCGGGAAGTTTGTGGGTGTCGGCGACAACCCGCACCCGCAATCCGGTCGGGTCGGTCAGATCGATCGCCGACCCGCCGAGGCTTTCCGGCAGGTTCACCACCTTGCTTCCACCGGCGTTCGCCAGCCGGAGCAGGTCGGTGGTGTCGGCCGCGCGGAAGGCCGGGCCGATGAACCGCGAGCGCATGCCCCGGCGAATCACCACGCAGGGAGACTGCGGGTCGGTACCGCGCAAGTACAGTTCGTCCGCCGTGCGCAGCGAGGTCGCGAAACCGAACGCGCGCGCGAAGACCTCGGCGCGCGCCAGGTCCGGCTTCTCGAACTCCAGCCACGCCAGATCGTGCACTTTCACGATCGGATCGAGCGCTCGGCCCGGATGTTCGCCCGCCACCGCGCCGTCCTCGCTGTGCAATCCGGTGTGTGGGTCGTGATGGTCGAGCATCGACCCCTCCCTCCATATATGACGATATCGTCACATGCGACTCGATACTCAGTCAACAAGCTCTGATGAATTCGTCATAAGTGAGCCGCGGCGGCTACCATGGTCGGACGACCGACAGGGACAGGAGCGCGCATGACCGATCAGACCGGTGCGGAGCCCAACCGCTTGCAGCGCCGCAAAGCCCGTACCCGCGCCGCCCTCGTGACGGCGGCGCAGTCGTTCATCGCGAACGGAAGACTGAACGCGCCGATCCTGGAGATCACCCAAGCCGCCGACGTGGGCATGGGGTCGTTCTACAACCACTTCCAGAGCCGGGAAGAGCTGTTCCATGCGGCAGTCGAGGAGGCGCTCGACCAGCACGGCGCCGTCCTCGACATCCTGACCGAAGGCATCGATGACCCGGCCGAAGTTTTCGCGCAGAGTTTCCGGTTGACCGGACGCATGCACCGGAAGAACCCGACCCTCAGCAAGGTGCTGCTGAACAACGGACTCGCCCTCACCGCCTCCGAGAAAGGGCTCGCACCGCGCGCTCGTCGCGATATCGAGGCCGCGGCCCGCGCAGGCCGATTCCAGATGAGCGACGCGGAATTGGCCATGACGATAGTGGCCGGTGCCGCCCTGTGCCTGGGCCAGTTGCTGCACGATCAGCCCGAGCGCGACGACGCGGCCGCCACCGATCAGGTCACCCAGGACCTGCTGCGGATGTTCGGCGTCCCCGCCGACGAGGCGCGCGAGATCTGCTCGCTTCCCCTGCTGTCCCTCGACGCGCTGCCGCGGCGCGACGACGCCGCCTGACCGCGCGGGCGTTCAGCAGTCAGACAGTCGTGCTACCTGCGCCACTCCGGGTGAACTCTTTTTCCAGTTCAGCGCCCTCGATGTCGAGATCCGGAACGTAACGACCGAACCAGCGCGGGTGGTACCGGGCCTGAAACGGGTCGACCACCGGGGCCAGCTCTCGTATACCGGCCATTGCCCTCCTGTGGCCGCGCCATCCTGCCGTTTTGACCACGTCAACGGCGAGAAGGTACCGTTTTCGAGGCGTCTGTACGTCGGAAGCCGTGACGGGGCCTTAGCTCAATTGGCAGAGCACTGCCTTTGCAAGGCAGGGGTTAGGGGTTCGATTCCCCTAGGCTCCACACAATCGAAGGCGGGTGCTCATGAGAGCACTCGCCTTCTTGTTTCCCGCCCTCCCCGTACGCGGGCCGACCGTCGCCGCCTCGTCGACGTGTTCCGGAATCGGCACCCCTCTGCGATGCTCCGGATAGCGAGTCAGCGGAGGACGGGCGGACCGTCGGTCCGCACCGATGAGTTCGTCGGCCTCGTGCCGTCTGCACCGATATGACTACACCCACGATCGGCAGTTTGTTGTTGTCCAGCACCGACCCGGTCCGCCTGCGTGACTGGTATGCGGCGGCGTTCGACCTGAAGGTGGACCGCACGCCGGGCGAGCCTGGCTACGATGTCCTGGACTTCGGCGGTTTCTATGTTCTGATCGACAGCCGCGACGACATCGGGCCCACGAACCCCGAGCCGGGCCGCCTGATCCTGAACGTCGACGTGGACGATGCGCGGGCGATAGCCGGGCGGATCGACGACCTCGGAGGGCGGTGGCTGGCCGAGCTCGATGATCGCGACGGCAGCCTGTTCGCCACCGCGATAGACCCTGATGGGAACTACGTCCAACTTATCCAGCTGAGCCCGCAGCATCGGGCCGAGATGACCGAGAGGGGCTAGTGATGCTTGCCGACAGCAGCGCGTTCAGCGGGTTTTCGGTGAACGATATCGAGGCGGCCAAGACCTTCTACACCGATACATTGGGGATACGGGTCTCCGAGGAGAACGGGATGCTCCAGCTGCACCTCGGCGGCGGGGGCACGGTGCTGGTGTACCCGAAACCCGATCACAGTCCCGCGACGTTCACGGTATTGAACTTTCCGGTCCCCGACATCGAGGCTGCCGTCGATGAGCTCACCCGCCGCAATGTCCGTTTCGAGCGCTATGAGTTCGCCGAACAGGACGAGAAAGGCATACACCGCGGAGGTGGTCCCCTGATCGCCTGGTTCACCGACCCCGCGGGCAACGTCTTATCCGTCCTCCAGCAGTAACCCACCAGACGAAGCGCACGTCCCGCATCCAGCTGCGAAAGATCCTGCCCGGCAGCGGCCGCCGGCGCGGTCACGCTGCCGGCCGCCCCGATCGGCAGCGTGACCGCAGGCGGCGTGCCCCCGCTCACCCGAAGACCTTGCTGCGGATGACCGGGAGCATGTCGCGCGGTCGAACAGCTCGCCGAGCGACTCTGGGTCGATGGGAGCTGGCTGCGCTAGGCGGCGGTGGCGTGCCGGATGACGATGTTGCCGTAGGAGTTGCGTGCGTACACCTGCACGGTTTCCTCGTTGTCCTGCGGCCGGCCGACCGGTTGCATCTGGTTCTGCACGGTGCCGTACTGGGCGTTGACCTCCAGATGTGCCGCACTGCCCGGGCGGATACCTACTTCCAGCTCGCCCATCGATGTCTCCAGCCGGAGCACGCCGCGCGAGGCTTCGCCGATGCGGATGTCGCCTTTCGCGGTTTTCGCGGTCACCGAACCGTGTGGGCGCTCGATGATGATGTCGCCTGCGGAGATCTCCAGGTCGCACTGGCCGAGTTCACCGCTACCCAGCAATCGGCCCACAGCGGCGGTGCCCTTCAGCCGGGAGCCGGTGGGCACCTCGATGGTCACCTCGACCGACGGGTTGCCACCGAAGGGGGTGTACGTGCGCCATCCTTTCGGCGTCTTGACCGTCAGTGTGCCTGCGGCGAAATCGACCTCTGTCTGCTCGGCGGCACGCACGTCACCGGTCTTGGACGCATCGGCCGGCCTGACCTCGACGACGGTGTCGGTACGGTCCGAGGCGATGACCGTGACGTTGCCGGACAGCACCTCGACGGTGACGGCGATCGGTTCCGGTGTCTCGAATGCGGGCATGGCTGTACTCCTTCAGCGCGAGTTGGCTTGTGAACCGGACGGCGGGTCAGCGGACCCAGCCGGTGAGCTGCGCTTGCTGTGCTGCTCACATGAATACTGTCGCCAGCCCGGCTGACACCGGCCTGACGCCGACCTGACATGCCATCTGACACGGAGTTCGGTCTGGTCCCAGTGCGATTCGAAAATCGGGGTTGACCCTCACGCTGCGTGAGGCTCCAGGGTGGGTGCATGAGTGACTACTACAACGCGTTCGAGATGAGTCCCGTGCCCGCTCCCGGCCCGGATGCGGTGGCGCCGGAGCCGTTCCGTGGCATCTATGGAATGCCCGCGTTCGTGACGATCCCCACGAGCGATTTGGCGGAGTCGGTGGACTTCTGGATTCGTGGGCTCGGGTTCATCGAACTGTTCAGCATTCCCGGCAGGCTCGTCCATTTGCGCCGGTGGGCGTTTCAAGACGTACTGCTCATCGCGGCGGCGAGCGTTCCGGAGCAGACACCAGAGATCAGCTTCAGTTTCGCGTGCGTGCTCGACCAGGTCGATTCCCTTGTCGAGGCTTGTCGTGCCTTGCGCCCGAACTCGGTCGATGGCCCACGGGATACTTCCTGGAACACCCGCGATGTGGCGGTGATCACCCCCGAAAACGCACGGATCGTTCTCACCGCGGCCAAGCCCTTCGATCCGGCAAGTCAGGAGGCACGCGACCTTGAAGCCGTCGGGATCACCCCACCGGGCGTCGGTCGCGGCGACAATGCGGAGCATGCCTGATGCCATTGACGCCGATGGCCTGACCGTCGGTCAGGTCTCGACGCGTCTGGGCGTGACAGTCCGCGCGCTGCACCACTGGGATGAGATCGGTCTGGCGCGACCGTCGCTGCGCACGGCCGCCGGATACCGGCTCTACACCGCTGGTGATCTGGAACGCCTACACCGCATCGTCGTCTACCGCGAGATCGGTCTCGGCCTGGACAGGATTCAGGCCATCTTGGACGACTCGACCGCAGACGTGCCCGGCGCATTGCGCGCGCAGCGCACCCAGGTCGCGGCACGGATCGACCGCCTCCAGCAGCTCAGCGCCGGGCTGGATCGGATGATCGATGCCCACGAGCGCGGCCTGCTGCTCACCGTCGAGCAGCAGGCCGCGATCTTCGGCCCCCAGTGGAACCCGGACTGGCCCGCCCAAGCCCGTCAGCGCTACGGAGACACGACGCAATGGCAGCAGTACGCCGAACGCTCAGCCTCTCGCGGTCCGGAGGAATGGCAGGCCATCGCCGACGCCGTCGCCGGCCTCGAACGCGCACTCGGGGATGCGATGGACGCCGGCGTCACACCTGGTAGCCAAGAAGCGAATCGACTCGTCGAGTGGCACCGCGAAGTTTTCGCTTCGTACTTTCCCCTCACCAGGCAGATGCAGGTCTGTCTCGGCCGCATGTTCGAAGCCGATCCGGGGTTCGCTGCCCATTACGACGGCATCCGCGCCGGCCTTGCCACGTGGTTACGTCGAATCGTCGACGCCAGCGCCCGCGCCCACGGCATCGACCCCGACACCGCGAGCTGGCAGTAGAGCGCGGGTCCGGAAGCCCGCACCCCGACATGCCCGTGATCTGGTGCTCGCGGCCATGTGGGGGGTGGGCATCAGGGTGTGATTCCGGTGAGGGAGAGGAATTCTTGGCGGGAGCGGGCGTCTTCACGCAGGGTGCCCAGCAAGGTCGAGGTAACGGTGGTGGCGCCGGTGGCTTGGACGCCGCGCAGGGTCATGCAGGTGTGTTCGGCTTCGATGACGACGCCGACGCCTTGTGGTTGCAGGTGTTCGGCGAGCCAGTCTGCGATCTGTTTGGTGAGTCGTTCCTGGACTTGGGGGCGGTGGGAGAAGTGCTCGACGATGCGGGCGAGTTTAGATAGTCCGAGGATGCGGTCGCCGGGCAGATAACCGACGTGGGCGACCCCGACGAACGGCAGCAGGTGGTGTTCACATACCGAGCGCAACGGGATGCGGCGGGCGAGGACGAGTTCGTCATAGCCCTCTTCGTTGGGGAAGGTTGTCAGGTCGAACGGCCGTGGGGTGAACAGTTCGGCGTAGGCGCGGGCCATCCGCCCGGGAGTGGCACGCAGATGTTCGTCGTCGAGTCCGATACCGAGCGCGGTGAGGAACTCACCGGCGGCACGTTCGGCGGCAGGCATGTCGATGGTGTGGACCGGTTCATGGACAACGCGTAGCGCGGGGCGTGACACGGGCTAGCTCCCACCGACGCCGAGAGCGGTCAACAGCACCAGCACGACGGTGGCGACAGCGAACACACCGTGCCCACCGACGATCGCGACGGGGAAATGCCGTTCGGCCGGAGAATCCTGCGCTGGAGTGGCACGGTCGCGGTAGACCGGAAGCCACCGTGCCAGCATGGTGAAACCGAGCAAGGCGACCGGCACCAGCAGTGCGAACGCGGTCCAGGCCAGCGCGTCGGTGTCGGCGACCAGATACGCGATCCAGACGACGAGCCCGGCGACGGCGAGCAGGAAATGACCGAACACGACTGGCGGTGGCAAATGGGTGGTAGCCGATTGCCGTGTTCCGCCCTTGGTGATCCACGTGCCCAGCAGGACGAACCCACCGGCGGCTGTCGACAACCAGGTGATCAATGCCGCGATGCCCATGATCTGCTCCTCGGAAGTTCGGATCGAATGGTGCAGTGCCGAAATCCGGCGGCCTGGGTGGTTTCGTCGGCCACGCGGACGCCGTAGCGGTAGGCGAGTTTTCCGCCGAGATAGCCGCAGACTGCCAGCGCCGGGCTCACCGGCTGCTTGCCCTGTTGCGGTTCGCCGCTCATCGCACCTCCACACCGGTCCAATAATACCAAAAATTATTGGCGAAATTACTACGTCAGTCAACCCATCACTCATTCTGGGCAGGGACTGGCATTTTCGCCTACTCTGATATCCGTTATCATGGTCTAGTGACCAACGAAGCGGCGATCGGCGCCGTCGCGGTTCTCGATGACGACTCGCGGCGCGGGATGTACTGGTTCATCCGGCGAGCCCGTCGGCCCGTCACCCGGGACGAAGCCGCGGCCGAGGTCGGGATCTCCCGCAAACTGGCCGCGTTCCATCTGGACAAGCTGGTCGACGCCGGACTGCTGCGCGCTCGGTACGAGGCACCTGGGGGCGTTCGCCGCGTCGGGCGAACCCCGAAGGTCTACGAGCCCACCGACGCCGATGTCCGGGTGAGCATTCCCGATCGCCGCTACGAGGTGCTTGCCGAAATCCTGATGGGTGCCGTGCTGAGCGAGCGCGACGAGGAAACAGCGCGCGAGGCGGCGATGCGGGTAGCGCAGCGACGCGGCGAGGAACTCGGCGGCGCCGAGCGGGAACGAACCAGGCCCGGCCGACTGGGGGTCGAGCGCGCTCTGACCCTGATGCAGGGCATGCTCGCCGAACACGGCTTCGAACCCAGCCGCGAAGCGCCGACCTGCGTGCGACTGCGCAACTGCCCTTTTCACCCGCTGGCGACGACCGCCCCCGAGTTGGTGTGCGGTCTGAACCATGCCTTCTGCTCCGGCATACTGACCGGTCTCGGCACCGACAGCGTGCACGCGGTACTCGCACCACGGGAGGGCGAATGCTGTGTCGAAGTGCGCGCGACAACCTGAACCACCGCCGATCCGCAGTTCGACCGATGCCGCGCCGCTTTCCGCCGACCGCGGGGGCACATCGGAGCGTGGCGGCGTTGACGGTATGTCGCCGAAGAACGGCTCGATGTCGTTGCCGATGTGGGCGTACTACTTGCGTCGAACGGGATCGAAGCCGCCCCACAGCTGTCCGGTGGGGCGGGTCAGCCGGTCGGTCAGGCGGAAGCCTCCGGCGCCACGGCGCGGTGACGGACGCGGTCGCTGTCGTATGACTGGAACTGAACCTGCCAGGCGATGGAGCCGTCGGTGCGGTGCCTGGGGGCGGGGGCGAGCATGTGAAGGTGTTCCCTCAGTCGGAAACACTTCGGAATGCGGATCGAGAACCGTCTATCGGCAACAGGGTGACATGAAATCGATGCCTACCGCGGCGAAACACGGTCTTGACTTGGCGTTCTATGGGTGGGCCTAGGAGGACTTGAACCTCCGACCTCTTCGTTATCAGCGAAGCGCTCTAACCGCCTGAGCTATAGGCCCGTACCGATGTCGTCGCGTGAACAACAACGTGTAGAGACTACACAACACCTCTTCACTCAACCAAAACGGCTGGTAGAGGCCCTACTGCCCGTCGCTCGCGGCAGTGGGGGCAGCGTCGGTCGAGGCGCGCCCGGCGGCAGCGTCGGCCGCACTGGACAGCACCAACGGAAACGGCCGGTACCCGCGCCGTGAGAGCGGGTACCGGCCGTCCAGAACGATCTGTGATCAGTCGGGGTCGGCCAAGGTGACCTGGATGCCGCCGACGAGATCGCAGCACTGGTTGTAGATGAAGGTGCCGACAGTGCCGAGCGCGGTGAACAGCACAACGTTGATCAGGCCGATCACGCCCGCGTAGCCGAAGACCGTGCCCGCGTCGATCAGCCCCACCGAGCCGCTGTCCTGGGACACCATGTCGGTGAACGTGTTGTTCAGGCGCTCCCATACGCCCATGCCCTCGAGCACGATGTACAGCAGGCCGACCGCCAGCATCCATACGAAGAACATCGCCACGCTGATGACCAGCGAGATCTTCAGTGTCGACCAGGGATCGATGCGGCGGATCTGCACCGTGGCCCGCAGGGGCTCGCCGGAGGCGACGGCGGCGACCGCGACCGGAACCGCGGGCGAAACCGGCCCGGACTGCGGACCGGGGGCTTCGCTCGGCGGCAGTGGATGCCGGATCTCGGACAGGTCGGGCATGTCCTTGATCAGCTCCGGCCGCGCGATACTGCGGGTGGGCCCGTCGATGCCGACGGACTTCACCATCGCCGCTTCCTTGCGTGCCGCCTTGGCCGCCAGGTCGGCGGTGGTGCGGGCGTTGGACGCCCCGCCACCGAGACCGACCGATCCGCCGCCCGCCGAGTTCGGGCGTCCGGTTACCGGCGCCTGACCAGGGCGGTACAGGTTGGACTGCGGCTCCCGCTGCGGCAGCTGCGACCACCCGTCCTGGTACGGCGACTGCTGCCCGCCGTTCGCGGCACCGACCGGTTGCTTGTCCTCGCTCTCGGGCGCGGACTGCGGGGCTTGATTGTTGATCCGCGCCGTCTTCTGGTCGAAACGGTCCTGGCCGTCACCACCGGGCCCCTGGTCCGGCGCACCTTGCTGCGGCGCGAAATCGCCCTGCTGATCACGCATCTCGGGCGGCTGGGTGTTCGGTTGGTTGCCACCGGGCTGGTTGGCCGGCTGCCCACCCGGGTGCCCGCCGGGCTGCGGCCCACCCGGGTGCCCGCCGGACTGCGGCCCGTTCGGGTGCCCGCCGGACTGCGGCCCATTCGGCTGGCCCTGGAGCCCACCCGGCTGCGGGCCGCCCGGATGGCCGCCGGGCTGCCCGGCGCCAGGGTGCCCGCCAGGCTGACCGCCGCTTTGCGGGCCGCCGCCGGGCTGACCGTTCTCGGCCGAGGCGACCGGCCGTGGGATCGGCCGCGGCGGGATCGGTGACGGTGCGATCCGCTCGGTCACACCGTTCGTCTGGTGCCGCTCGTCATTCGGCTGATTCGGAGTGGTCAATGGGAATCCTTAGATCCGTTCGTTGCCGCCGCTGTTGGGTTACTTCTCGGAGGAGCCGGTGTCGCCGCCGCCGACGATTTGATCGGGATCGGGCTCATCGGCATTGCGCGCGATCGCAAGCAAGGTATCGCCCTCCGCGAGGTTCATCAATCGCACGCCCTTGGTCTGTCGTCCAGCCTTACGAACCTGCTTGGCCGCCGTCCGGATGACGCCGCCACCGGAGGTGATCGCGTACAACTCATCTTCGTCGTCGACGATGAGCGCCCCGACCAGGGTGCCACGTTTCGCGTCGAACTGGATGGTCAATACGCCTTTACCACCGCGGCCCTGCGGAGTGTATTCCTCGATGGCGGTCCGCTTGGCGTAACCGCCGGACGTGGCGACCAGCAGATATGTGCCGTCTCGAACCACATTGAGCGACAACAGTTCATCGCTGTCGTTGAACCGCATGCCCTGCACGCCGGAGGTGGCGCGCCCCATCGGACGCAGCGCTTCGTCGGTGGCCGAGAAGCGGATCGACTGGCCCAGCGCGGAAACCAGGAGCAGGTCCTCTTCGGCCGAGCAGAGCACGGCGCCGACCAATTCGTCCTCGTCGCGCAGGTTCACCGCGACGATGCCGCCGCTGCGGTTGGAGTCGAAATCGGTCAGCTTCGACTTCTTCACCAGGCCGTTCTTGGTGGCGAGCACCAGATACGGCGCGTCGTTGTAGGACTTGATCTGGATGATCTGGGCGATCTTCTCGTCCGGCTGGAAGGCCAGCAGGTTCGCCACGTGCTGGCCGCGGGCGGTGCGGTTGGCCTCGGGCAGCTCGTAGGCCTTGGCACGGTAGACCCGTCCCTTGTTCGTGAAGAACAGCAGCCAGTCGTGCGTCGAGGAGACGAAGAAGTGCTTGACGATGTCGTCCTGCTTGAGGCCGGCGCCCTGTACGCCCTTGCCGCCGCGCTTCTGGCTGCGGTAGAGATCGGTCTTGGTGCGCTTGGCGTAGCCGGTCTCGGTGATCGTGACGACCACGTCCTCGCGCGCGATCAGATCCTCGTCGGCCACGTCGCCGTCCGCCGCGATGATCTTCGTGCGCCGATCGTCGCCGTACTTGTCGACGATCTCCCGCAGCTCGTCGCGGACGATCGCGCGCTGGCGCTCCGGCTTGTCCAGAATGTCCTTGAGGTCGGCGATCTCGAGCTCGATCTTGGCGAGCTCGTCGACGATCTTCTGCCGCTCCAACGCCGAAAGGCGCCGCAGCTGCATGTCGAGGATCGCGGTCGCCTGGATCTCGTCGATGTCCAGCAACCGCATGAGGCCGGTGCGCGCGGTCTCGGTGTCGGCCGAACGGCGGATCAGCGCGATGACCTCGTCCAACGCGTCCAGCGCCTTGACCAGGCCGCGCAGGATGTGGGCCCGTTCCTCGGCCTTGCGCAGCAAGTAGCGGGTGCGCCGCACGATCACGTCGAGCTGGTGGTTGACGTAGTGCCGGATCATCTGGTCCAGCCGCAGGGTGCGCGGCACCCCGTCGACGATGGACAGCATGTTCGCACCGAAGCTGGTCTGCAGCTGGGTGTGCTTGTAGAGGTTGTTCAGCACCACCTTGGCCACGGCATCGCGCTTGACGGTGACCACGATGCGCAGACCGGCGCGGTCGGAGGACTCGTCGTGGATGTCGGAGATGCCCGCGATCTTGCCGTCGCGCACCTGCTCGGCGATCGAGGAGATGAGGTTGTCCGGGTTGACCTGGTAGGGCAGCTCGGTGATCACGATCGTGGTGCGGCCCTTGTTGTCCTCCTCGATCTCGACCACGCCGCGCATGCGGATCGAGCCGCGGCCGGTGGAGTAGGCGTCGTGGATGCCCTGGCTGCCCACGATCAAGCCGTCGGTCGGGAAGTCGGGGCCCTTGACCCGCTCCATACACGCGGCCAGCGTGGCTTCCTCGTCGGCGTCGTAATGCTCCAGCGCCCAGTAGATCGCCTCGGCGACTTCCCTGAGGTTGTGCGGCGGAATGTTGGTCGCCATGCCGACCGCGATACCGCCCGAGCCGTTGATCAGGAGGTTGGGCACCCGGGACGGCAGAACCACCGGTTCCTGCGAGCGGCCGTCGTAGTTCGGCACGAAATCGACCGTCTCGTGGTCGATCTCGCGCAACATCTCCATCGCGATGGGCGTGAGCCTGCACTCGGTGTACCGCATGGCCGCCGGGCCGTCGTTGCCACGAGAACCGAAGTTTCCTTGCGGATCCACCAGCGGGTAACGCAGCGACCACGGCTGCGCCATGCGCACCAGGGTGTCGTAGATCGGTACGTCGCCGTGCGGGTGGTAGTTACCCATGGTCTCGGCCACCGGGCGCGCGGACTTCACGTAACCGCGGTCGGGCCGGTACCCGTTGTCGTGCATCGCGTAGAGGATGCGCCGGTGCACCGGCTTCAGGCCGTCGCGCACATCGGGCAGCGCGCGGCCGACGATCACGCTCATCGCGTAATCGATGTAGCTGTTCTGCATCTCCTGCTGGATATCGACCGGCTCGATGCGCTCGCCGCCGGTCGGGGGCAGGGTGGTGTCGGTCATGAGGTCTCCTGTGTCTTGCGGCTGCTCGGGCGTCCGCCGGGCGTCATGAGCGCCGCAAGATGGTGTAGTGCGGGATCGTGGGTTCGCGCGTCACGAGACGTGCACGGGCTCACAGATCGAGGAAGCGGACATCCTTGGCGTTGCGGGTGATGAAGCTGCGCCGCGCCTCGACGTCCTCGCCCATCAGGACGCTGAACAGTTCGTCGGCCGCGGCCGCGTCGTCCAACGTCACTTGACGCAACAGCCGCACCGCCGGATCCATGGTGGTCTCCCACAGCTCCTTCGGGTTCATCTCGCCGAGACCCTTGTAGCGCTGCACACCGTCGTCCTTGTTGATCTTCTTGCCCGCCGCGAGCCCGGCTTCCAGCAGACCGTCGCGCTCGCGGTCGGAGTAGGCGAACTCCGGCTCGGTGCGCTGCCACTTCAGCTTGTACAGCGGCGGCTGCGCCAGGTAGACGTGACCGTGTTCGACCAGCGGGCGCATGAACCGGAACAGCAGCGTGAGCAGCAGCGTCGAGATGTGCTGACCGTCGACGTCGGCGTCGGCCATCAGCACGATCTTGTGATACCGCAGCTTGCTGATGTCGAACTCGTCGTGGATACCGGTGCCGAAGGCGGTGATGATCGACTGGACCTCGTTGTTCTTGAGGACCTTGTCGATCCGCGCCTTCTCGACGTTGATGATCTTGCCGCGGATCGGCAGGATCGCCTGGTACATCGAGTCACGACCGGACTTCGCCGAGCCGCCGGCGGAGTCACCCTCGACGATGTAGATCTCGGACTTGCTCGGGTCCTTGGACCGGCAGTCGGCCAGCTTGCCGGGCAGACCGCCCAGGTCGGTCGCGGACTTGCGCCGCACCAGTTCGCGAGCCTTCCGCGCGGCGACGCGGGCCTGCGCCGAGGAGACCGCCTTGTTCACGATGGTCTTCGCGTCGGCCGGGTTGGCCTCGAACCAGTGGGTGAGGTGCTCGTTGCAGGTGCGCTGCACGAACGACTTCACCTCGGTGTTGCCGAGCTTGGTCTTGGTCTGGCCCTCGAACTGCGGCTCGCCGACCTTGACGCTCACGATGGCGGCCAAGCCCTCACGGATGTCGTCACCGGTGAGGTTGCCGTCCTTCTCCTTGATGAGCTTCTTGTCCTTGGCGTACTTGTTGACCACCGTGGTCAACGCCGCGCGGAAACCCTCTTCGTGCGTGCCGCCCTCATGGGTGTTGATGGTGTTGGCGAAGGTGTGCACCGACTCCGAGTAACCGGAGTTCCACTGCATCGCCACCTCGAGTTCGTGGCCGGTGCCTTTACCGGTGAACCCGACGACCGAATTGTGGATCGGCTGCTTGGTCCGATTGATGTGACGGACGAAGTCCTCCAGACCACCCGGGTAGTGGTAGGTCCTGGTCTTCACCTTGTGCTCGACGGGCGCACCGCTCTCCGCGGCGTGCTTGGGCGCATCGGCGGTTTCGCTGACCACCTCGTCGATGACCTCGGAGTCACTGACGCGTTCGTCGGTGAGCTTGATGGTCAGCCCCTTGTTCAGGAACGCCATCTCCTGCAGCCTGCGGGCCACCGTCTCGAAGTTGAAGGTCGTGGTCTCGAAGATCTCGGGATCCGCCCAGAAACGGATGGTCGTGCCGGTCTGCTTGGTCGGCTCACCCTGGGTCAGCTTGCCGGGGATGGCGTCCTTGTAGGTCTGGCTCCAGTGGTACCCGTCCCGGTCGATCTCCGCTTCCAAGCGGGTCGACAGCGCGTTGACCACGGAGATACCGACGCCGTGCAGACCACCGGATACCGCGTAGGAATCCGAGTCGAACTTGCCACCCGCGTGCAGTTGGGTCATGACGACCTCGATGGTCGGGACACCCTGGGCGTGCATCGCCACGGGGATGCCACGACCGTCGTCGACCACTTCGACGCCGCCGTCGGCCAGCAGGGTGACCTCGACCTTCGTCGCGTACCCGGCCATCGCCTCATCGACGGAGTTGTCGACGACCTCCCAGATCAGGTGGTGCAGACCACGCTCGCCGGTGGAGCCGATGTACATGCCCGGACGCTTGCGGACCGCCTCGAGCCCCTCGAGAACCGTAATGGAGGAGGCACCGTAGTCCTGCTTCCCGGTCGCTCTGGTCGAACCCGATGCGTTGGAGTCTTTGGCAGCCACTGGTCGGTAGCTCTCCTTACTTGCTGATCCCGGCATAGAGCGATCGGACAGCGCACGTGAGCCCTGATCATGTCTGCTCGAGAGATAGGGTCCACGCGCGGACTGTGCGGAACGCGCCGAAGGTATCGCCGCTAGTTACGTCACCATCCTACTGGTACACCCAACTTACAACCCACCTCCGACACCCCTCACAGCGCCGTGGATGCGAGAAATCGGATTCCGGCGACTCGGTTCCGCCTTCCGGCGGTTTTGATCCATCAGAATTGGGCTGAGAGATGCGTTGGCGGGGTCCCCTGTCGGCGGCCGTCGCGGATCAGCGCGCGGCGTCGATCCGATCGATGAAGGCGGCGGTGTGGCGCGCCAACTCCGCCGGATGCGAGATCGGCGACCAGTGCCGCGCCGGAATCTCGACCCGGGTCAAACGTCGTACCCACCGGTCGGCTTCGGCGTTCGCCACCGGCCGCACGGCACGGTCACCGGTGGCGACGATCAGCTGGACGGGCACTTCGATCGGACGCGGCCGCGGATGACGCAGGTGGGGCCGTATATTCGCGCGGTAGAGCTTCAGGCTGTTGATCATATCGGTGCGCAGCGTCGGCGCCGTCTCCACCAGCGCGGGATCCAGGCCGTCGAAGAATGCGAGGAAGCGCGGCCAGCGGCCGGACAGCAGCCGCAGCACCGGATCCGGCACTCTCGGGATCTGGAACGCAACGGTGTATGCAGAGGCAGCGGCTTGGGCGAGAGCGCCACGCAGCCGCGCCGGGGTGAGCGGGCCACGCAGATAAGCGCCGAGGAAGTTTAGATTCGGCCCGGAGACCGAGGTGAACGACGCGATCACGGAAGCGGCGTCAGCGGCGGCGGCCGCCTCCCATCCGATCACCGAGCCCCAGTCGTGTCCGAGTACGTGCACTCGCTCGCCCGGCGCGACCGCGTCGATGACCGCACGAACATCCGCCGCGAGCTCTTCGATCCGATACGCCTCGACCGCTGTCGGCGCCGAACTGTCACCTACACCCCGGTTGTCGAAGGCGATCACGCGGTGCCGACCGCCGAGCAGGGCCGCGACCCGGCTCCACAACAGATGAGTGTCGGGCCAACCATGGATGAGCAGCACCGGCACACCCTCGGGATTGCCGCACTCGTAGACCGCGAGTTCGACGTCGCCCCGGCGAACCGACCGGGTCGCGGCAGCCGAAAATGGTCCGACCGATGTGGTGATCGCCATGGAAACCCTTCCGCCCGGACGATTCGGCACCGGAGGCGCGAGCCCGGAGGCGCGACGTCGTGCCGAAACGTTCCACGTGAAACGCCGATTTCGGATAAACGTAACACCAGGTATCAGATACTTCTCGGATAGGTCATCCGTAGGTGTCGCGCGGTCCTCGGCCTCTGATATGCCGCTCGCCCTTGCGCCAGCTCGGCGCGGCGGGCCCCGAGATCTTCAGAGACGTCACCACGCCCTGTCCGACCGCGGCGTTGATCTTCGCGAGGATCTGGCCCTGCAGCATCCGCAGCTGGGTCGCCCACGCGGTCGACTCGGCGGAGATGCTCAGGACGCCCTCCTTCAAGGTGACGGGTGTGGCGTGCGCGGCGATGTCCTCACCGACCACCTTCGACCAGCGACCGAAGACCATGCCCTCGGCCACCTTGTTCGACCATCCACGGTTCTTGGCGATGGAGCCGGCCAGCTTGGACAACGGCTGTGGATCGCGGTCGTCCGGGCCCGCGCCCGACCATCCGGTGCGCCTGCGCACGCCGGGCCGCAACCTACGCTGGGGTGAGGAACGACCCTGACCGACAGCTTTACCACTCGCCCGTGCCGCGGCGCGCGCTTCCTCCAGGGCACGCCGCGCCAGGTCGATTCCGCGCAATTCGGGTTCCGAACCTGCGGATTCGGACTCCACGGGCTGATCGCTCATCGCCCCTCTCCCTTCGCGGCAGTACCTTGTCCCCAGCTTCGATCAAGTTGTCCCCAGCCTGCGCCGAAGGTTGCCGGGGGCGAGAAATCTCTGCACGAAGCGCCGAGATGGCTGACGAGACCACCTTCTCGCCGCCCAGAAGGGCGAATTCCTCCACTAGATCGGCTACTTGCTTGACAGTTGCTGAATCGAGTGCGGCGGCATCGCCCACCAGGGTCGGACAAGTTTTCCACAGGTGTTGGGGAATCGGTTTCAGCTGTTGAGAACTCGTCGTTCCCGACGAGTGGTCACTGTAGTGGACCTGGGCGGCGGATGCGGAGGCGCGGATCGCCTGTCCATTCCGCCTGTGGATAGCTACGGCGGCCAGGATTCGGTCGAGCCGGTGACCGGATCATCTTGCCTTTCGGATGTCGGCCACGCGGCCTCGTCGTTCGGCTGTTCGCCACCGAGATCGCCGCTGCCAGGCGAGTCTTGCGCGAGTATCCGGGACACACGGCCTTCGGGAGCGCCGGCGGTTTCGACTCGCAGCGGCACGGCGGCCAGCTCGGCCGGCACGTCCTCCGGTACGGCCGCCGTGATCAGCACTTGCTCCGCGCCCGCGGCGACGGCCGCCAGGGCAGCGCGGCGACGACGATCGAGCTCGGCGAACACGTCATCGAGCAGCAGCACCGGTTCGGCGCCGGTCGCGCGCAGCAGTTCGAACGCACTCAACCGCAGGGCCAGCGCGAACGACCAGGACTCGCCGTGACTGGCGAACCCCTTCGCGGGGGAATCCCCGAGCAGGAGGTCCAATTCGTCGCGATGCGGGCCGACCAGGCACACCCCGCGGTCGAGTTCCCTCGGCCGGGCGGCGGCGAGTTCGCGCAGCAGGATCGCCTCCAGTTCCCCAGCGTCCTCCGGGCCCGGTGGTCTGGCCGGATCCAGGAACTCCGGGGGCAGCGCTGCGCTGCGATAGGCGATCGAGGCGGGCCGCGACTCGGGAGCGATCGAAGCATAGGAATGGGTGAGATACGGCGCGAGATCGTGCACCAGGCGCAGCCGCTGGGCAAGTAGAACGGAGGCATGTGCGGCGAGGTGTCCGTCCCACACGTCGAGGGTGCTCAGATCCGTCTTCGACCTGGCTTGCCGACCGGCGGTTTTCAGCAGCGCCGAGCGTTGGCGCAGTACCCGGTCGTAGTCGCCGCGGACGGCGGCCAGTCTGGGCAGGCGGGTTGTGCACAACTCGTCCATGAACCGGCGGCGCTCTCCGGGATCACCGCGGACCAGTGCGAGATCCTCGGGCGCGAACAGCACCGTTTGCAGGATCCCCAGTATTTCCCTGGTCCGGCGGACCGGCGAGCGGTTGATCTGTGCGCGATTGGCGCTGCCCTGATTCAGCTCGATGTCGATGCGCAGTTCGCGGCCGGTGTTGACCACCGTGGCGCCGATCCGAGCCCGCGCGGTACCGGTCCGGATCAGCGGCGCCTCCGTGGCGACACGATGTGACCCGAGGGTGGCCAGGTAGCCGATCGCTTCCAGCAGGTTTGTCTTACCGTTGCCATTCGATCCCAAGAAGACGGTGCGACCTGGGGATAATTCGAGTTCCGCATGCTCCCACGAGCGGAAGTCACGCAGCGACAGAGCTCGGACGAACATCCGCTATCGCGCCCCTGCCTGGGCCGAAGCGGACATTTCCGCCGATCGGTACATCGCGACCGCGCCGGTCACTGTTCGTGCGGCGTGCGGTCTCCTTGTGGAACACCTGTGGATAAAGCGTGACCCCAGCTGCGCGGGAACAGAACTCCGCGACGTCGCTGGGGATTTTCCGGCGGCATGGTCGCGCACCCGCGCCGGACCACGCGGCGCGGATCCGCACGATATCCGATCATGCACAGGCGATCAGCCCGGCAGCCGGACCGGCATCAGCAGATAGATGTACGGGCTCGACAGCGCCGCGAACGTCCCGGAGTCGAGCACCTCGGGCTCGTCTTCGGACGCAGGCAGCAGCACGGCGGGCCTGCTCGGCGTGGTGAATCCGAAGGTGACCCGGTCGGCATGCAGTGCGGACAAGCCGTCGACGAGATAACCGGGGTTGAACGCGATGGTGAGCGATTCACCGCGGAAATCGGCCTCCAACCACTCTTCGGCCCGGCCCGCGTCGTCTCCGCCCGCGGACAACAGCAGGCCGTCGGAAGAGAACTCCAGCCGCACCTGAGCGCCCCGTTCGGCGACCAGCGCGACGCGCTTGATCGCGTCGGTCAGCGTGGCGACGGCGAGGGTGGCGATCGAGGTGTGTTCCTTGGGAAGCAACTGGCGGAACTTGGGGAATTCCGCATCGAGCAGCCGGGTGGTGGTCCGGCGGCCCGCGTTCACGATGCCGAGCAGGCCGTCCGCCCCCGCACCGGTGCCCAGGGACAGCTGGACGGGCGCGTCGGAGGGTCCGAGCGTCTTGGCGGCTTCCGAGAGCGTCCTGGCCGGTATGAGCACCGAAGTCTCGATGTCGGCGCGCGCGGGCTGCCATTCGATGTGCCGGACGGCGAGGCGGAACCGGTCGGTGGCCGCGAGCACGACCTGCGATCCCTCGATCTCCACCCGGATACCGGTCAGCATGGGGAGGGTGTCGTCGCGGCCCGCTGCGACGGCGACCTGGCCGACGGCTTCGGCGAAGACATCCACACTCAGCTCACCGGTCTGCTGCGGCACCTCGGGCAGCTGGGGATAGTCCTCGACCGGCATGGTCGGCAGCGAGAACTTCGCGCTGCCACAGGCGATCAGTACGCGGGTGCCGTCCACCGAGACGTCGACGGGCTTGTTGGACAGCGCCTTGGTGATGTCGGCAAGCAGACGACCGGAGACGAGCACCTTGCCGGGCCCCGCGACCTCGGCCGCGACCCGCACCTGCGCGGAGACCTCGTAGTCGAAGCCGGAGACGGTCAGACCGTCCTCATCGGCGACCAGCAGCACACCGCCGAGCACCGGAACCGGAGGCCTGGACGGAAGACTGCGCGCCACCCAGGCGACGGACTCGGCGAAATCCTCGCGGGCGACCCGAAACTTCATGCTTGCAAGCTCCATCGCCCGATCTGTCCTCTCCCGGTTCCGTGATCTGTTGTCGGCTCGTCAGTGTCGGTGCTCGAAAGGGTCCTGCCGAATCGGCCGCCTTCGCAGTCTGGCACAGGCGACCGACATCAAACCGTACCCGCGCGCGGGGCGTGCACCTAGCCCGACCCTCCGGCGCCACGAATGGCCGCGTCCTGAGCACCGCCGGAGAGGCCGGTGACAGCGGGAGGCGGCGGGTATCTCGCGAAGTGGCGGGTATACCCCGATCGCCCTGTGGGACAGACAGGACCGAGTCTCGTGCCGCTGTCGTCCTTGCGGGAATCCGGGGTGGTTCGGAAGGTGCGTCGCTCGATCGACTTTCCACACACCCTGTTTTGAAGAGAGATCTCTAATGAGAAGAACTGAAGTAGTAGTAGGCACTGTGGATTCTGTGGACTGCGGCCGAATCCGCTGCTCAGGGGGCGTGGTGCCGTGGGGATGGCCAGGGGGTGTCTCGAGGATGAACACCCGGCGTCTGTGGAGGCTTCCCGGTTGTCCTCGAGTCATCCTCGAGCGCTCCTCGAGTTGTTCCACCGGATTCACCCAGTTGTTCACACATGTGCACGAAACCGTGGACAGCTCGAGGAATCCTCGAGGACTCCACACGGACTCCTCGAGGATTCCACAAGGCCAGATCCGGACACCCTGCTGGTCAGCGGGTGTGTGCAAACCAGCCTGGGGAAACTGTTCATAACGGGCTGTGAGGAAACTCGAGCACGCGCTCGCCCCGGCCTGTGAGCGAATCGGTGGACAAACCAGCGTTTCCTCGAGGACTCCACAAGGATTCCTCGAGGAATCCACAGCCCACAAAAAAGCACCGCCCCAGGTCAGGGGCGGCGCTGGGGTGTGGATACCGCTCAGCGGGAGCGCTGTTTGATTCGGGCTGTGAGTTCCTGCACCTGGTCGTAGACGCGGCGTCGCTCGGTCATCTCCTTGCGCACCTTCTTCTCCGCGTACATCACCGTGGTGTGGTCGCGGCCGAACGCCTGCCCGATCTTCGGCAGCGACAGGTCGGTGAGTTCGCGGCACAGGTACATGGCGATCTGCCTGGCCTGGGCCAGCGGCCGCGCTTTGCCGGGACCGGTGAGTTCTTCCAGCGTGGTGTTGAAGTACTCCGCCGTGACCGCCATGATCGTGGCGGCATTGATCTCCAGCGCCGCGGTATCCGGCATCAGATCGCGTAGCACCACCTCGGCCAGCGGAAGATCCAGCGGCTGACCGTTCAACGAGGCGAACGCGGTCACCCGGATCAGCGCGCCCTCCAACTCCCTGATGTTGCGCTCCACCCGGCTGGCGATCAGCTCCAGCACGTCGTGCGGCACATCGAGCCGGTCCATCCGCGCCTTCTTGCGCAGGATGGCGATGCGTGTCTCCAGCTCCGGCGGCTGTACGTCGGTGATCAGTCCCCATTCGAACCGCGTCCGCAGCCGCTCCTCCAGCGTGGCCAACTGTTTGGGCGGACGATCCGAGGAGACGACGATCTGTTTATTCGCGTTGTGCAGGGTGTTGAAGGTGTGGAAGAACTCCTCTTGGATGCCTTCCTTGCCTTCGATGAACTGGATGTCGTCGACCAGCAGGATGTCGGTCTCGCGGTAACGCCGCTTGAACGCGACCTTCCGGTCGTCGCGCAGGCTGTTGATGAAGTCGTTGGTGAACTCTTCGGTCGAAACGTACTTGACCCGCATACCCGGGAAGAGCCGCTGTGCGTAGTGGCCGGCCGCGTGCAGCAGGTGCGTCTTGCCCAAGCCAGAGGCCCCCCAGACGAACAGCGGGTTGTACGCGCGGGCAGGTGCTTCGGCGATGGCGACGGCCGCTGCGTGCGCGAAGCGATTGGACGCGCCGATGACGAACGTTTCGAAGGTGTACTTCGCGTTCAAGCTGGCCGAGGACGTCGACGGAGCGGGCGACTCCTGCGACTTGGCGAAGTAGGTGGGCCAGGAGTTGCGCACGTTCACCACGGGCTCGTCGTCGTGATCGCCGCGCTGGTGGTCACCGACCGGCTCGCGCACCGAATCGTGTGCCAGGCCGGTGTCGTCGTCGAGGGTTTCGCGCACAGGGGCACGATGGGGGCCGCGCATAGCGCCCGGGGACGGTTCGGGATTGAACAGCGACTCCTGCCCCGGCGGGGTGGCAGGCTCTCGTCGCGGCGGAAGTCCGGGTTCTCGGCGCGGTGCTACGTCCGGCGGGGACATCGTGGGCAACTCGCCGGTCTGGGAATACTCGCCGCGCGGAGGGTAGTCGGCACGGGCGTACTCCGACTGGCGGTACTCCTCCGGCGGCGCGAAGTCCTGCCCGTAGTCGGCGCTCGGGTAATCCGAGCCGTCGTTATACGCGGATGCGGGCGTGAAGTCGGCGGGCTGTGCATAACGCGGCCCCGGGTAGGCGTCGCGGCCGGGGAAGTCCGAACCCGGGTAGGCGGCGGGCGCCCGGCCTTCGCGTGGGCGCTCGGGCCTGCTCGTCATCCGCGCGTGCCGGGGAGTGTTGCTCTGCCGGTCGACGGTGGGGGTGGTCGGGGCGGCGATGCGGACGCCGAGTCCTTCCACCTGGGGGCCGAGCCGACGAGCCAGGGAACGGAGGATGGGCTCGCGCAGATCGCGTTCGATGGCCTCTTGGGCCAACGACGAGGGTACCGAGAGCAGGGCGAACCCCTGTGCGACTGTCAGCGGCTTGACCAGCTTCAGCCAAGCCTGCTGTGCTCGGGTCACCGGCGGAATGGCACCGTCCGATGAGCCGGTGGTCAGCTCGGTGACAACCTCGGGCCATACGGTGGCCAGCACGTTCTGCTCGTCGTCCATGCAGTTTCCTCCCCGGAGTAGGTCGATAGGAGCAGACGGCCGGGGCACGCATGAAGTGTGATTCTCGGGGGTCGGTCCCGTGATCCTGCGTACGTCCGTAACCGGTTCGGACGCTGCCCGGGTCCCCCATCTGGACAGCGGCTCGGCACCGTCGGCCCTACGAATATGCCACTCCAGGGGTCTTTCCACACAATTATCCACAGATGTGGAGAACCCTGGGGAACTGGAGAACGCGTATACGCGGGAGGGCGGCAACGCCGCGACCTGCGCTTCTGTAGCAATCGTCTGGCTACGTACCCTGGTGGCCGAGGTGTGCGATGGCTAGGGGTGTGGACGAACTCACGGTCATGGGAGTACGCCTGACCGGACCGCGCCGATTCTGCCTGGTCATCGGCTCCGGCGCGAAAGGTGGGGCGAGTTTGACCCGTCACGGGCCGATCAGTACCCTCGTACAGTCACCCCTTGGTGCGGTGGCGGTCCTGTGCTGACCGCGTTTAGGTCGTGATCGACCGACTGTGCGCCAGGACCGACACGCGCCGATGATGACCAGACTTGCGATTCATTGCGCAATACACGTATCACCGACAAGCTTCGGGCACTACCTGGTGCCCGCCTACTCGAGGAGTGTTGACCGTGGCCAAGGGCAAGCGGACGTTCCAGCCGAACAACCGTCGTCGGGCGCGGGTTCACGGCTTCCGCCTCCGGATGCGTACCCGTGCGGGTCGCGCCATCGTCTCGGCGCGTCGCCGCAAGGGCCGCGCTTCCCTCACTGCCTGATCCTCGCTCTCGGACGCTCGGGTGTTGCCTGAGCCGTATCGGTTGCATCATCGTGCCGACTTCTCCCGGACGGTGCGCCGCGGCCAGCGAATCGGGAGGCGTGATCTGGTCGTGCATGCGCTCGCACACGGGTATGACGGAGTCGTGGGCGCGAATGGACGACATGATCAGGTCCCGGACGATGTGCTGGTCCGCGTAGGTGGACCCCGTTTCGGGTTGATCGTCAGCAAGGCGGTGGGCAACGCGGTGATTCGACACCGCGTGGCCCGCCGCCTGCGTCATATGTGCGCCCAGGTGGTGGACGAAGTGCCACCCGGAACCGATGTTGTGATCCGGGCGCTCCCTGGCGCCGCTACGGCGTCGTCGGAGGACCTGCTGCGCCAGCTGCGCACCGCACTGCGCAAGCTCCGCGTCGGCGCCGAGGCGGGCGTGCCGACGGGTGGTCCGGCATGAGCCTCTCGGCGAAGCTCGCCCGACTGCCCGCGAACGCGCTGATCTTTTTGATCGAGCTGTATCGGACCTACGTCTCCCCCACCCGCATGCCGGTGTGCCGATTCACCCCGACCTGTAGCGAGTACGCCGTTACCGCCTTGCGCAGTCGGGGCCTGTTCATCGGGCTGGTATTGACGGTCGTGCGCTTGGCGAAATGCGCGCCCTGGCACCCTGGTGGGTGGGACCCCGTCCCGGAGCGGAAGCGGAGCACACTGCGCGCCGAGCCGGCGGACGGGGCAGCGACCGATGTGGCGTCGCAGGAATCGAGCCTGCCCGCCGGACCACGGTCGGAGCCGAACGCTTGTAAAGGATCGCCGCACGCGGTGATCGGCGACACGAACGACGGGAGTGCATAGAGCCGTGCTCGACTTCATTTATTACCCGGTGTCCTGGATCCTCTGGTTCTGGCATCGAGTCTTCGGGTTCGCGTTCGGCGCGGACAACGGTCTCACCTGGGCGCTGGCCGTGGTGTTCCTGGTGTTCACCCTGCGTCTGGTGCTCTACAAGCCGTTCGTCAAGCAGGTGCGCACCACCAGGCAGATGCAGGAGCTGCAGCCGCAGATCAAAGAGCTGCAGAAGAAGTACAAGAACGACCGCCAGAAGATGGCGCTCGAGATGCAGAAGCTGCAGAAGGAGAACGGCTTCAACCCGCTCATGGGTTGCTTGCCGATCCTTGCGCAGGTACCGGTCTTCCTCGGACTCTTCCACGTGCTGCGGTCGTTCAACCGGACCGGCCACGGCTTCGGACAGCTGGGCCTGACGCCCGAGCAGAACGCGAACACCGCGAACTATGTGTTCAGCGCCGCCGACGTCCAGTCTTTCCTGAGCGCCCGCATCTTCGGCGCGCCGATCTCGGCGTTCATCACCACACCGGTCGCCGAGTTGCAGGCCTTCGCCGACTACGGCGGTGTGCCGAGCCGGTTGAGCATCGCGCTCGTCGCGATCCCCTTGATGGTCATCGCCGGTCTGGCCACCCACTTCAACGCACGCGCTTCCGTGGCGCGGCAGACGCCGGAAGCGGCGGCCAACCCGCAGGCTGCGATGATGAACAAGCTCGCGCTGTGGGTGTTCCCGCTCGGCGTGCTCGTCGGTGGTCCGTTCCTGCCGATCGCCATCCTGCTCTACTGGGTCGCCAACAACATCTGGACTTACGGGCAGCAGCACCTCGTCTTCGGGCGCATGGAGAAGGAAGACGAAGCCAAGAAGCAGGCGAAGCTGGAGCAGCGCGCGCAGAACGCGCCGAAGCCCGGCGCCAAACCCGTCAACGTGAAGAAGAAGCCCGCTCCTACCGCCGCTGCTGACACCGCGTCGGACGACGACAGTGCCGCCCCGTCGACGAATGGCACCGCTAAGCCGTCCAAGCAGGCCGCAGGCCCACGCCGTCCGGCAGGCCAGAAACGACCGGGCAACCGGGGCAGGGCGAATCAGAAGCGCAGGCGCTGACCACACGATGGGTGGCTCGAGCCGCCCACCTCGATCGCTGAGCAACCCCCTTGATCGCGAGTACCGCCCGGCGGCGATTGCCCGGCGCGCGCGATGAGCAGATGAAGGAAATCAAATGACTGTTGAGACCGACGGAGGGGACGCCACCGTGGCGACGACGATGGCGAATGACGGAGCGGACACCGGCGATGTCGTGAGTGATACCGAGGAGGCGCTGATCGAGGAAGGCGAGATCGCCGGCGACTACCTCGAGCAATTGCTCGACGTCCTCGACTTCGACGGTGACATCGATCTCGACGTGGAAGGCGACCGCGCTGTCGTGAGCATCGACGGCGGGCGCGACTTGACGAAACTCGTCGGACGCGATGGCGAGGTGCTCGACGCCTTGCAGGAGCTGACTCGCCTCGCCGTCCAGCAGGCGACCGGAGTGCGCAGCCGGCTGATGCTGGACGTGGCGGGCTGGCGGGCCAAGCGGCGATCGGAGCTGAGCGAACTCGGCGCGGCTGCGGCGCAGCGCGTGCTCGAATCCGGTGAGCCGGAGTCGCTGGCGCCCATGACCCCCTTCGAACGCAAGATCGTGCACGACGCGGTGGCCGCCGTGGCGGGCGTGAGTAGCGAGAGCGAAGGCGTGGAACCGAATCGGCACGTGGTGGTCGTTCCCGGCTGAGCGTCTGCTCGAAGCGGACGGTGTGTTTCGCTGCCCGGATGGGTAGTGGTTGGATAGGGCCTCTGGTCTTTCGGACCGGGGGCCTTGTTCGTGTCCGAAGCCCGATTGCTCGCTCGTAGATCGACCCGAGTTCGGAAGGATGTTTCACGTGGAACGAGATCTCGGTGGAACGGCCGCGGTGCCCGCGGAATCGGAGCCACCCGCGTCGGCGGCCACCGTTTTCGGCGACCGACTCGATCTCGCGCGTCGATATTGCACGGCGCTCGCGACCGCGGGCGTAGAGCGGGGACTCATCGGCCCACGTGAGGTGCCTCGCCTCTGGGACCGCCACATCCTCAACTGCGCGGTTCTCGGAGAGTTGATCGCCGAGGGCGCCTCCGTGGTGGATATCGGCAGTGGCGCGGGCTTGCCCGGTATCCCGCTTGCGATCGCGCGACCGGACCTCCGGATCACCCTGGTGGAACCACTGCTGCGCCGAACCATCTTCTTGAGCGAGTTCATCGAGTCGATCGGATTGGACGTGACCGTTGTGCGCGGGCGCGCCGAACAATCCGGGGTGATGAAGGAAGCTGGTGGATCGGACGTGGTCACGTCGCGCGCGGTGGCCCCACTCGGGAAGCTAGCCCAGTGGTCGCTCCCCCTCCTCCGCGACCACGGGCACATGCTCGCGCTCAAGGGTGCCAGCGCGACAGAGGAATTGGAACGCGATGGCGACGCACTGGCGAAAGCCGGAGCGGGCAATGCGGTGGTATTGGAATGTGGCGTCGGGCTGGTGTCCCCGCCCACCATGGTGATCAGCGCCGAGCGGCTCCCTCGCGCCGAGCGGACTTCCCGTCGGCGCGCCGAGCGAGCGGTAGAGCGCGGAGCGAAGACGACGGGTGAAACCGCGGCGACGGAGCGTGGGCGTACCAAGCGTGCCACTCGTAAGTCCAAATAGCAGCTCGTCCGAGCAGGCTCGAGGATTGGACCTTGGGACCCGTAGTCGTTTCGTCACTCTGACGGAATGGTGAGCGGGACGCGGTGGAACGGTAATCGCCGAGCGCTGACGAATCCGGTTTCCAACCCACGTCGGTGATGAATGCTGGTCGAATCCTGTCGCGAGATGGTTGCCGCCGCTGTGGAGCTGAACTGGCGAGGGTAGGTGATGCGCCCCGCCGAGCATTCCGAGCATTCCGAGCATTCCGCGCATTCCGCTTCAGGACCACTGCGGCGCAGCGGAGCTCACATCCGGGGACATCCGCGGGACATCCGGGGTGCGGTAGCGACGGTTCCCCGCAGCGTCTTGTTTCACGTGAATCGGTGTTCAGCGTCTATCGCCGCGACTTTCAGTCGAACTCATAAACTCAGCCCATCTACTTCTCCGCGCACTCTCGCCTGGAGTCGGAGCGCGGCGCACCCATCTTTTCCTGCGCTTCGCCTCTGACCCCCGCGCTGCGGACGGGCCGCACAGTGACGCGCACTGCACCGGCGAGGTCGCTCGCCGTCAATCACCTGTGATTGAGGAAATCTCGATCTGCTGCCCGCGCGGGCCTCACGCGGTACTGAAGATGCCGTACAAGCCACTCGGGTGACGAGGAGATTCGGCAGCGGGTTGAGGCGTGCGGAAGCGCCGCTTGCTTGGTTCTGGTGCGGAGCGAAGGGGCTCGCCCCTGCGGCCGCGGCACCGCTGCCATTCAACGTTTCACGTGAATCAACGCCCCCGGCTTACGTGGGGCAGCAGCGAGCACTCAGAGCTCTATCTCGGGATGCGCCGCGCGCGGACTGAGACCATCGTCGGCAGAGAGGCACTTCTGGATGTGAGCGCCTACCTGCCGGGAATGCCGCATGCTTCACGTGAATCAAGCTCCCGTCGTGGGTGTCGAATCACCGTTCTGCTTAACAACGAACGATGGGCACCGGGCTAGGAAGTAGGTCGGTAGTCTCGTCGGCCCCACGGCCCCACGGCCCCACGGCCCCACGGCCCCACGGCCCCACGGCCGCCGGCACACGAGCTGCGAGCAGGCCGGATAGGGGCAGATTGGTGATTGTGTGCGCCGCAGCTGTAAAGCGTGGGGTGCAAAGTGAAGCCGTGCCCGGCGATGCACGCGGCGATGTAGGCGTGCGGCGATGTACGCGTTCGGGCCGCGCGTGACTGTGTAAGCAGGGCCGGGAAGGTGAGCGCCGCTGGGCTGGGAGCCAGTTCGCGCATTGCATGATTCACGTGAAACATCCCTGGGTCGTGTTCCTGATCAAAGGCCGCCACACCTCTGCCCTGACGCTCGGCAGCTGCCGTGCCACGGACGAGCTCTCGGTGTCCCCGCGCGTCGGATACCGGATAGCTACGGGGAATGGCGGTTTGGTCGGCAGTCATATGCACCTCCGGTTCACGCTTTCCGTCATTGCTCGTGGGCACCGGACTCGGTCGCGTCGCAGATGACGAACAGGAGTCGCGTCCGGCGCAGTACAGCTCACGCGGTGGCTGACGGCAAGACAGCCAAGAGAATCACGAACGTCGCCTTCTACGTTCGGGAACCGCCGCACGCCTGGAAACCGTGCAGGGCTGTGTAATCAACCGGCCCGGACTGTCGGTTCCTGTCGGGTCAGGGCGATGTTTCATGTGAAACAACGGGCGCGGCGAGGTGAATTCATGCGGATTTGCGTGTCGCTCTGCGCCTCGCCGCGATTCAGCTTTCTTAAAGCGCTCAGTGCTGGCAAGCTAGTGTGCGTCGGGCGTGAGCGTAGATGCCACGGAGGAATCTGGTTGTCACAGCGGCGAGGAGCTCCGCTCGGTCGATCGGGCGCTGCGAACCCGGTTGTGCATCGTGTTCGATCCGACAAAGGCTGTTGCAGACACGGCGCCGACCCGTCCCTCGCGCGCACGTGTTCTGAAAGTTTCTCGGGTTAGGAGCTGTCTATGTCGAGCGGTCCGGCGAATGTTTCACGGGAAACGGCGTCGCGCGTGCCGGGGATGCTGGACTCCAGCAATTTCGACACGGAGGCATTCGGAAGCACACCGTTCGGGCACATCTCGCCTAGTGAGACCCCGATAGCCGCCGAAGCCCAGCGTGCAAGTCAAGTCCTCCATCCAGGAAAGGTGACTGTGCCGAAACCGCACGAGCAACGCATCATCACGATCGCCAATCAGAAAGGCGGCGTCGGCAAGACAACCACCGCCGTGAATCTGGCGGCCGCCCTGGCGCATCAGGGGATGACGGTTCTCGTGATCGATCTCGATCCGCAGGGCAACGCCAGTACCGCTCTGGGGATCGAACACCATTCTGGCGTCCCCTCCAGTTACGAGTTGCTCATCGGCGAGGTCTCGGTCAAGGACGCGATCAAGACGAGTCCGCACAGCGAGCGACTCCTGTGCATCCCCGCGACCATCGACCTGGCAGGCGCCGAGATCGAACTGGTGTCGATGGTGGCCAGGGAAGGGCGGCTGAAAGCCGCGATCCAAGAGGCGAATATCGCCGGATACGACATCGATTACGTGATGATCGATTGCCCACCTTCGTTGGGGCTGCTGACGGTCAACGCACTCGTCGCGGCGAAGGAGGTGCTGATTCCGATCCAGTGCGAGTACTACGCGCTGGAAGGCGTCGGGCAGTTGCTTCGCAACATCGGCTTGGTGCAGGCGCACTTGAATCCGGAACTCCATGTCTCGACCGTGATCCTCACGATGTACGACGGGCGCACCAAGCTGGCTGACCAGGTTGCCGAGGAAGTCCGCGGACACTTCGGTGACGTCGTGTTGCGGTCGGTGATTCCGCGCAGCGTCAAGGTGTCCGAGGCGCCGGGTTACGGCATGACGGTGCTCGATTATGATCCAGGCTCCCGGGGCGCGATGAGCTACCTGGATGCCGGACGCGAGATGGCGGCCCGTGCGGTGGCCCCGCACGCCGCCGCTACGAAGTCGGCGGAGTGACTCGGCCGGCCGAGTCGATGCTCGGCACAGTCCGGTTTGGCGGAACGAGGAAGGGGTCGGTAGACCGATGAGTCAGGCGAAGAAGGGTGGGCTCGGGCGCGGACTCGCCGCGCTGATCCCGACGGCACCGACGGCATCACCGGGCCTCAGCAGTGCTGCCGCGAGTGTCATCGGTTTGGATCCGGTCGGGCCGCAGCCCCCCTCCACCTACCTGCATCGGGTACCCGATCCCGCCGAGAATGCCGAACTCGAGGCAGGCGGCGCGGTCTACCGGGAGATCCCGCCGGACCTGATAGAGCCGAATCCGAAGCAGCCGCGGACGATCTTCGAAGAGGACGCACTGGCCGAGCTGGTGCATTCGATCCGCGAATTCGGTCTGATGCAGCCGATCGTGGTACGACGCACCGAACCGGGCGTGGACCGATATCAACTGGTAATGGGAGAGCGGCGCTGGCGGGCCTGTCAGGAGGCCGGCCTGGCGACCATTCCCGCGATCGTCCGGGAGACCGCGGACGAATCGATGCTGCGCGACGCCCTGCTGGAGAACATCCACCGGGTGCAGCTGAATCCGCTCGAAGAGGCGGCAGCCTACCAGCAGCTGCTGGAAGAATTCGATGTCACGCACGAGGAATTGGCAGCCCGAATCGGTCGCTCTCGCCCGGTTGTGACGAATATGATCCGTCTACTGAAGTTGCCGATCCTGGTGCAGCGCCGGGTCGCGGCGGGCGTACTGTCCGCCGGGCACGCGCGAGCACTGCTCGGTCTCGAGGCAGGTGCGGAGGCTCAAGAGGCGCTCGCCACCCGAATCGTCGCCGAGGGTCTCTCGGTCCGGGCTACCGAGGAAGCCGTCATGCTGGCGAACCGAGAGCAGGCCGCGGCCGCGCCCTCCCCCGTCGCCCGTCGTAAGCCGATCGAGATGCCGGGTCTGAAGGCCGTGGCCGATCGGTTGTCCGGCTCCTTCGACACCCGGGTACTCGTGAGCATGGGTAAGCGCAAAGGCAAGATCGTCGTCGAGTTCGGGTCGGTCGAAGACCTCGAACGAATCGTCGCCCTGATGGAGCAGAACACACCCGATGTGCGACAGAAGTGACGAATTGTAACTTGTGGTTCCAATAGGTGCGGCTTCCCGGCCGAAACGTCACTGTGACGGCTTGGGTTCGCGCGGCCGTGGAGCGTGAGCCGCTCCCCGGCGCAGCAACACAAGTTCTTCTGACCAACAGCACAGCGACATGGAATGAGGCGGGTTTCCCTTGATCGCTTATTCTTGCTGGCGAGCAAACTTTGATGCGACGTGAGCGTGGATGAATCGGACAGCTGGAGGCTGAGCAGAGCGGTGTCGACCAGCGTCACAGCACTAACCCTCGGCGGACTGGAAAAACTTCCCGCGCATGCGCGCCGCTGTGTCTTCTGGGAGATGGACCCCGCGGTGGCGGAGGACTCGCGTAACTTCAGCGACCCGGTCTTCGAGAAAGAAGCCTGGCTGTCCACGGTCATGCTGGAGTGGGGTTCGTGCGGACAGGTAGCGAATGTCGACGGCAACGTCGCCGGCTGTGCCCTCTACGCACCCCCGAGCGCGGTACCGCGGGCCACGCTCTTCCCCACCTCCCCCGTAAGCCCGGACGCGGTCCTGCTGACCACGCTGCGGACCGAATCTCCCTATCAGGATGCCGATGTGGCCCATCTCCTGATACAGGCTGTGGTAGCCGATCTGGTGCGCCGCGGTGTGCGCGCACTGGAGGCGTTCGGCATCCGCACCGAACCGTCGTCGCAGGCGCTGTCGGAGCGTTTCGGCTCGATGACTCTGCTGGAGCGAATCGTCGCTCCGATCAAGGGAGCGAGCGCGAGCGCGGCGACCGAATGCTCACCCGAGGGGTGCATGATCGAAGCCGACTTCTTGGAGGATGTCGGCTTCGAGGTGGTGGCCCCGCATCACCGCTTCCCGCGTCTGCGGTTGGAGCTCGACTCCGACCACGGCTGGAAGGAAGACGTCGAACGGGCGCTGGATCAGCTGCTCGCGGCGGCATCGATGACCGCGCCGACCCGCATCGGGGCACGCTGAGACAGACGTAGCAGCGCCCCCTGTCGGATTCGAAAGGACAGGGGGCGCTTCGCGTTACGGAGAGTACGGGGCTACATGGGGTCCCGGTAGTAATCGCGCGGAAAACAACGAAGTTGCCTTGACCAGCGGTGATGGCGGGCTGCCGGTGTCTGGCGCGACGATGTCGGTTGGTGTCGAGTTCGCTACGGCGGGACATCGGCTGGTGTGGAGGGAGTCCCGGTGTTCTGGGGGAGTCCGGAATCCTGAGGCTGGCCCGATCTGCTTGCATCGCGAGCTGGCGAACTGACACCATCAGGCCGTGTCCTTCACCGTGCTGGCCGGTCAGGGCCTCGACGTCGCGCAGCTGGGGGAACACCGCGACGCTCTCCGCGCCCGGCTCGGCCCCTTTGATGTCGTGCCCCGATCCCGTGATCACCCATCCGACGACTACTTCGAGGGCTTGGGCCTGCGGCTGGCGTACAACGCATCGCTGCACCTCGAGCTCATCATGATGGGCCGCCTGGTGGACGCCCGGTTCGAGGGTGTCTACCTGCTCGGCAGAGGCTGGCGCGACGTTGTGACAGACCTGGCCGCACTGGGATTTGTCGCGACCTACATCGACACCCCGATCGAGCAGTCGATCGAGTACCGGGACCAGGGCTTCCGGCTGTTCAGCTACGACCCGGACGACGACGAGGACGAACCCGAAGGACTCGCCGTCTACACGCCTGGACATCTCGACTGAAAGGGCTGCACCGGGAACCGCTGACCGTCCGAAGAGGACAGCGTGCCGGTGCCGAACACCGGCGTCAACGGCACCCGGCGTGGTAGCCGATGATCGCCAGGTTCACCACGCGCACCGTCTCCCTCCCGCATGTACCACTCCGCGCGGTCCACGCCCGGATGTCGTAGGAGATCCCGCCCGCGGCGGCCATCCGCGCGAGGTCGAGGTTGGTGGAGTGGCTGATCAGCACCGCGATCAGGTTTCGGGTGACCAGGTTGTCGCGGACACTGTCGAAGGATCGATAGTCCAGGAACAGCCGATCGGCTTCGTCCGGGAGAAGAGAGGTCAGAAGAGGGTGTCCTGGTGGCCACCAGGTCTGTACGCGGCACGTCGATCGGTTCGGTTTTGAAGCTCATGTTCAGTCGTTTCTGGTCTTGCTCAGCTCGCCGAGCAGCGCCCAGGTTCGCTCCTCGTCGCGTGCCGATCCCAGGGCGGTGAGTGCGAAGATCAGCTCGTCTGCACCGGCATCGGCGTAGCGAGCGACCGCGTCGGCCATGGTCTGCTCATCGCCGATCACGGCCAGTTCCACCGGGTCCGATATTTTCTCCCGCTCCAGCAGCGCCCGATATGCCGGCATCTCGCCGTATCTGTCCATCTGTTGCGCCGCGCGGGCGCGTGCGCCTGCCACATCGGCGGTGACTACGCCACCCACCATGCCGATCACCCGGGGCGTCGGTCGACCGGCTGCCGCAGCGTGTCGGGCCAGTGTGGGGAATGTGAAGTCAGCCAGCGTGTTCGGTCCGGTGAGTAATGGGAGGGCGCCGTCGGCGAGCTCGGCCGCGACCCGCAGGGTCAGCGGCCCGGAGGTGGCCAGCAGTATCGGCACCGGCAGGTGGAGTGTCGGCATCATGCTGCGTGTCGGCGACCTGGCCACCAGTGTCTCGCCGGTGTGGTCGACAGCGCCGGTATGGAGCAGATCGCGCAGAACGGTGAGGTATTCGCGTAGGTAGCGGATGCGAGGGTGGGTGTTGCCGTAGCCGGCGGCGATCTCTGGCAAGGACAAACCGAGGCCGAGTTCGAATCGGCCGTTGCTGGCCGCCTGCGCTGTTTGCGCCTGCATGGCCAGCGCGTTGGGGTGGCGCGGGTGGATGGGCACGATGGCGGTGCCGACCGTGATGTCCGGCAGCTCACGCCCGATCAGCGCGGCGACCGCCAGCGCGTCGTAGTCGAACCGTTGAGTCAGCCAGACCGCGGGTACGCCGAGTTCGGCCAGTTTGCGGGCCTGGTCGAGTAGGTAGTCGACGGGATTCACGCCGGTCGTGAGCTGTTCGTAGTAGTCGGTGGGCAGGGCAACTCCGATTCGCATACCGCGAATGTATACCAAGTTTACTTATCGTCCAGGTTTACATTTGGCTATACTGCTCGGCATGACCCCCGAGCTGGGCCTGCGTGAGCGCAAGAAGCGGCACACCCGCGCGGCCATCTCCGATGCCGCCATCCGGTTGTTCCTGGCCGGCGGGTTCGACGCGGTGTCGGTTGTGGACATCGCAGCTGCCGCGGAGGTGTCCAAGCGCACCCTGTTCAAGTATTTCCCCTCCAAGGAGGACCTGGTCGTGCACCGGTTCGCCGACCACGCCGACGAGGCAGCCCGCGTGGTACGGGACCGGGTGCGCGGCCAGGCACCACTGACCGCGCTGCGCACCGCATTTCGTACCGGTCTGGACGACTACGAACCCAGCACAGGCTTGTGCGACATACCCGAGGTGCTGGCCTGCTACCGCCTGGTGCTGGACACCCCGACATTGACCGCACGACTCGCTCAGTTCCTCACCAGCGGCGAGGTGGCACTCGCCGAGGCGCTCGGCCCGCCGGGAGAGCTGGATGCGCGATTGGCCGCCAGCGCGATCATCGCGGTGCGGCGCAACCTCAGCGAGGCCAACTGGCGCGAACTGGCCGCCGGGCGCAGCGCGGCGCAGCGTCACCCGGTCGCGGTTGCCGAAGCCGAGCGCGCCTTCGACCTGCTCGCCAGTGGCTTCGGCGGTCGGTACTGACCGAGAACTGAGTCACGAATGCCCTTGCTGTTACGAGCGGGTGCACCGCCAGCTCCCCGGCGGACCGGACCGGGCATCATCCCCCGGCGCGCAGCCCGCATGTGGCGCGAATAGCACTGCTCGACGGACGGGGACTGCCCCGGATAACGGGCTGTTATCCGGGGCAAGCCCAAATGTGTTGTTTTTTTGGCGCTTGCTACCCGAACCCCTAAACTTCATCTACTTCGATCCAGCGGGCCCTACCGGGGACCCGCTGGACAGAGTGAAACCGCCAGCAAAAATCCGGAAAGCTGCTCAGATCCAAGGGATTCGCTGGCCACATGACGACTGGTCAGCGGCTGCCGGGCAGACCAAGAACATGCGGCACAAGCTCACGCATCTGCTCTACATCGACTCCATCTCGGGCGGCCCGTCGCGCGGGGGTGGGCGGGCGTTTCGGTCCGCGGGGTTTAGGGTCGAACAACTCCCGACGACAGGCTGCTGATCAGGCAGGGCAGTACCGATTCACTGGTCGGAAGGCAGGGGCCACCGACGACGACGTCGGCTTCCGGCACCGCGGCGGGCGCTTCGAGCGGAATCGGGTCCGCGCCCGCGGCGCCACCACCCATCAGAACGGTAGCACTGAACAACGCACCGAGTATTGAGCCACGTACTGACAACCGAGACTTAAGCATTGAGTTCTCTTCTCCTGAGGCCGAATAGGAACGACCCGGAGCCTACGAAGCGCCTCAGTGACACCGCATGACCCAAAATGTATTGCCAATAGGGGTTCCGGTAGTAGTCGCGCGGAAAACAACGGAGTTGCCTGGACCAGCGGTGATGGTGGGCTGCCGGTGTCTGGTGCGACGATGTCGGTCTGAAGCTGGTCCGAGCCGCAAAGCAGGTCTACCCGCGTGATTTCCCGAGGTTTCGGTAGATGGTGGGGCGGTGACGCCGAATTCGGCGGCGATCTGGTCGACGGTGTAGCGGCGCTTGCCGCGCTCATCGAGTTCGTCGTACATCGCCCGGGCCAGCTGTACCTGCCGGGGGCCGAGCTTCGGCTTCTGGCCGCCGGTGCGTCCACGGGCGCGCGCGGCGGCCAAGCCGTCGCGGGTGCGTTCGGACATCAGGGCGTGCTCGAATTCGGCGATGGCGCCGAGGATCTGGAAGAACATCCGCCCCAGAGCGGTGGAGGTGTCGATGCCCTGGTCCAGAACCACCAGATCTACGCCCCGCTCCTGCAAGGCTTTCGACAGCTCGATCAGGTGCTCGAGAGAGCGGCCGAGCCGGTCGAGTTTGGTGACCACCAGCTGATCGCCTTCCCGGTTGGCCACCAGCAGCGCCTTGTCGAGTTCGGGACGGGAGGCGAGCTTGCCGGAGGCCTTGTCGAGGAAGATCTGCTCGCACCCGGCCGCGGTAAGCGCGTCGTGCTGGGCCTCGGGATGCTGATCGCGGGTGGAGACCCGCCCGTAGCCGATTCGCATGCACGGAATGTATCGGTAACCCCCGACAGATTGACATTGCCGCGTACACGGCAACCTTTACAGAACCGGACTGCGCAAAGGCGTTGCCGCCGACAGTGTCTCGTGAACGATCATTTGTGAGACATATTCCTGCCAGCTGGTGGCTGCATCGGTGAATCACGAAATCTGACGTCACTGTTCAGCTTGACACCGGACTGTGACCAGTTCGGACCAGCGCAGCATGAGCGTGCTTTCGTGAACCGAGCGCGAGCATAGGGCGGTGGTTTCGGATTGACTGTTCTGATGAGTGACGAGCACGGATACTGGACTCCGGCACATCATGCGATCGAGCACTTCGATGTGGCGAGGCTGGCTCGCCTACTGGCCGAGGGCAGTGATCCCGACGAAGTCTTTGTTGACATGACGCTGCTGACGCACGCCATCGATGCCGAGGGCGATGGCGCCGCCCAGAACGGTGAACCGTTGAGCGTTCACCTGACCGCGGTACTGCTGGCCTTCGGCGCTGATCCCACCCTGCCCGACCCTGCCGGGCGTACTCCGATGGACATGGCGGCTGTCTACCGCCACGATCTCGCGATCAAGCTGCTCCAAAGCCACATCAATCGCCAACTCGGAGCATGAACACCGATTCACTGGGTGACCGAGCCCGCTGATGGCGTGCGTTCGCCGGACACGCCCAAGCCGCCGGACGCCCGTCGACGGCGTCAGATTTCAGATCTCACCAATAACCGCCGTCAGGATGCACCGGCGCGGCCACAGCTGGCCAAGGCGCTATGTAGGCATGGCTCGGGCCGCTGCTGTGGTCACTGACTATTTCGGCGGTGACAGCCGCCAGATTCACCGTAAGGGTGCTCTTCCCCACGCCGCCTTCTGATTGAGCAGCACATACACAAACGCCATTCCTAGCTCTCTCCCGTGTGCTTCGCAGGCCGCTGCGTGGGCGGCGCGGACGATGCGGTTCATTTCACGGCCTCGATCCGGACCAGAGCGCTTGCCATGTACCCGCTCGTCGCGGCGAGTGAGTTTCGGGCCGTGCCACCGGGCGATGCGCGAGCTGACCTCGATCCTGGGCCCGGGAGCCGAACGCCGACCCTGACCAGCAGATACGCCATATATGTTGGTTTTTCGGCGGTTACTACCGGAACCCCTCATCGAGGGAAGACTGCAGCGGCGATACCGCCATCGACAAGTCGGCAGAAGCGGACAACCAGACACGCCTACCCGTGCGACACTGGATGTGATCTTCACCGGTAGATGGCCGGGAATCTTCAGTGGTAGTTGGCCGCATCGTCAATCTTCACCGCTCGTTTGACATCGACGGCGCCGTACCGGCTAACTTCACCAGCAGTCGACAAAGTTCCTGACCCGGCTTCTCTCACCCTGCCAGTTCTGACTTGGCCCGGGGCCATCCCGCGCGTTCTCAGCGCCGAATCTCCCCCTGAAGGGTTCTCGCCTCGGCCGGGATCCGGAGACTGGTGATCGCCGAAATCGAGCTGCCGACGCGGATCAGACGAGTTCGCATGCGGTGGGCGCCATGGTCAGTGTGCTCTCATTGCTGGTGAGCCAGGCATGATGAGTCGCTGTAAAGCTGGGTACGGCCTGTTGAGTGAGATTCGGCCAGTCCCGATCGGAGGTGAAGTTTGTGGGTGAAATGATGCGAATCGTCGATTTGGAAGCTGGCTTCGGTCGCTACTTGCACGGCCGGGAGATCACTGTTGCCGACTTGGATGCCGTGGCGGCGATCGAGGCGATGACCAGTTTCTATGCTGATAACCGCCTCCAGGATGCAGCCCCTGCCGACATCGCTGGAAGCGATGGTGACATGCTCCTTTTTCAGTGGGGCATCTACGACAGCCTCTACGGTGCCGGTGTGTTCACCTATGGCATCACCCGGCAGGCGATCGGACCTGACGAGGACGACGGGATCTGGCAGTTGTCACTGACGCTGCGGTTTCCTGCAACAGCAGGGTCGGTCATTCCGGAATTGGGCAGGACGATCCCGGACAGGTCGGGAGCTTCGTGCTTTTGTCGCGCACCATCCCGCAACCGCCTACGTCGCAGGCCGGCGTCCCAGCCTGGTCGAGCTGACGTTCGACGATGTCCGCTAGCAAGCTGTGCCGATGCTCGAGCGCGTGTGCCGAGGAAAGCCGAGGTCTGTTCTTGAGTATCCAGTCGAGAGAACTCCGGAGCAGAGCTTGATCCTCAACGTGCGTATCGGCGCCACGTACTACTACGCGCAGACGTGGCCGCAGATGTCGGAACTTGTCATGATGGTTACACGGCCCCAGCGGATCTCGCCTCCAGGGATCGACGGCGAGCACGGTAACGCGGAGTTCATGTTCGCCGACGGGCGTCATACTGCCCGGACTCGTGACTGGTGGCCGGATAACTTCCTGCACGTCGGAGTCAACTGCGCTACCGGCTACGGTGGGCTTATCTGGTACGTGTCTCCGGACCGGGCTGGCAAGTCCGGTGACGAGACGTCTCAATGGTGCTGGGTATCGGACAATCCCACACCTCCCGACTTCGATCCGCGAGTTCTCTCCGATCCAGGTTGTCCACTGTTCTTTGACCGGCGAAGTGCGCTTCCTGTTACCCGAGTTCGTCAAGCCTTGGAAGAGTTCTGTCGGATGGGTACGGGTGATCGACCCGAGTGTGTCCGGTGGGTCCGCGGCGAGATAAACGGAGAACGCCTCGAAGCGAATCGGCAATAGCCGTCGTCTGCACCTCGGAGAAGGAGCGCGAGTACACGCGGCCTACCGATGTCGGGCATCGCGCGTGACAGGGTGCGTGCGGTGCAACGGGCCGCAGCGGCTCACTCGGCCGCCGACAGATTCGGTGGACGTTCGGAAAACGACCAGGTCGGCGCAAATGGCGCGGCACAGGAACTGGTCGCGGTAGAACACCCGGATCTCGGCCAGGTCACGCGGGTCGTAGCGCGCGGTGACCTGCTCACCGGTGTAGTCGGCGAGCACTGGATCCAGATAGCGCAGCGACTGGTGGTGGATGCCGTCCGGGTGCACCGTCCGCGGGGTGGCGACGGTCAGTAGCAGCAGGTCCAGCTGCCGAAGGGTCTCGGGCAGCCGGGGGAGGAATCCTTCTTTCTCCCAACTGGTCTGGGGTGGCTGACCGATTTCGCTGTGCCGGGTCAGATTGTAGGTGCGGATGTTCCTGGTCACCAAAGAACATCGCCGGTTCACCGAGTTCGCCGACGCCTGCCGTCGAGACCGCTATTTCGGACTGTGCTACGGGCCACCTGGCGGCGGGAAGACCCTTTCCGCCCGCCGGTACGCGACCTGGGACTTCATCGAGCCGCGGCTGTGGAACTGGCACGTCAACTACGCCCAAGGCAGCGATCGCGACAACTGGCACAGCCTGTTCTACGCCCCGGTGGTCGGCGCTACCGCCTGCAACATAGACACCGATCTGCGCAACATGGCCCAGCGCTTGGCGCTGCTGCGCAGCATCGGATGGGATGACTCTCGCGCCCACAACCTCCCCCACGGCAGCGACGGCTTCACCGAGTTGCTGATCGTGGACGAGGCTGATCGACTGAAAATGCCTGCGCTGGAACAACTCCGCGACCACTACGGCCGCAGCAGCCTCGGACTGATCTTGATCGGCATGCCCGGCATCGAGAAGCGGCTGACCGGCTACCCGCAGCTGTACAGCCGCGTCGGATTCGTCCACCACTACCAGCCACTATCGGCCGAAGAACAAGCATTCGTCCTGGCCAAACACTGGCCACACCTCGCCCTCGGCGACACCGACGACTTCACCACGGCCGAAGCCGTCGCCGCAATCACCCGCATCACCAGCGGCAACTTCCGGCTCACCAGCCGCCTCGTCGCCCAGATCGAACGCATCCTTGACATCAACTCCGTGACCGGGTGAGACGGGAACTCGCGCGAGTCGCCAGCGCCGGCGAGCTCACCACCGATCACGTCCGGCGCCTGGCCGTTGAATGCTCGGTGAGCGAGCGGACCTTCTGGCGATGGCTTGCCCGCAGCCGTAGTCCATACCCGCTGAGGGAGCGGGCCCGGTTCCGATTCGACGAAGATCTGCGAGACCGAGTGCACCACCTCGCCGGCAACGCTTCCGCGGTCCACCGTGAACTCCTCGCCGCTCACCAGGTCGGCGGGCCCGCACCTCCCAGCCTCAAATCCGTCCAGCGAGCCGTGCACCTCGACACGACAATCCGCCCCGAACGCCCTCGGAAGCGCCGTCCGCCCCCGCTGTCCCGAACCAAAGTGCGATGGCGCTGCACTTCCTCGACCAGCCGGGAACCACCGTCTCCGGAGTCACCGAAGTCTTCGGCATCAACCGCCGGACGCTCGCCCACTACCGCGACCTCGCACGACAGGCCAACCATCGCTGAAGATTTCAGGCCGTCAATCTCAGAAGGTCACACGCTGGAGTCCGCGACGTCGCTTTCCGCCGACATTACCGATCACAGACCCTGTGAACCGATGTCGAAAGTTCACCGATGATCGACGTCGGAATTCACCAGCGTAGCCAGGGGGCGCAACCACGCGAGCCATGCTCCACTGACCGACCACTCACCGCGACCAGGACACCGTCCTCCACACAAAGCCCTGCGCAGAACAGGCCACAACGATCAGAACCCAGGGGAACATAGGTTCGATAATGACACGTACCGGTCGGTCTGGCGAGATAGGCTCACCGGCATGGTTCAGGTCGGTGACAGAGTGCTCTTGGTCGCGAACGGCGTGTCGGTGTTCCAGGTCCTGGAGCTCGAAGACGACACCCACGCGATCGTCGAGTCCGTCCTGGACGCGCCTGGCCGCTACCCGTTCAGCGTCCGCATCGACTCGCTGGTGCCCGCACCGCAGGCGTAGCGCCCGGTTCGGTCCCCGCGTTCTACATCGCGATGTCGCCGAACAGATCGAGCTGCTCACTGTCGGTGAGCGCGAGGCGGTGACGCGGTCGCGTCGCGGTTCCGCCGAGCAGCGCGCGGACGCGGTCGCGGTCGGGTGCTTGCTGCCCGAGCCGCGCGGCGACGACTGCGGGCGGTAGGCCTTCGCGCAGCATGCGTTGTTCGGCGGTGGTGCGCAGCGTGCCGGGGGAGATGTCGAGGCCGGCGTCGGCGCCGACGGCGCGGATGGCGTCGTCGACGGTGCGCACTGCCAGCCGCCGGTGCGGGGCCTGCTCGGTGAGGAACAGCGCGATCTGTTCGGGGTGGCCGCGTAGCAGGCGTCGGCGTTCGGCCAGCCAGGCGACCAGCGCGGCGCGGGTACCCGGCTGCAGCGGCACGGTCCGCGTACCGCCGCTGGAGTCGGTGATTGCCAGTGCCCCGGGCCAGTCGGCCAGATCAAGGCCGGTCAACGCGAGCGCGGCGATCTCGGACTTCCGCGGCCCGGCATCCAGGCCCAAGACGATCATCGCGAACGCGCGCGGCCCGCGCGCCGCCGCCGCGCGCAGCAAGGCGCGCTGCTCGGCGGGGCCGAGGGTGCGGGGGTTGATCGGCTCCACCACCACCCGCGGTGTGGCTGGGGCGCCCAGGCCGAGCCATTGGTAGAAGACGGTGAGCGCGGTGAGGGTGAGATTGACGGTGCGCGCGACGACGCCGCGTTCTTCGACCGCCGCGGTCAGGTAGGCGTCGACGGCGCGGTCGCGGCCGGTGTGAGAGTGCAGGGCGTCGTCGTGGCCGCGGTTGTCGGCCAGCCAGGCCAGGAAGTGCCCGACCCGTTCGAGGTAGGTCTCCCGCGAACGGGTGGCGAGGTCGTCGCGGTCGGCCAGGGCGGCGGTGAATCCGGCCAGCATCGGGTCGGCGGCGATCTCGATCGAGAACAATCCCGGCATGTCGTGGCTGTTGTCGTTCACCGCCGTCCTCCATGCCGAAACTCGTTGTAGAGCAGCATCGCAGCAGGCACCGACACTGATGATGGAAAAGATCTTGATCGTCGTGTCTCTGGCACCGACTGTCGCCCTGCTGGGTTGACCATCACTTGGTCTGACCGGCGGTCAGGGTCCCGCGCGCCGGCCGGGCGGACATGACTTAATAAGAGCCTGGTCAAGCCTCATCAATGTCCTGTCTGCTCGCCCGACCGGCGTCGACCCACCGAAGTCGATACGGGAAGGCGGTAACAAGCATGGCAGTGACCGGTCCGGTCGCCAACCTCGTGGCGGGAGTCGATACTCACGCCGACACCATTCATGTCGCGGTCGTTGACGGTGTCGGGCGTGAGCTCGGCGATGAGGAATTTCCCACCACCACAACCGGTTACCGGGCCGCGCTGGAATTTCTGGCCTCGTTCGGCACGGTGGAAGTGGCCGGGATCGAAGGCACCAGTTCCTACGGGGCCGGGATCACCCGCGCGGTCCTCGCCGCGGGGATCGAGGTCCGCGAAGTCATCCGACCGGAGCGGTCGGTGCGGCGTATGCGCGGCAAGTCCGATCCGATCGACGCCTATCAAGCCGCACGCGCGGTGGTGTCCGGGCGCGCGAGCGCGACACCGAAAACCGAGCACGTCGAGGCGCTGCGCGCGTTGAACAACGCCCGCCGCTCAGCGGTGAAAGCCACCGCACGCGCGGTGGTGTCCGGGCGCGCGAGCGCGACACCGAAAACCGAGCACGTCGAGGCGCTGCGCGCGTTGAACAACGCCCGCCGCTCAGCGGTGAAAGCCACCACCGCGGCGATGAACCAGATCCATCACATGCTCGTCACCGCCCCGGTGAATATCCGAGAGAAATACCGCAAGCTGACCGACAAAGCGCTGATCACCGCGCTGGCATCCTGTCGGCCCGACAAGACCGATCCGATCGCACGTGCGGTGCTCAGCGCGTTGAAAACCCTGGCGCGGCGTCACCGGTTCCTCACCACTGAGGCTCAGAACCTGCAAGAACAGATTCGTGACCTGGTCAAAACCGCCAATCCGCATCTTCTCTCGCTACACGGGGTCGGCCCCAACAGCGCTGCGCAACTACTGATCACCGCTGGCGCCAACCCCGACCGGCTACGCAGCGAAGCTTCCTTCGCCGCCTTGTGCGGCACCGCACCGGTCCCAGCGTCCTCGGGCAAAACCACCCGCTACCGGCTCTCCCGCGGCGGCGACAGACAGGCCAACCGCGCCCTGCACACCATCGCGCTGGTCCGGATGTCCTCCCATGCCCGCACCCGCGAATTCGTCCGCACCCAACGCGCCAAAGGCCGCAACGACGCCGAGATCCGGCGCATCCTCAAACGCGCGATCGCGCGCGAGATCTTCAAATCCCTCACCCGCGGCCTGGCCGCCCCCGACCTCGACGACCTCCGGCCCGCACGCCAAGCCAAGAACATCACCCTCACCGCCGCCGCAGCCGCGATGGACACCTACATCAGCAAGCTCGCCCGCACCGAACTCGGCACCTACCCCGACTACGAACTCGCCCAACGCTACCGAACATGGCTCACCGCAGCTTGACACAAATAGGAGCATCAACCTCGACCCGGGGAGATTAGCGGCGGGTTGGGCAGCCGGGATCGCCGCTAATCGGCTTGGGATGTGCGACCCCCCGGGAAGTTGCCGCCGGGGGGCTGGGGGCCGAGGAACATCGCGACGGAATCCGGCGGCAGTGCGACCTCGACTGACGTTGCTGATGCCTACCACAGAGTGAGAGCGGCTACCGCGCATAGTCTCCGAAGTCCGCTTTGGACTGCCGCAATACACGGGCGAGCAGAGACCGACATGAGGTTGTTGGTCAAAATCGATCAAAATTATTGTTGCTCAACGGAACTCGTGATCGAATGTAATTGCCGATCCGGTCCTCACATCCTGGGTGCGGCAAACCGCAGATCAGAAGCGACCCCGGCCCCAGCCATGAGGGAGGGAGCCGGGGTCGTTTCGGGTGGGAATGGGCGCCGCGCTGAAGCAGGGGGACCGGGATCCCTCAATTCCGGTCGGGCTGTCGGGTGACTCCGAGAGCATGTGGTGTGATTGCCTGCCATCGGTATAGGAGGTCTATCTGTGGTACTTCAGAGAAGGACAGGGCGACTTGGATTCCGCAGGTACGCAGGTGCTCTCGGCGCAGCAGTCGTGATGATCGCTGTGCCCGGCTGCGGGCACGACACGCCGAACCCCGCTGAAGCGAGCGACAAGCAAACCTATTTCTTCCGGTCGGCCGACGCCATACCGTGGACTCGGTCCCCGACTATCGGCGGTCTTGCTCTCACTACGGGCGAGGACAACGCCGAAGTCAGCGCAGACATCGTCACCGTGACCGGTTCTCATGGACGAGTCCGCAGCAGCGTCAATACACGGCTCTACTTCGTTCTGCACGGTCCGGTGAACTTCGAGGTCGACGGTCAGAAATTCGTCGCGCAGACCGACGATGTAATCCTCATACCACGAGGAAAACCGTATGACTACACAGCTGAGAACGCTCGACTATTGCTCGTCGACGTGCCCGCGTTGGACCTGAACTCGGATGCACCAGCATAGCTGAGCAGCTGTCGCTGGGAGATCCGAAAGGCGTCGAAGCTCAGACGCTGACGAGGGTCTAACTCTGCGGCAGGGCAGCTCCTTCACCTCATACGGCAGCCGAAAAGCGACGGGATGTCCATCGAAGTGCGTGTTTGGGGTACAGGCCAACACCGCACCTGGAGCCGACGTGGTGAGCGTCAGGTTGAGGTGCCGTTCGCGTCAGTCTGACGCTGCCGGCTGGGCTCCTAACCTTCTGATCCGTAGTTCCTGAGTGAGCTCAGGCAGGTGTGCCCGGTACCGAAGGTGAGTGTGCCGAGGTTGTCACGCTGCCTGCTGCTGCTTCGTCGGCACGGGCATTAAGGAACTAGTCGCGACATTGTCACCGCAGCTGTGATTGTTGCAGGTCAGATGCCCGAAGAAGATGCCCTCGATATCGTCGGGCCCGCCCCACTCCTGCCAGGTCGACGTAGCGCGATTGCCGATCGCCGTGATCGCGTCCTTTTTTGCGCTCAGCGTCCCCGTGCCGCATACGGGACACTCAAGCACCGGCCAGCGTTCTGGTTCGAACCACTGCGCGAGCTTTCGGACCTGAACTTTCATCTGTCTCCTATGGCCGTATACCAACATCCCGGACCGGCTTCGCCTGGGGGTCTCAACAGCCAATCGCACAACGGCGCACGCGGCATTACGGCATACCGTTTCGGTGTCGATGAAGGTGATTGACTGTGCCGCCATACGATCCGCGTTAGTCGACCGCGGCGGTCAGGTAGGTGTCTGTCGACAGCACGGTCGCGGCCGGGACAGGAGCGCAGGGCGTCGCGCGTCCGCGATTGGCGGCCAGCCAGCCCATGTAGTGCCAACCCCTTCGGGATAGCGCCACTAGGTGGCTGGCGGGTACATCTTCGACCATTCGATCACCGTGGGCTCCAGCCGTGCCGGATACCGTCTTTCCCGGGTTGGCGTGCCCGAACGGTCCTGCGCCTGAGCCTCGTATAGGGCAATGCCGCACTCGGTCAGGTTCACCGCGGTGGCGAAGCTGTCGGCGAGGAGCGCGAACAAATCGCCGTGGTAGAGATAGTCGTTGACCCACTTGTAGCCGTGCATCACGGCGGACATCAGGGCGTATACCCGCTTGGTGCCAAACGCCATGCCGTTCTGGCGGATCTCGCCGGTGTCGTGAGGGGGCACATGCTCTTCAATCCACTTAGCGGCGAGTTCGGCGGTCTTGCCGAATGGCCGCACCTTCTCAAAGTCGGGATTCTGCTTGCATTGCTGTTCGAGCTGCTCGAAGCGGTTGAGCAGATCCCTGCTGCCGCGGATGAACTCGTTCTTCTGATCCTGCGGCGCAGAGATGATTCCCTCTCGCAGTGCTGCTACCTCGTTTGAGTTGTGGTTCGTTTGCTCCTTCATCTCGGCCAGCACAATCGCGGTGCACCTGTTGGCCTGTCCCCGGTGAATGAGACCGCCTGGAACTAGAGTTCCGTTGGCCCTGGTGAGGGGCTGGAAGGGACACTGAGAACCATGGCTGGACGTAAGCGGCATTCCGCCGAAGAGATCGTGCGGAAGCTGCGCCGTGCCGACGAGTTGGCCGCCGCGGG
>NZ_VUOT01000044.1:0-43442 GCF_009829295.1 Nocardia sp. CY15
CAGCAAAAAGCTGACAAAAAATGCCCGACCCTCCACACGGGGAGTGCAAGAGCCGGAACCAAAAAATATTTGGCACTGACATTCATCGACACACTATTGAGTTCTCAAAGAACACACGCACACACATTCACCCCGGTATTCACCGGAACTTCAGTGAGGCAACTTTTCCAGCATAGCTCATTCGTTGACCCGATCAAAATCGGGCTCCCTATCGAGCCAGTGTGATCGCCAGGCGCTCCTCGTCCTACCTCGTTTCCCGGTCCATCCGCTCAGCGTCTCCGCTTCGCTTCTCGGCTCCGGGTCGGTGTCCGTGTCGCTCTGACCTGGAATAAGTTACGCGGCGTCGAACGCTTCGTCAAATCGCCTGCGCAACGCACGATTTCGCAGGTCAGAGGCGTGCACTCACCCCGGTTCGACACCGAATGACACAAATGTGATTCAAGCCACCCGAGATCGACTTCGGAAGCTCACCGGGCTGCGCGACCACTCCATGAATCGAGTTCTCCCGTTGCCCACCAGGCGGGCGTGTCGGGCGATCCAGCGATGACGTCATGCGCCGCACCGTAGCGCCGCTTCCGACGGGGGTCTGGCGAATATCGGCTGAGGTGGTCAGCCCGTATTCCTGGCCGCACGGAGTAATTTCGCGCCGAGATCACCGAGCAGAGCTTTCATTTCGGTGGGTTCGACGACCTCGAACTCCAGGTCCAGGTGGGCGATGCGGAGGGCGGTCCACTCCAAGGAATCCGCCGAGGTGCGCAGAAGACAGGTCCGCGCGTCCACCGGTTCGATCTCCTCCGCGCGAACCCGGAACGCTTCGACGAGAGTGTCGGCGCGGGCGTGGACCCGCAGGATCACCTCTCGGACCGGCCTGGTCCGGGCCAACTGGCTGGTCACGAAACTCGCCGCGTCCTCGGCGGGCAGCGCTCGGGGTGCGCAGCGTATTCCGGTGGGCTGCGGCGCGGTCACGCGGTCCACGCGCAAAGTGCGCCAGTCACCGCGACCGACATCCCAGGCCACCAGATACCAGCGACGGCCCGCGGAAACGAGGCTGTGGGGTTCGGCGAGGCGGCTGGTCTCCGCGTCGGCCTTGTCCCGGTAGCGGAAGCGGATTCTTTCGTTGTCGCGTGCGGCGGCGGCCAAGGCGACGAGAACTTCCGGATCGATCCTCGGACCGGCGGCGGGTCCGCCGAGCGACACGGTGGTTGTGTCTATGGCGTCGACCCGGCGGCGCAACCGCGACGGCAGCACTTGCTGCAGTTTCACCAGGGCGCGGGCGGCCGATTCCTCGATACCGACGACCGCGCCTTGTGCCGCGCCGCGCAGTCCGAGGGTGATCGCGACCGCCTCCTCGTCGTCGAGCAGCAGAGGCGGCAGCGCCGCGCCCGCCTCCAGCCGGTATCCACCGATCGCGCCGAGGCTCGCGACCACCGGATATTCCAGCTCACGCAGGCGCTCCACGTCCCGGCGCACCGTCCGCACCGTGACCCCGAGACGCGCCGCCAATTCCGGGCCGCTCCATTCCCGGCGGGTCTGCAGCAGCGACAGCAGCTGGAGCAGTCGCGCGGCGGTCTGGGTCACGCGCTCCAGTATGGCCGCGAATAAGGACAGAAACCGACCTCATCGGCTCCTAGCGTGGCCTTCGTGCATGCTCATCGAGACACCATCGAGATCGTCGGGGCCCGCGAGAACAACCTGCGCGACGTCTCGCTGACGATCCCCAAGGGCAAGATCGTGGTCTTCACCGGCGTCTCCGGTTCGGGTAAGTCGTCGATCGTCTTCGGCACCGTCGCGGTCGAATCGCAGCGACAGCTCAACGAGACGTTCACCTGGTTCATCCGCAACCGGCTGCCGAAATACGAGCGGCCGGAGGCGGACGCTATCGACAACCTGGCCCCCGCCGTGGTTGTCGACCAGAAGCCGATCGGCGGCAATTCCCGTTCCACGGTGGGGACCATGACCGACATCCAGTCGATCATCCGTGTGCTGTTCTCCCGGCACAGCGTGCCGAGCGCCGGCGAGGCCACCCGCTATTCGTTCAACGACCCGCTGGGTATGTGTCCTGCGTGTGGCGGGCTGGGCCAGGTGGTGCGCCCGGATTTGGACAAGCTCATCGATACGGGCAAGTCGCTCAACGAGGGCGCCATCACCTTCGGGCCCTTCGCGGTGGGAACGTTTCAGTGGCAGCTCTATGCCGAGTCGGGACTCTTCGACGCGGACAAGCCACTGCGGGAGTTCACCCCGGAAGAATGGGAATTGTTCCTCCACGGCAAAGGCTTCCGGGTGCCGCGCAAGAATCGGAACGGCTCGGCGGGTAACAACGCCTACGAAGGCCTGCTGGAGCGGTTCGACCGTCTCTATGTCAAGCGTGATCTCACCGCGCTTTCGGACAAGAATCGCGCGGCCGCCCGAGCGGTGGTCACCGAGGAGGTCTGCCCGGAGTGCGGTGGCGCCCGGCTCAACGCCGCCGCGCTGGCGAGCCGCATCGATGGGCTCGGCATCGCCGACTACGGCAGGCTGGAGATCACCGAACTCATCGAGGTGCTCGAAGGCCTGGACGATCCGGTCGCCGCACCGATCGCGCGGGCCGCCGTCGCCCGGTTGCGCCGGATCGAGGAGGTCGGGCTCGGCTATCTGTCGCTCGATCGGGAAACCGCGACCCTGTCCGGCGGGGAGGCGCAGCGCCTGAAAGTCGTCCGGCATCTGGGCTCCAGCCTCACCGGCATGACCTACATCTTCGACGAGCCGAGTGTCGGCATGCATCCCCGAGACGTGGGCCGGCTGAACAACCTGCTGATCCAGCTGCGCGACAAGGGCAACACTGTCCTGGTCGTCGAGCACTCCCCCGACGTCATCGCCGTCGCCGACCATGTAGTCGACATGGGGCCGGGCGCTGGAGGACGCGGCGGACAGGTCGTCTTCCAGGGGACGGTCGATCAACTGCGGGCCGCACGGACGCCGACCGGGGAACGACTGCGCCGGGCGCGGCGGGTCAAGGAAGACGTCCGCGAGCCGGACGGATGGCTCACCGTCACCGGCGCCGACACCTACAACCTGAAGAATCTCACCGCGCGCTTTCCGACGGGCGTGCTCACGGCGGTGACCGGAGTGGCGGGCTCCGGGAAGAGCACACTGGTGTCCGGCGCGTTCGTCGCGGCACATCCGCAGGTCATCGTGGTCGACCAGTCCGCAATCGCCGCCTCCCGCCGCTCGAGCCCCGCCACATATCTCGGCATCATGGATCCGCTGCGTCAGCTTTTCGCCAAGCAGCACGGGGTCCGGCCAGGCCTGTTCAGCTTCAACTCGGATGGCGCCTGCGGCGAATGCGATGGCGCCGGGGTGATCTTCACCGACCTGGCCTACATGGATCCGGTCACCACGGTTTGCCGGTCCTGCCACGGACGCAGATTCCGGCCGGAGGCGCTGGCCTACGAGATTCGCGGCGCGTCCATCGCCGACGTGCTGGAGATGCCCGCCGAACAGGCGCTGGACTTCTGGGCCGAGGAGGGCGACCGGAGGATTCGCACGCCGTTGCGGGCACTGCTCGACGTCGGGCTCGGCTACCTCGCCCTCGGCCGCTCGCTCACGTCGCTGTCCGGCGGGGAGCGCCAGCGCGTCAAGCTGGCCGACCATCTCCAGCGTCGCGACGGAGCCGGCGTCTACGTGCTGGACGAGCCCACCACCGGGCTGCACATGGCCGACGTCGACACCCTGGTGGCGCTGCTGGACCGGCTGGTCGACGCGGGCAACACGGTGATCGTCATCGAACACGACCTGGACGTGGTCGCGCGCGCCGACTGGGTGATCGATCTCGGACCCGACGGCGGAAAGCACGGCGGCGACATAGTTTTCGCCGGGACGCCGGCGGCCTTGCTGCGGGACGATCGGTCCCTCACCGCGGAGTACCTGCGGCGCAGCGTCGCCGCCTGAGCATTTCCGCATGCCGAGGACGCGGACCCGAGAGCTCAGGACGGCACGCGACGACTGCCGCGGCGGCATCATGAACCTATGACGACGCGGCAGGTGGTTCGAGCGGGGGCATTCGCGCGGATCTACGATCCGAGCGTCGGCGAGCCGGAAGCCTGGTACATCAACGACCACACGATGGTTCGCGACGACGCCGGGCGGTGGCATCTGTTCGGAATCACCCACCCGGAGCCCGCGGATCCGTTCGACGAGGTCGAGTTCGCCCATGCCAGCGCCGACCGGCTGCTCGGGCCGTGGACCAAGCACGACGCCGCGCTGCGGATGAATCGGGACTACGGCGAAACGCATCTCTGGGCGCCCTATGTGATCGGCGTCCACGGGCAGTACCACATGTTCTACGCGGCGGGCGGCGCGGACCGCACCCGCGCCGCGATGAACTCGGCGACCTCGCCGGACCTGTTCCGCTGGACCAGGTCGCCGGCGGGTCCGCTGTTCCGCGACGGATACGACGCTCGTGACCCGATGGTGGCACGTGTCGGCGACCAATGGGTGATGTACTACTGCGCGACCAGCGCCCCGGCCGGTGGTCATCACGTCGTCGCCTACCGAACCAGCACCGACCTCGTGCACTGGGGCGAGCGGCATGTCGCTTATACGGACCCGACCAAAGGCACGGAAGCGGGCAATACCGAATCTCCTTACGTCCTGCGGCACGACGGATGGTGGTATCTGTTCATCGGTCCGCGTCCGCATTACGTCGGCACCGACGTGTTCCGCAGTGACAGTCCATTCCGGTTCCGCATCGGGGACAAGGTCGGTCACATTCCGGCGCACGCTGCCGAAGCGGTCCACGACGACGGTCGATGGTGGATCACCAGCGCGGGCTGGGGCCAGGGCGGCGTGCATCTGGCGCCGCTCACCTTCCCGCACTCGCGCGTCGTCAAAACGGTTCCGAGATAAGCGGTCCGAAGCGCCGAGCCGGGCTCGATTTCGGCGAAACGCCAACGGGCTCGGTCGTGACTGGTATCTGTTGATCGAGTCGAACTCTCCGATCACCCACCTACGGGAGGGACCGGCATGGCCCGTATCGGCGTTATCAGCATTTCCGATGGCCGCGACTACGTGCATGCGGGCATCGCCGACTTCATCGCCTCCGCCGAGGATCGGCTGGTGGGCGCGCTCGCCGCGGCGGGACACGACGTCGTCCGCGGCTCGGCCCCGGTCAGCGACAACGCGCTGGCGAGTTCGGTGGCGCGCGCGGTCGCGGGCGCGGGCGTGGACCTGACCGTTCTGCACTATGCGGTCTGGGCGTTCCCGCACTTCACCATGCTCGCGGCGGGCGCAATCCCCGGGCCGCTGCTGTTGCTGTCGAACGTCGACCCGGTGCAACCCGGCATGGTGGGCATGCTCGCCGCAGGCGGCGCACTGGACCAGGTCGGACGCGAGCACAGCAGGCTGTGGGGCGATCCGTCCGATCCCGAACTCATCGAAGCCATCGGTGTGCGCGCGCGTGCCGCCGCGGCCGTCTCCGGCCTGCGGGGTACGACATTCGGGCGCTTCGGCGGGCGACCGATGGGGATGAACACCGCGGTCGCCAACACCGATCAGTGGCAGCGGCAATTCGGCATCGACGTCGAGGAGATCGACCAGTGGGAGATCGTGCGGCGCGCCGAACTCGCCGACGCGGGCGAGGCCAGGGCCGCGCGCGAGTGGCTGGAGCGGCACACCGCGGGCGTGCACTACGACGGCGCCAAACTCACCCCCGAGCTGCTGGAACGCCAGATCCGCTCCTATCTGGCGGTGCGCGAGCTGATCGCTGAATGGCGCTTGGATTTCTCGGGGATCAAGGGACAGCCCGAACTCACCCAGTACTTCGCCACCATGGACGTCACCGAGGCGTTCCTCAACGATCCCTACGACTGGAACGGCCCCAAAGAGCCGCACGTCTGCGCCACCGAGGCGGACATGGACGGCGCGCTGACCATGCAGCTGCTCAAGCGGATCGCCGGCACCCCGGTGCTGTTCGCCGACGTCCGCCACTATCACGCCGACCGCGACATCTGGGATCTCTGCAATTCCGGCCAGCACGCCACCTGGTTCGCCGCGCGCAGCGCCGACCCCGCGGAGAATCTGGCGAAGGTGCACCTGTACCCGGAGGTGTTCTTCTTCCCCGCGGGCGGCGCCTCGGTGCACCACTTGGCCGCGCCGGGCCGGATGACGCTCGCGCGGCTGACCCGCCTCGACGGCCGCTACCGCATGCAACTGATGCTCGGCGAGTTCGAGAACTACGACCAGCGGACCAACGAGGCGCTGATGAAGCAATCGACCTGGGAGTGGCCGCACGCGTTCGCCCGGCTGGACGCGCGCGCCGAGGACTTCTTGAACCGCTTCGGCGCCAACCACATCCACGCGGTGCCCGGTGATCACCGGGCCTCGATCCGCGCGACGTGCGAACTGCTCGACGTCACGCTGGACGAGTTCACGCGGTGACGATGTTCCTCGGCATCGACATCGGAACCTCGAGCTCCAAAGGCGTCCTCACCGATGCCCGCGGCACGATCGTCGCCAGAGCCGAACGAGCGCACGACGTTTCCATGCCGCACCCGGGCTGGGTCGAGCACGACGCGGAAGCGGTGTGGTGGGGCGATTTCGTGGCGCTCGCCCGCGACCTCGTCGACGCGGCGGGCGGCGCCCCGCTCGACGGTCTGGCGGTATCCGGCATCGGCCCGTGCCTCCTGCCCGCCGATGCGCAGGGCACGCCGCTGCGTCCGGCCATCCTCTACGGCGTCGACACCAGGGCGAGCGCCGAGATCACGGAATTGAACGACGAATTCGGCGCGCGGGCCGTGCTCGACCGCGCCGGATCGACGCTGACCAGCCAGGCCGTCGGTCCGAAGGCCCGGTGGCTGGTCCGGCACGAACCGGAGGTCGCCGCACGCACCGAAATGCTGCTGATGGCGAGTTCTTTCCTGGTGTACCGGCTCACCGGCCGGTACGTTCTCGACCACCAATCGGCCAGTCAGTGCGTACCCCTGTACGACTTGCGTGCCCGCGCGTGGGCGACGGATTGGGCCGAGCGGATCGTGCCGGGATGGTCGCTGCCCGAACTGGCCTGGCCCACGCAGATCGTGGGCCGGGTGACCGCGGACGCGGCGGCCGCCACGGGTCTTCCGGCGGGCCTGCCGGTCACCACCGGCACCATCGATGCGTGGGCCGAGGCGGCCAGCGTCGGCGTCCGCGCGCCGGGCGACGCGATGATCATGTACGGCACCACGATGTTCCTGGTGCAGGTGCTCACCGACCCCCGCCCGCATCCCGGCCTGTGGGGCACCTGCGGCACCTGGCCGGACACGTACACGCTCGCCGCGGGCATGGCCACCTCCGGCGCGGTCACCGACTGGCTGCGCAAGCTCGTCGGCGGCGAGTTCGCCGACCTGGTCGCCGCGGCCGCGGACGTGCCGCCCGGCAGCAGAGGGCTGCTCGCGCTGCCCTATTTCGCCGGGGAGCGCACTCCCCTGTTCGACCCGGACGCCCGCGGCATCGTCGCGGGACTGACCCTCGGGCACGGAAAAGCCGAGCTCTACCGCGCGGTCCTGGAAGGCATCGCCTACGGGGTGCGGCACAATCTCGAGGCCATGACCGAAGCCGGTGGGCGGGCCGGGCGTCTGGTCGCGGTGGGCGGTGGCACCAAAGGCGGCCTGTGGACCCGGATCGTCTCCGATGTCACCGGCCTGCCACAGCAGTTGCCCGCCGACACCGTCGGCGCGAGTCTCGGCGACGCGCTGCTCGCGGCCGAAGCCGCCGGCGTCGATACCTCCGCGTGGAATCCCGTCGTAGACACGGTGCGGTCTCATCCCGCGCGCACCGCGAAATACGAAGAGTATTACCGTCATTACCGCGATCTGTACGACCACACGACGAATATCGCGCATTTCCTGGCGGCCGAACAGCATCGTGCCGGTGCGCCTTCATGATCGCGGATATCCATGCGACGATGCAGAGTTGCTTCGCAGAACGATACGAGGATTCCATGCCCACGATCACCTTGACCCAGCACGATTTCGAGTCCGTCGTCGCGTCCCACGCCATCGTGCTCGTGGATTGGTGGGCGGGCTGGTGTGGGCCGTGCCAGCGATTCGCTCCCGTGTACGAGGCGTCGGCGGATCGGCATCCGGAGATCGTGCGCGGCAAGGTCGACACCGAAGCAGAGGTCGCGTTGAGCGCGCGTGCCCAGGTCACCCAGTATCCGACGCTGATGGCGTTCCGGGAGGGTGTGCTGGTCTACTGCGAGGCGGGGGCGTTGGCGGCGGACGCGCTGGAGGACCTCGTGCAGCAGATCCTCTGGCTCGACATGGACCAGGTCCGGCGGGAGCAGGCCGAAGCCCGGCAGCTCGCCACGACCGGCGGGTCCGGCGCCTCCCGCAGAGCCGGACTCGCGCCGACCGCACCCCGATACGGCTGGCCGGGACTGTGACCGCGCCGGGCGGTGACCTGTGGCGGCTGGACGGCACGCGCACGCGGTCGGTCAGCGCCGAGAATCCGACCGGAGCGCCCGGCGCGGGCGCCCGAGCGACCGACGGCACCGGAGCGCGCGCGGCCAGGCTGCTGGGGGCGGGGTGGAAGGTTTCCCCGTCCATCGCGCTCGCCGATGGGGAAAACGCCACGTTGGCCGATGTTTCCGGGCCCGGCGTGTTCCGGCATTTCTGGTTGACCACCGAACGTTCCGTCTTGCGCGGGCTGACGTTGCGGATGTCCTGGGACGACGCGGCGCGGCCCGCGATCGAGCTGCCACTCGGTGACTTCTTCTGCAACGGCTGGGGCGAGCTGGCCTTGCTGAGTTCGGAGATGGTGGTCGTGGCGCCCGCCGGAGGACTCAACAGCTACTGGCCCATGCCGTTCCGGCATCGAGCGCGCATCACGCTCGAGAACGGCTGCGGCCGTGAGGTTCCGGTGTACTACCAAGCGACCTATACCGAAGAGGACGTGCCGGACGGCGCCGGGTATCTGCACACTCGGTGGACGCACACCACCGGAGTGGGCAATCCGGCCGTACACACGATTCTCGACACGACACCGGGACCGGGCCGCTACGTCGGCACCTATCTAGCCATTCGCCCGGGTGCGCCGGGATGGTGGGGCGAAGGTGAAGTCAAGTTCTTCCTCGACGGAGACACCGATCATCCCACTATTTGCGGGACAGGCACCGAGGACTATTTCGGCGGCGCCTGGAATTTCGATCTCGACGGGACCTACCGGACATATTGCACGCCCTATCTCGGGCTGCACCAAGTGCTGCCGCCGGAAGAAATCTATCGACCGGATCAGCGATTCGGGATGTACCGCTGGCATGTGCGCGACCCGATCTGTTTCGAGCGCGAATTGCGCGTCACCGTGCAGGCCCTCGGATGGCGGGACGTGGAGACCTATCTTCCGCTGGAGGACGCCGACGTCGCGACCACCGCATGGTGGTATCAGGCCTGATCAGGGTCGTCCGCGTCCGATGCCGCGAAGTCCGGTGCCAGCAGTTCGTCAGCGCGTGCCAGCGCCGCGTCCAGGTCCGCGGTGACACCGTCCAGGACGGTCAGCCCGTCCAGCAGTCCGGCGAGTTCGTCCTGCACGGCTCGCAGTTCCGCGAACGCCGGGTCGACGGGGAACCACGCGACCGAGTCGTGCCACCACGGATCACCGGAGAGCCAAGCCCACAGCACGTCGCGCACGAGCACCGGGTCGGAGGTGTACATCTGGAAGGTTTCCGTCGCCGACCCGGCCCGGTGCTCCAGTTCGTAGACGCCGTCGGGCAGCAACCTGGCACGGATGTCGTGCAGGTCGGCCCGGCTGAGCTCCAGAATGGCGTGTTCCGGACCTGCGGATTCGTCGAGCAGGTCGCCGAGCGCGTCCTCGGTCAGTTCCGGCAGCGGCGTCCCGTCTCCCGTGCGGATGCGCACGTCGGTGGGGTCGATGCTCATCGCGCCAGTCTGCCCGATACGGCGGTCGGACACGTGAAAGGGGCCGGTGCGGGGCGGTCGGGGTGCAAGGTGGTCGGTATGCGTGTGCTCGAGACGATCGAAAGGTTGGTGGTGCGGCAGGCGCGTGACGCGTCGTACCGTTCCAGCGGCCGCGCTACGCCCGGGTTCGGTCAGCGGTGGGCAGCAGGGGGTCCGGGCAAGGCCGTCCGCCTCGGATCACGCGGCGGATTCGTCCTCGGGATTCGACCGGATTCGTCCGGGGTCGTGCCGATCGCCCCGCGCCGGGGATGCCGCGTCGGCGGCGCGAACGGAATTCGATGGGGGTGGGCAGGATGACGACGGTCGCGGGAATCGACAGCTCTACCCAGTCGTGCAAAGTCGTCGTCTGTGACGCCGACAGCGGTGAAATCCTCGGTCGAGGTCAGGCGCCCCACCCCGAGGGGACGGAGGTCGCACCGGCCGCGTGGTGGGACGCACTGTGTACGGCGGGCGCGGGATTGCTCGAGCACGTCGACGCGATCGCCGTCGCGGGACAGCAGCACGGCCTGGTCGCTCTGGACGCGGCAGGTCGTCCGGTGCGGGACGCGCTGTTGTGGAACGACCTGCGCTCCGCGGACGCGGCCGAGGAATTGATCGCCGACCTCGGCGGAGCGCGGGCGTGGGCCGATGCGGTGGGCAGCGTGCCGGTGGCGGCCTTCACCGTCGCCAAGTTGCGCTGGTTGGCCGACCACGAGCCCGAACTCGCCGACCGCACCGCGCACGTCCTGCTGCCCCACGACTACGTGACCTGGCGACTCCGGGACGGTGGCGCCGGCCATATGCCCGAGCCGACCACCGACCGGGGCGACGCGTCCGGCACCGGTTACTGGTCGCCCGCCGATGGCGGCTATCGCGAAGACCTGCTGGCCATGGCCTTTCGCGGACGTAGGCCATTCCTGCCTCGCGTCCTTCGCCCGGACGAGCCCGCAGGCCGGACGCCGTCGGGTGTACTCGTCGCCGCGGGAACGGGCGACAACGCCGGGGCCGCGCTCGGTTTGGGCATCACGGAAGGCGACGTGGTGGTCTCCCTGGGCACCAGCGGGACGGTCTTCGCTCGTTCCGGTCGCCCCGGCGCCGACCCGAGCGGCGCGGTGGCCGGATTCGCCGACGCCACCGGCGCGTTCCTGCCGCTGGTCTGCACGCTCAACGCCGCGCGCGTCCTGACCTCGACCGCCGACCTGCTCGGCGTGGATCTGCCCACGCTGGAATCGCTGGCCGCGCCGGAACCGCCGGGCGCCGATGGCGTGGTCCTGTTGCCCTACCTCGCCGGTGAACGCACACCCAACCTTCCGCACGCGACGGGCAGTCTGCACGGTCTGCGGCCGGGCGCCATGCGTCCCGGCACCGTGGCCCGTGCCGCCTTCGAAGGCTTGCTGTGCCATCTCGCCGACGCGCTCGACCACCTCACCGGTTCCGGGGTGACGCCCCGGCGCGTCCTGCTCATCGGCGGCGCGGCACGCTCGCGGCTGGTCGCGGAGGTGGCCGCGCAGATCTTCGGCGTCACGGTGACGGTGCCGGAACCCGCCGAGTACGTCGCGCTCGGCGCCGCTCGCCAGGCAGCCTGGGCACTGAGCGGTGCGTCCCGGCCGCCGGCCTGGCCCGCGCGCACGGTCGCGGAGATTCCCGCGCCTACCGATGCCGCTGCCGGGCGACGGATCCGCGCCGAGTACGAGCGGGCACGCCGGGCGCTGCACGGCTGACCACGACCTTCGCGTGCCCTGCCAGGCCGGGTCCGCCGGTGCCGGGACCCGAAGCCGCGCGTGCACCGCTGTTCCGGTCGCCGATTTCCATCGCTGGGGTGGCGTCTCGACGGCCGGAGGGGTTTGATCACCCTCGTCGAAGAGAGGTGGACGAATGACCGATACCCAGGTGCGAAGGGCGGTGACGGCGGAACGGACGGAACTCGCCGAACTGTTGGCCGGGCTGGATGCCGCGAGCTGGGACGCGCCGACGCTGTGCGCGGGCTGGCGGGTACGCGAAGTGGTCGCGCACATCACCATGCCGTATCGGCTGTCGAGTGCCCGCTTCGCGCTGGGGATGCTGGCGGCGTTCGGCAACTTCAATCGCATGGCCGACCGCACCGCCCGGGTGGACGCCGCCACGCTCAGCGCGTCGGATCTGCTGAAATCGCTGTGGGACAACGTCGATCACCCCTGGCGGCCACCGGGCGGCGGACTGTCCAACGCGTTGAGTCACGACGTGATCCACGGCCTGGACATCACCGTCGCGCTCGGCCTGGACCGCCGGGTGCCGGATGATCGGATGCGCTTGGTCCTGGACACGATCGATCCGAAGACCGTCAAGCTGTTCGGAGCTGAACTCGGCGGTGTCGAACTGCGCGCCGACGACCTGGACTTCAGCTACGGCTCCGGCACGGTGCTGTCGGGTTCGGCTCAGGATCTGCTGCTCGTACTCTGCGGCCGCAAGCTGCCCGCCGGACATCTGCGCGGCTCGACCGCGCCGCGATTCACCGCGCCGGGATGACCCGACTGTGCGCTACCGGGCGGCGTCGGCAAGCCCGCGCAGATAGGCGGCTGTTTCGTCGTCGGCAGGGAAGTACGCTTCGACCGCGACCTCGTCGAGCGTGATGTCGAAAGCCGCGCCGAAGGTGGTGATCGTGCTGAAGAACGAGAGTTCGGCGTCGCGGTGGCGCAGCCGGATCGGCAACATGATGTCCGCGGGGTCGCTGTCGGCACTCCCCGGGGCGCCGTAGCCCCACAGTTCCTCCTGCAGAGCCGCGAGTTCGGCATCTCCGGTCGCCGTGACCTGGCGCGCCAGGCGGGGCAGCAGGAAGGCCCGGACCTGTTCGAGATTGCGCAGCCGGGAGGCGAATCCCCGTGGGTGCAGACCGAGCCGCATCATGTTGACCGGAGGTTCGAGCAGATCCGGATCGACGTCGCCGAAGAAGACACCGACGCAGTCGTTGGCCTGTACGAGATTCCAGCGCTGGTCCACGGCCAGCGCTGGAAAGGGTTCGTGCAGATGCAGGACTCGCTGTACGGCGGAACGGGCGCGCCGTAGCGCGGGATCGGTCCAATCGCGGCGCTGGAACTCGGGAGCGTGTCCGGCGGCGAGCAGCACTCGGTTGCGTTCGCGCAGCGGGATGTCGAGCTGTTCGGCCAGGTGCAGCACCATGGATCGGCTGGGAATCGTGCGGCCGGTCTCGACGAAACTGACGTGCCGGGCGGACACGTCCGCCTGAATGGCCAGATCGAGCTGACTCAACTTCCGCCGGTGCCGCCACTCGCGCAGCAGCTCGCCTACCGGTCGGTCACCGTTCATCGGCCCAGTATCGCGACGGCGGGGTCGTACCGCCATTACATGGCAGGTAATCGACACTTCTGTCGGCCCGCTGCCAGTCTCGGCGGCATGACGAACGACAACAACGTGGCACTACGCAACAAGGAACTGGTCCTGCGATGCTTCAGGGAATTCGCGGCGGGCAACATCGACGTGCTGCGAACGCTGCTGCACGAAGACTTCCTCGAGCACAGCCCCGGAAACCCCTCCGGGAAGGACGCCTTCATCGAGTTCATCGCGCAGGCGCCCGTGGCCGCGTCCCGGCTCGAGCTGGCGCGGGTGATCGCCGACGACGAGTACGTGGTCACGCACTACCGCATGATCCCGCCGGATGAGCCCGCCGAAGCGGTCGTCGACATCTGGCGGTTCGTCGACGGGAAGATCGTGGAGCATTGGGATGTCGTCCAACCGGTGCCCGAACCCGATCGAATACCGCACGGCATGTTCTGAGGCGGAAATTCGTGTGCTCGATGGATCCGGGCGAGGCTATGGTCGAGCGCGTGAGGTGGATCGCGCCCGACATCGAACGCACCGAAGCGCCACTGGTCGCCGACGAGCGCACCATGCTGCGGGCATGGCTCGACCGGCACCGCGACACACTGCTGTGGAAGTGCGCCGGGCTCGACGGCGACCAGCTTCGCGCGCGCTCCGTCGAGCCGTCGACCATGTCGCTGCTCGGCCTCGTCCGGCACCTGACCGAGGTCGAGCGCGGCTGGTTCCGGCGTGCCGCGGCGGGCCGGGAACTCGGATACGTCTATTGCTCCGAGGACAATCCGGACGGCGACTTCGTCGACATCGCCGACGCCGACCCGGAGGCGGCCTTCGCTGCCTTCCGGGCCGAGATCGCTGAAGCGGACGCGGCCGTCGCGGCCTTGCCGCTGGACCACACCTTCCGCCATCGCTGGAGCGACGACGTCTACACCTTGCGCTGGGTATACCTGCACATGATCGAGGAATACGCCCGGCACAACGGTCACGCGGACCTGTTGCGGCAGCGGATCGACGGTCTCACCGGCGACTGACGGGCCACCGGCCGCTTCCACCCGTATTCATCGGATCCGGTTTCGATCGCGAACCGGACCCGGCCCGATCGAGGTGCCGGCCCGCCCGAGCACCCCGATCGGGTCCACCGGCCGCTGAACGCCGCTGGACCGGTCGCGTCAGACGATCATCGTCGCGCCGAGCGCCCAGCGGCACGCACCACGGCGGCCAATGATGCCGCCAGTACGGAATCGCTCCGGCCGCAGGACCATCCGGTGTGTTCGCCGCTGCGATATTCCAGATAGGTGATCGCGGCGCTGTCGTTGCCTCGCTCGATCGACTGCTGGGTCAGGCCGAGCACTTCGATGGGGTATCCGGCTGCGGCCAGCGCTTCGGTCAGCACCGCGACAGGACCGCCGCCGCCGCGGCGTATATGGTGGGCGACCCCGTCGACGGTCAGCGTCATCTCGGTGAGCGCCTCCGCACCATCGCCGCTGGTGCGCCACTCCTTCAAGTCCAGCCACGACTGGTCCTCGCAGTAGATCGCCTCGAACAGCTCGAGCAGTTCGGCGGCGGTGATCTCGACCCCCGTGTCGTCGGCGAGCCCCTGGACGTGTCCGGCGAAATCGATCTGCAAGCGCCGCGGCAGGTCCATGCCGTACTCGGTGTGCAGCAGATAGGCGATGCCGCCCTTGCCGGATTGGGAGTTGACCCGGATCACCCCGTCGTAGCCGCGGCCGAGGTCGGTGGGGTCGATCGGCAGATACGGCACGTGCCAGTCGAGTTCCCGCTCCTCGATGCCCGTCGCGGCGGCGCGGGCGCGATGCTCTGCCATTCCCTTCTTGATGGCGTCTTGATGGGTGCCGGAGAACGCGGTGTGCACCAGGTCGCCGACGTACGGGTGACGTTCGTGAATCGGCATGCGCGTGCAGTATTCGACGGTGCGGCGGATCTCGTCGATGTCGGAGAAGTCGATCATCGGGTCCACACCTTGGGCATGCAGGTTCAGCGCCAGCGTGGCGATGTCGACGTTGCCGGTGCGTTCACCGTTGCCGAAGACGCAGCCCTCGACGCGTTGCGCGCCCGCGAGCACCGCCAGCTCGGCGCACGCGATGCCGGTGCCGCGATCGTTGTGCGGGTGCACCGACAGGATCACGCTGTCGCGGCGGGCCAGATTGCGGTGCATGTATTCGATCTGATCGGCATAGACGTTCGGGGTGGCGACCTCGACGGTGGCAGGCAGGTTCAAGATGACCGGCCGCCGCACGGTGGCGTCCCACAACGTGGTCATCCGGTCGCAGATGTCGAGCACGTAATCGGGCTCGGTCAGATTGAACACCTCGGGTGAGAACTCGAATCGCACGTTCGGCAGGTCCCCGGCGCCGGCCAGCACGGCACGGCCGCCGTCGAGGATCAGCTCGCGCAGCGCCGCGCGGTCCTTGCCGAGCACGATGTCGCGCCAAGCGGGAGCCGTGGCGGTGTACATGTGGATCACGACGTCGTTGGGTATGCCCCGGATGGAGGCCACGGTGCTCGCGATGAGATCGCGACGCGCCGGGGTGAAGACGACGATCGTCACGTCCTCGGGTGCGAGATCGTCCTCGGCGATGAGCCGGACGAAGTCGAAGTCGGTTTGGGAGGCCGAGGGATAGCCCACCTCGATCTCCTTGTAACCCATGGCGATCATGAGTTCGAAGAAGCGCCGCTTGCGCGCCGGGTCCATCGGCTCGGCGAGGGCTTGGTTGCCGTCGCGCAAGTCGACCGGCACCCACAGGGGCGCCCGGGTGATCCTGGCGTCGGGCCAATGCCTCTGCGTGAGCGGCACTTCCACGCGCTGGTAGATGTCACGGTAGCGATGCGAGGGCATTTGGGAATGCCGCTGACGATTCCACGCCGGAGCCTGATCCGGTACGTCGCCCACGGGTGTGTCGATGCTGGGGAATGCGGTGGTCATGGGTCTGCTTCCTGGCCGTTGCGGCCGTCACGACGAAGTGACCGGCCACGACGAAGCCCCACGGCGGGGGGCCGGTCGTTCAGGCCCCGCCGTGGCGGCTAAGCAGGAGCATGGTGCGCATGATGGCAGACTGTAACACGACTCCTCAGACAAGTAGAGAGGTCCTGGTCCTGATGATCTCGCAGGTACGGCGCCATCCCCTGGCCGCCCAGGCGGCCGAGTTGCTGCTCACCCGGATCCGGGCGGGCGAATGGCCGCTTGGTCACCGCCTGCCGGGCGAGACGACACTGGCCGCGCAGCTGGGGGTCGGACGCTCGACGCTGCGCGAGGCGATCCGCGAGCTGGCGGGCAAGGGCGTGCTGGACAGCCGCCAAGGCGCGGGCGTCTTCGTGACCGCACTGGACGTGCCCGAGGAGTGGGACGCCGTGCTGCGCCGCGCCACCATCGCCTCGGTGATCGAGGCGCGCATCGCCATCGAGGCCGAGGCCGCCGCACTGGCCGCGCGGCGGCGGACTCCCGCCGACCTGCGGGCGATCCGCCGGGCACTGGCCGCGCGTGCGGCGCACGGGGAGTCGGCGCCCGAGCACGTCGACGCCGATATGGCATTTCACCGGGCCGTCATCGTCGCCGCTCACAACGACGTGCTCACCCAGCTGTTCGACAGCTTTCTGCCCCGGCTGCGGCTGGCGATGATCGACATGCTGAAGATCCGCCCGGTGCCGTCGGAGTCCGCGGACCACGCCGCGCACGAGCGGCTGGCCGACGCGATCGCCGCCCGCGACCCCGCCGCCGCGGCCGAGCACAGCCGCGCGCACCTGACCACCCTGAGAGAGGCTTTCGCGTGACCACTCCGGTGCTCGAACTGTCCGACGTGACCTTCCGCCGCGACGGCAAGAAGATCATCAATGGGATCTCGCTGACGGTGCGCGCCGGCGAACGCTGGGCGCTGCTGGGTCCCAACGGCGCGGGAAAGAGCACGTTGCTCGGCTTCTGCGGTGCGGTGACCTTCCCGACCTCGGGGTCGGTCCGCGTGCTCGGGGCGGAACTCGGCCGCGTCGAATTGCAGCGGCTGCGCCGCGACATCGGCCAGGTCGACCCCCGCCATCCGCTGCGCTCTCCGCTGACCATTCGCGAGGTGGTGCTGACCGGCCTGACCGCGACGATCGACACCCCGATGCGCTGGGCGCCGACGGCCGACCAGCTCGACCGAGCCGACGCGATCATCGACACCGTCGGTTTGACGGGAAAGGCGGACGAGGTCTGGCCCACGCTGAGCCAAGGTGAACGCGGCCGCACGCTCATCGCTCGCGCGCTGATCGCGCAACCCCGGCTGCTGCTGTTCGACGAGCCGTCCACCGGTTTGGACGTGGCCGCGCGCGAGCAACTGCTGGACACCCTCGACACACTGGACCGCACCCATCCCGACGTCGCCTCCATCCTGGTCACCCACCATTTGGAGGAACTTCCCAGCACGACTACCCACGCGCTGCTCATCGCCGACGGCCACACCGTCGCGGCAGGCCCGGCGCCGGAGACGATCACCACCGAGAACGTCAGCGCCGCGTTCGCGCACCCGGTCGAGGTCCGCTACGACGAGGGCCGCTGGACCGCACGCGCGGCGCGCAGAACCACCGCGTGGCCCTCGCATGTCGATTCGGACGGTGCTCGTTCGATGCAGTGATGTGAGGATCGACCGATCCTGACGACACATCGACCGAGGATGCCCAGATGCGATACATGATGCTCATCCACGTGGACCCCGCCACCGCGCCGCAGCCGGACGAGGCACTGTTCGAGCAGGTTGGAAAGGTGATCGAGGAGATGACCAAGGCGGGTGTGCTGCTGGACACCAACGGCCTGCGCCCGATCACCGAGGCCACCAAGGTCAGGCAGTCCGGTGGCAGGCAGACCGTGCTGGACGGCCCCTTCACCGAATCCAAGGAGGTAGTCGGCGGATACTCCCTTCTGCAGGTCAAGTCGAAGGAGGAGGCGGTGGAATGGACCTCGCGTTTCCTCGGTGCGCACGGCCCGCAATGGGACATCGAGGTCGAGTTGCGGCGCATCGACGAGCCCGCCTGATCGAGTCCGGCGGATGAGCGGGCAGCGGTCAGCGGAGTCGGCGCGACGCGCCGTCGAGGCGGCGACCCGGATGGAGTGGCCCCGATTGGTCGCCGGGCTCACTCGAATGGTCGGCGACCTGGGCGCTGCCGAAGAGCTGGCGCAGGATGCCTTGGTCGCGGCACTGGAGCAGTGGCCGAGCGCGGGCGTGCCGCCGAATCCGGGCGGCTGGCTCATGCTCACCGCCAAGCACCGGGCGATCGATCTGGTGCGCCGCAACCGGACCCTCGCCCGCAAGCTGGAGCTGCTCGGTCGCGATATCGTGACCGAGCAGCCGCCGCCATCCGGCGCGGACCATCACCCGGTGGAGGACGACCTGCTGCGGATGATGTTCACCGCCTGCCATCCGGCGCTACCCGAGCCGGCCCGGGTGGCGCTGACGCTGCGGCTGCTCGGTGGGCTGACCACCGGAGAGATCGCCAGGGCGTTCCTCGTGCCGGAATCGACGGTGGCGCAACGAATCGTGCGCGCGAAACGCACCATCGCCGACAAGCGGATTCCCTACGAGGTCCCGGGCGAGCCGGAGCTGGGTGAACGGTTGGCCTCGGTGCTGGCGGTGGTCTATCTCGTCTTCAACGAGGGGTATGCCGCGACGGCGGGCGAGGACTGGATGCGGGTGGAGCTGTGCCAGGACGCGTTGCGTCTGGCCCGCATGCTCGCCGAGTTGTTGCCCGCCGAGCCGGAAACGCCCGGTCTGGCAGCGCTATTGGAGCTGCAGGCTTCCCGCCTGCACGCGCGCACCGGCCCCACCGAGGTCATCGTCCTGCTCGACGAGCAGGACCGCTCCCGCTGGGATCGTCTGCTGATCCGGCGCGGACTGGCCGCCCTCGGACGGGCGAACAGTTCGGCGCGCGAGCGCAGGCGGCCGCCGGGCCGGTACGCCCTGCAAGCCGCGATCGCCGCGGTGCATGCGATGGCCGCGACGCCGGAAGAGACCGATTGGCGGCGCATCGCCGGATTGTATGCCGTTCTCGCACAACGCTTTCCCTCTCCTGTCATCGAGCTCAACCGCGCCGTGGCGGTGAGCCGGATACACGGCCCCGCAGCGGGGTTGGAGCTGGTGGACGCACTCACCGCTACGGGCGCCCTGGACAACTATCACCTTCGCTACGCCGTGCGCGGTGATCTGCTCGCCCGGCTGGGCCGGTACGCCCAGGCACGCACCGAATTCGCTCGCGCGGCCGAACTCACCGGCAACGCCTCCGAGCGAGCCCTTCTGCTCCACCGTGCTTCGGCGTGCGCGGAGGCCGACTAGCCGCACCACGGTGGTAACGCCGTTGTAATCGCCACACCGCAAACGCGTGTGAGCATGCAACGAAATCGACTACCACCGAAGGGAATACGGTTACGTGTGGCAGCTGTATCGAGCAGTACTCCGCACCGGCGACCACCGCCTGCTCGGCTATGTGGACGTCGGCGCCAGGCTGATGGAACACGCCAGGATCGGCAACCACCTCGTTCAAGGGATCGAACGACTGCTCTGGCAGCCCACCAGGGTCGTTTGGGCGGGACGGGAAGCGCCACGGCGCGGGCAGGACAACGAAAACACTTACCGGACAGCAAGTTCCGTTGCGGCGCTGGTGCCACCGGAACACGGCGCGGTCGGCCGCTACCTGCTCAATCACGACCTTCGGATCTTCATGGACAAAGCCACGGTGCTGGAGAACCAGGCCCGCCACCGCATCCACCCGCTTCCCTTGCTCACCGCCGAACCCGCGCCGGAGCAATGCCACACCTCCGGCGACCACACCCTCCTCGGCGCTTGGGCGGACGCTCTGATCTCGGTGCGCGACACCGTGCCGGAAGGTTTCGAGCAGCGGAAGTTCGACCTGGTGGAACGTCGCCGCTGAGCGCGAGGTTCTGTCGTCGGATCATCCCTCGCGCTCGAATCGACATCGGCGCGGCTGCGCACCGAGTCACAGCTGGACGCGGGCGCCGGCTGCCAGTGTGTCGCCGGGCATCGCGATGACTCGATGCCGACGTGGCGCGTCAACGTTGCGGTGGCTCGGGGGAGGCCGCCGAACCGGTGCGGTGTTCGGCTTCGGCGAGTTCCTTCAGCGTCAGCAGTTGCTTGCGCATCATGAGCACGTCACCGAGGGCCAGCGCCGCCGCGAGCAGTTTCGGCCCGCCGAAGCGTATCCGCACCACGAGCCGGGTTCCCCCACCTTCGGGACGCACCGCGTAGGTGACGCATATCTTGTCCGCGACCAGGGTGATGTGTCTGCCCAGGACGAAGGAGACCAGCTCGAACTGGGACATGAACCGTTGGCCCACTTCCAGTTCGGTGAGCATCGGGTCGCGCAGGCGCGGACTGCGTCTGCCGAAGTTGTCCAGCAGGTCGTAGCTGTACGGACCGACGCGCAACTGGCACAGCCAGGCGTAGACGAGGGTGGGAGGCGCGTCGATGCTGATCGCCCGGTCGGCCTGAACCCCGCCGGGCTGCCGGTCGTCGCACGGCAGGGGTGCTTCGCGCTCGGCCTCGGTGGCGCCCCACACCGTTGCCGGGATCATGCCGCCGCCGCGATTCGGCGCAGCATCTGCCGCACCACCACCCGGTGGCATCCGGTCCCGATGACCAGCGCGCGGTAGATCCGGCCATGCAGGCCGGGGAAGTCCCCGTAGCTGCGGGCGCGAACGCGGGTGCGGCTGGGTCCTTCCTCGTCCAGTTCGAAGATCAGCGCGTATTTCGAGAACCAGTGTTGCCCGCGCAGCGCCAACCGGCGCGGTTCCTCGGCGGAATCCAGCACGAAGCCGGTCGGCGCCGCGGCGGGATCGTGCGGGTCTTTACACACCACTTTCACCACCGCCTTCCACGCCCGATCACGATTCGCCTCGACCGATCTGGCATGCTCATCTATATAGGACAAACGCTCCATATAGAAGGAACGTACTAGTACATGGCCCCACCCCGCAAGCACGACACCGACGTGATCCTCGACGCAGCGCGCACCCTGGCGCTGGCCGAGGGACCGCGCGCGACCAGCGTGTCGGCCATCGCCGAGGCCAGCGGCGCGCCGGTCGGCACCCTGTATCACCGGTTCGGCAACCGCAACGGCGTGCTCACCGCGGCGTGGTTGCGCGCGCTGCGCCGCTTTCAGGACGGCACCCTCGCCGTGGCGGACGAACCGGACCCGGTCGAGGCCGGTGTCGCGATGGCGCGGGCGGCCTTGCGGTTCGGGCGCGAACTACCCGAGGACGCCAAGCTCCTGCTCGAGCTGCGTCCCAGCGATCTCCTCGACGGCGGACCGGACGCCGAGTTCCGCGCCACGCTGGCCACGATGAACGCCCCGTTGATCGAGCATCTGCGCCGCATCGCCGCCGCGCTGTTCGGCCGCGACGGTGACCGCGAGCTCGACGCGATCTCCCGGGCGGTCGTCGATCTCCCCTATGCGGCGCTGCGCCGCCACGCCCACGCTCCGTCACTGCCCGGCTGGCTGGAGGACGACCTGACCGCCGCCGTCCGGACCCTGCTGATCTCCTACCGTCCTTGACCTGCGCGGGTGCCCGGTCCGCGGATCAGCCGGTGATCAGCGCAGGGGTGAGTTCGTCGAGCGAGGAGATGACTCGGGAGGCCAGTCCCAGCGCGTCGGAAGCGGGCGGATACTCCGGGCGCGGCGCGGCGATGACTCGCATGCCCGCCGCATGGGCCGAGCGCAGGCCGTTGCTGGAATCCTCCACTGCCACACAGTCGGTCGGCCGTTGACGCAGGAACGTCGCGACCGTCGAGTAGACGTCCGGAGCGGGCTTGCCGCGGTCGACCTCCTCGGTGGAGAAGGTGACGGTGAAATACTCGATCAGGCCGGTCCGGCCGAGCACGGTGTCGATCAGGGCGCGCGGCGACGAACTGGCCAGCCCGAGCGGCCAGTGCTCGCTGATCCGCTGTACGGCCTCGACGGCCCCGGCCAGCAACGGCACGCCGTCGTCATAGCGCTCGGCCATCCGCTCGATCACTTCCCGCGCCACGATCTCCGGCGGCTCGCCGACGCCGAGGTCGCCGCTCAGATAGGCCGACCACTCACCGGTGCTCATCCCCATCAGCCGCTGCTGGGTGTCGGGCAGCCACCGGCCGCCCTTCTCCGCGACATAGCCGCGCCGCACCAGTTCCCAGACCGGCTCGGAGTCGATCAGTACGCCGTCCATGTCGAAGACGACCGCGGTGATACCCATGCACACAGAGCCTTTCGCCAGCCGGAGCGGTCAGAGGTCGATCGCGGCCGAGTCGCACTGCCCACCCGCCCGAATCGTGCCGGTACCACCCGCGAAAACGCGATACCCGGCCGCGCATCAGCCTATGCGGTGCGCGCGTGCGGCGACGCACGCGGCACCCGCCCGGCGAGCATTCCCCGGGCAACCGATAACTTGTTCTTATGAACGAACCGCAGGCCGGCGACTCGCTGCCGAGCAAGGAACACCACGAGGGCGGGTTCCGGCCGATGACCGAGCTGATCGCCGCGCACGAAGCCGCCAAGGACGACATCTCCCGCGGCGGGCCGCACTACGGACAGTTCATCGAGCAGGTGCGCGGCCTGATGGACCGGGTCCGGCTGACCTCCCCCTCCGACGAACTGGCGGTGGAGGCCATCGGCATCCTCAAAGAGCTCAACGACAAGCTCGACGCGGCCGTGGTGGACGAGTGGTCGACGCCCAACTGGACCCGCTTCGACCTGCCCGCCCGCGGCAACATCACGCTGCCGCCGTTCGTCATCGACCACGTCGACCGGCAGGGCGTCGACGCGCGCCTCACCTTCCGCACCTTCCACCTCGGCGGCAACAGCGCCGCCCACGGCGGCCAGATCGCCATCGCCTTCGACGACCTGCTCGGCATGGCGGCCGCGGTGCACTCCGGCTCGGTCACCAGAACCGCCTCGCTCACCGTCGACTACCGCTCGATCACCCCGTTGAACACCGAGCTGAAGGTGCGCGCGTGGGCCGAGCGGCAGGAGGGTCGCAAAGTCTACGTGCGGGCCACCCTGCACAACGGCGACCGGCTGTGCGCGGAGGCGAACGGCTTGTTCATCGTGCTCGAGCCCGGACAGCCCTGACGCGCCACGGCACGACGCGCGGTCGCGGACCGGGATCGTCGGCTTCCTGGCCGCCCATGTTCCGTCCGTGTCACTCACGCATGGTGAAGCGACCCGGTTACCGGTCGACACGCGCAGACCTACGCGCTGACGCGACTACCCGCCCGCAGCGGCCGGACCATCGCCGAGAGTAATTGCGGCCCAGGTCTTCCCCCGAGCGTTGGCGATGGACTCCCGCCCCACGAGTGCGGTCGCGAATGGCGCACCGTGCACCAATGCATGAATTGCCCTGTCCCAGCCGGAAATCCGGATCGATCGAAAGAGTGCAGGTAGAGGCAAGGCGCACGACCCCGGAGTCGCCGCGCGTGCATTCATTGCAAATACGCGTGAAATGCGTGCGCCGCAAGCACGTTCAGCGCGCGCCGGTCGTGCCGGACGACCGGCGGGCGCCGAGTGATCACCGCCCGGGGAAATGCGCTTCCCGGTACGCGGCGAACCGCGCGTCCACCTGCTCGGCGGTCAGCCCGAAGTCGCCGAGGGTGTAGCGGTGCGCCGGACGCGCCGCGCCCGTGGTGCTCTGCGCGTGCAGCGCGGTCATCGCGGCGCTCGCCTCCTCGGTCAGCGGTAGCTCGAAGCGCCGGTAGATCGACTCGACGGTGCCGATCGGGTCGGCGACGAACTCGTCGTAGTCGACGTCGCAGAACTGCCCCGCGGCGAAGCGCTCGCGGTCGGCGAGGAATCGCTCCGCGCCCCGCGCCCACAGATCCAGTTGTGCCGCGCCCACCACCGGACCACGGAATTTCTCCGACCAGCCCGCCGACGCCTGCTCGTTCAAGCTGCACACCGACGCGATGATGGTGCGCGGATCGCGGTGCATCTGGATGACCAGCGCGTCCGGATAGACCTCGAAGATGGCGTCCAGCGCGAACAGGTGGCTCGGGTTCTTCAGCACCCACCGTTTGCCCGCGTCCGGCAAGCCGATCAGCTGGAGGTTGCGCCGGTGCCTGCGGTAGGCGGGCGTCCAATCCCGGTCGCGCAACCACTCGGAGTAGGTGGGCAGGTAGGCCAGGCACTCGTAGGACACCGACATGGCCGATTGCCGCAACAGCTGCCAGCACTCCTCGACCTGGTCGGCCGAAATGTGATGGACGCCCATGAATTCCGGGTGTTCGACGTGGTGCTTGTCGTAGGCGGCCGCCAGGCGCTGGTACACCGGGTCACTCGCCCACGTCTCCCGCGGCGGGCGCGGTTGCGGCATCTCGGTCAGCCACATCTCCAGCCCTTGGTGCGCGGGGTCGGCGTTGAGCAGACGGTGCACCGCCGTCGTGCCCGAGCGCGGCAGACCGGTCACGAAGATCGGCCGTTCGATCGCCACGTCGGCGTGCTGCGGGTGCTGCCGCCAGGCCGCCTCGCTGAGCAGGCGGGCGATCAGGGCGCCGCGCAGGAAGGCGCGGTTGACCTTGTTGCCGAACGGGGTGAGTGCGGCGTCCTTCGCATACGACTCGAGCAGCACCTCGAGCCCCTCGCGATAGTCATCGGTCCCGAAGTCGTCCAGCCCGACCACCTTGGTCGCGGAAGCATGCAGGTCATCGACGGTGCCGACATCGTCCCTACCGATCACGGTCATCTCCTAGTGGTGGTATTCGCCGGCGTTGACGTCCAGGCACGCGCCGGTGATCGCGCGGGCCATGTCGGACGCGAAGAACACGACAGCGTCGGCGATCTCGTCGGGTTCGGGGAGCTTGCGCAGGTCGGTGGTCTTCGCGGTCTCGTCGTAGACCTCCTCTGGGGTGATCCCCCGCTGCTGCGCCAGGTAGTTGAAGTACCACTTCAGGTTGTCGGCCCAGATATAGCCGGGCGCGACGGAATTCACCCGGATACCTTTCGGCCCGAGTTCGGTGGCCAGGCTCTGCGCCAGCGCGAGCAGGCTGGCCTTCGCCATCTTGTACGGCCCGAAGGTCCGCCGCGAGTGGCGCAGCACAGCCGAGTTGATCATCACGACCGAACCCTTGGTCTCGGTGAGGGCGGGCACGAACAGCCTGGTCAGGCGCAATGCGGCCAGCACGTTCGTCTCGAAGCCCGCCCGCACCTGGTCCAAGTCGACATCGGCGAGATCGACGATGGGCGGGATGGCGAACGCGTTGTTCACCAGCGTGTCCACCTTGCCGAACGCGCTGCGCGCGGTCTCCACCAGATCGGCCGCGGCGGCCTCGTCGTTGATGTCGGTGGGCGCGACCACCGCGCGCCTGCCCAGTGCGGTGATCTCCGCGGCCACCTCGGTCAGCCGCGACTCGGTCCGGGAGGCCAGCACCACGTCCGCGCCCGCTTTCGCGCTCTGCACGGCGATCGCGCGCCCCAATCCCGGCCCTACGCCGGAGACGACGACCACTTTGTCCCGCAACAGCATCAGCCGAGCATCCTTTCCGCGACGGCGACTTGCCGCGCCGCGATCCGCGTACGCCACTGCTCCGGCGTGACCCGGGCCTGCTCGTAGAAGGGCAGGCGATTCGGCAGATCGGCGACCGAGACCAGCTCCACGGTGGGCCCGTCGTCCGGTTTCATCTCCCTCGACAGCCGCTGCCAGCGGAATTGCAGATAACCCCTGGCGTGCCCGGTGCGCTCGATCCAGTTGGCCAGACCGGGATCGCGCTCGCTGACCACCAGCCGGATCATCCCGTCCGGGTCCACGTGCGCCTGGTCGGCGGTGAGGCTGGTCTGGTGGTTGATGTAGTCCAGCGACAGGTACCACATGCTGCCGAGCTGGAAGCCCTGGTAGGGCGCGTCGGACTTCGGCACCGTGATGATCATGGCCTGGTCGTCGTCCAGGTCGTAGTGACCCACCGAGGAGAACTGTGTGCTGAGCCCGCCCGGCGTCGGCCTCGGCTCGGTCAGCGTGTTCACCGGCAGGTTCAGGTAGAACCACTCCGGGAAGGCGAGGAAGGTCTTCAGCCGCGACACCAGCATCTTGCCCGCGACGCCGTACCGCTTGGTCAGCACGTCCTTGGTCAGCGGCGGCGGCGCGTCACCGATGCGGTCGACCCGCTGGATGCGGATCGTGCCCGCCTTCTCGGTGGCCCAATCGCTGTGGACCTCGCGCACCACCAGCATCGCCGCGTCGGCGCCGAGATGAACGTATCCCGGGCCCGCTTCGCCCGGTCCGAAGCGGAGCTCGTAGCTGCCGTCAGGGCGGATGTCGAGCTCGCGGTCGTCGAAGGCGGTGAGGCTGTCGGGCACGTCCACCGGCGAGTAGTTGCCGTTGAGCACCTGGAAGCTCAGGTCGCGGGTGGTGCCGCGGGTTCCGGTCACCACGTAATCCGCGTCCGGCCGCAGATAGGCGTGGAAATAGAGGGTGTCGGGGTTGTCCAATCCCATCTTGGTGTAGGGCCCGGTGGACATCACGAAGAACGGGAAGTCCAGCTCGTATGCCCAGGCCATCTGCAACGACGCGCGGATGCTGCCCGCCAGGTAGTCGTAGCCCTCGACGAGGTCCTGTTCGGTGCGGATGTGCGCGGCTCCGGTGATGATCTGCTCGGCGGCGGCGATGGCGTCCGCGAACGGCTGTGTCAGCAAGAGGCTCTCTCCGGTATTCCATATATGTACCGCTCTGGTACATTTCGATCAAGGCAAGATTAGAACGTGTTCTAGGAGTGGTCAATGGTCGGCCGTCGGTCCGCACCCACCGCGCGGGTGGTTCAGGTCCTCGATTTCTTCGTCGAGCAGCGCGGGAAACGCTTCGGGCTCTCCGAGCTCGCCCGCGAACTCGACTTGGCCAAACCGACCTGCCTGGGCATCCTGACCGAACTCACCGCGGGCGGCTACCTGACGCGCGACGCCGATACCCGCACCTACGGGCTCGGACCGGCGCTGATCGCGGCCGGACGGGCGGCGCAGGACAGCTTCGCCATCTCCGCGCTCGCGCGCGTCGAGCTGGAGAAACTGTCCGCGCGGTACCACACGACCTGCACGGCGTCGGCGGTGGTCGGCGAGCAGATCATGGTGCTGGAGAGCACCGGTCCCGGCCTGGTGAAGGTGGGCGCGGCCTACCATTTCGCGCCACCGGTCGGCCTGATGTACGTGCTCTGGGACATCGACGCGGCCTTCGACGCCTGGCTGGCCAAGCCGTCGGCGGTGCCGTTGCGACAGGACGAGGCGCGCCTGCGCCAGGTCGTCGCCGAGTGCCGCGAGCGCGGGTTCCTCGTGGAGAGCATGACCACGGCCGGACGGCGGCTGTACTCGCTGCTGGCCGGGGTCGCCGACCGCGATCTGCCGCCCGAGCTGCGCGAACTGGTCGGCGAGCTGGTGACGAGCCTCGGCGAGCGGGTGTATCTGGGCGCGGATCTGCGCCCCCGCAAGGAGCACGCGGTGAGCCTGCTCGCGGCCCCGACCTACGACGGCGACGGCAGGCAGAACATGGTGCTCACGATGTACGTCGGCCGGTCGGTCACCGGGGCCGAGATCGCCAGGCGAGGCGCCGCGCTGGTGGCCGCCGCCGACGCGGTGACGGCGAACTCCGGCGGGCACAAGCCGGGCTCAAGCCATTGACCAAAGACCGAAACGTGTTCTAGTTTTGCGGTGTGAGCCAGTATGCGAAGTCGACGGCGAGCACCTACGAGCTGCCCCATCTGGACGCGCTCGAGGCCGAGTCGGCGCACATATTCCGTGAAGTGGCAGCGACATTCGAACGCCCGGTGTTGCTGTTCTCCGGCGGCAAGGACTCGGTGGTGATGCTGCATCTGGCGGCCAAGGCCTTCTGGCCCGCGCCGCTGCCGTTCCCGGTGCTGCACATCGACACCGGGCACAACTTCGACGAGGTGATCGCCTACCGTGACGCGACAGTGGCCCGCTTGGGGCTGCGTCTGGTCGTAGGACGAGTGCAGGACGACATCGACGCGGGACGGGTGGTCGAGGAGACCGGGCCGCGCGCCTCTCGCAACCGGCTACAGACCACGACGCTGCTGCGCTCGATCCAGGAAGGATCGTTCGACGCGGTCTTCGGCGGCGCGCGCCGCGACGAGGAGAAGGCCCGCGCCAAGGAGCGGGTGTTCAGCTTCCGCGACGAGTACGGCCAGTGGGATCCGCGCAGGCAGCGCCCCGAACTGTGGAACCTCTACAACGGCAGGCACCGCGCGGGCGAGCACATCCGGGTGTTCCCGCTGTCGAACTGGACCGAACTCGACATCTGGAGCTACATCGCCGCCGAGGATATCGAGCTGCCCCCGCTGTACTACGCCCACCGCAGGCCGGTGGTGCAGCGCGACGGAATGCTGCTGGCGCACACCCGTTTCCTCGAACTGCTCGACGGCGAGCAGCCCTACGAGGCCACCGTGCGCTTCCGCACCGTCGGCGACGCGACCTGCACCGGCTGCGTCGAATCCACCGCGGCCACCCCCGCGGAGGTGGTCGCCGAGGTCGCCGCGGCACGGGTCACCGAGCGCGGCGCCACCCGCGCCGACGACCGCATCTCCGAGGCAGGCATGGAAGACCGCAAACGCGAAGGCTACTTCTGATGACGACCACACTGTTGCGCCTCGCCACTGCGGGCAGCGTCGACGACGGCAAATCGACCCTGATCGGCCGGCTGCTGTTCGACTCCAAGACCCTCTTCACCGACCAGCTCGCCGCGGTGGAGCGCACCAGCCGCGACCGCGGCGACGACTATCCGAACCTCGCCCTGCTCACCGACGGCCTGCGCGCCGAACGCGAACAGGGCATCACCATCGACGTGGCACACCGCTACTTCGCCACGCCCAGAAGAAAATTCATCATCGCCGACACCCCCGGCCACGTCCAGTACACCCGCAACATGGTGACCGGCGCCTCCACCGCCGACCTGGCGCTGATCCTGGTGGACGCCCGCAAAGGCGTGGTGGAGCAGACCCGTCGGCACGCGTTCCTGGCCGGCCTGCTCGGCATCCCGCACCTGGTGCTGTGCGTGAACAAGATGGACCTGGTGGACTGGTCGCAGGAGCGATTCGAGGAGATCCGCGAGGAGTTCGCGCGGTGGGCCTCCAAACTCGACGTCTCCGATCTGACCTTCGTGCCGGTGTCGGCGCTGCACGGCGACAACATCGTGCATCGCGGCGCGAGCATGCCGTGGTATGAGGGCACTCCCCTGCTGCACCATCTCGAAGAGGTGCACATCGCCTCCGACCGCAACCTGATCGACGCGCGCTTCCCGGTGCAGTACGTCACCCGCAGGCACGCGCAGGACTTCCGTGGCTACGCGGGCACCGTGTCGGGCGGCGTCTTCAAGCCGGGCGACGAAGTGGCCGTGCTGCCTTCGGGTTTCACCACCACCGTGGAGGCGATCTGGGGACCGGGCGGCGCACCGGTCGCGGAAGCCTTCCCGCCGCAGGCGGTCACCATCCAGCTCGCCGACGAGCTGGACATCTCCCGCGGCGATCTGATCTGCCGCCCGAACAACCGCCCGAACACCGACCGCGATATCGACGCGATGGTGTGCTGGTTCGCCGAGGACGCCCAGCTCACCCCGGGCGCGACCTACACCATCCGGCACACCACCCGTGCCGTCACAGCCGAGGTCCGCTCCCTGGACTACCGGCTGGACGTCAACACGCTGCATCGCGACGAGCGCGCGGAGTCGTTGACGCTCAACGAGATCGGCCGTGTCCAGTTGCGCACTCGCCAGCCTCTGCTGTTCGACCCGTACCGGCGCAACCGCGCCACCGGCAGCTTCATCCTCGTCGACGACACCACCAACAACACCGTCGCCGCGGGCATGATCACCGGCCCGAGCCTGCCTTCCTCCCGCGTGGTCTGGCATTCCACCGCCGTCGAGCGCGACGAGCGCGCCACCCGTGGCCTGACGGTCTGGTTGACCGGCCTGTCCGGCTCCGGGAAATCGACCGTCGCGGTGGAACTGGAGCGCCGATTGGTCGCCGCGGGGCGTCCGGCGTTCCTCCTCGACGGCGACAACCTGCGGCACGGGCTCAACTCGGATCTCGGGTTCAGCGCGGCGGACCGGGAAGAGAACGTCCGGCGCGTCGGCGAAGTGGCGAAACTGTTCGCCGAAGCCGGTGTGGTCGCGGTGGTGTCGCTGATCAGCCCCTACCGCGCCGACCGAGACCGGGTGCGCGCCGCGCACGAGGCAGCGGGAATCCCGTTCCTGGAGGTGTTCGTCGACACCCCGCTGGCGGTCTGCGAAGCCCGCGACCCCAAGGGAATGTACGCCAAGGCCCGCGCGGGCGAGATCCGCGGCTTCACCGGCATCGATGACCCGTACGAAGCACCCACCGAAGCCGATATCGTTCTCCGCCCCGACCATGGGGACCCGGCATCGATGGCCGCCACGATCATCGCGAGGTTGACGCGATTGGACTGACAACGTGTGTGGGCAACCGCCGGATTTCTCCGCGCGATCGGTCGGATCCCGCGAACTCACCTTGGGGGTGCCGAGCCGTTGATCGAGCCCCACGGCCGCGACCGGCTGCCACGGGTCAGAGCCGCAGATCGGCCGCTGACACTTTGGGAGGCTGCCGCACCGATCCCGGCCGATAGGTCGCTTGCGCTATCGGGCGACGCGTCCGGGTGTAGGACTCCAGCGCCATGGCAATGGAGTTCGCACCACGCAAGGTCTTCGCCAAGACGATGGCGTCCTCGATCGCCGAGGTCGCTCCTCGCCCCGCCGCCGGCGAAACGACGTGTGCCGCATCACCTATCAGCACGGTGTCAGCGCTGTGCCAGAGGCCATCGGGGTCGAGTTCGTACAGGGCGATCGGCGCACTCACCTCCGAGTGCTCCAGTACCTGCGCCACTTGCGTCGCCCGCAGCATTTCGAGAAACACGTCGGCGTCGATAGCCACGGCCGGAGACTCCGCTTTTCGCCTGCTGAACCAGAAGGAACCATCGCGCTCGTCCCCCACGTACCCCGCGACCCCCTCCGAGTGCGCCCAGAAGTGCAGGACGTTCGTCGGTAGCCCTCGCACCGGAACCGGGCAATGTCCGTACCGGATCACTTGCCCGGTGTATGCGGGCTCCTGGGAACTGCCGAGCATGCGCCGGGTTTCCGAACGAGCGCCATCGGCGCCGACGAGCAGGTCACCTGTGCGCTTGCCGGGATCGGCCCGAGTTCCGTAGGCGCAGGGAATATTCGCCCCGTCCAAGCCTTTACGCAGTACGGCCAACAGATCCCTGCGCCACACATGGATACTCGACCAGCGATGACCGGGCTCGGTCCGGGCGAAGGACTTCGTGCGCCCCGTCAGCGTGTCGGCCGAACTGACACCGACAACCGGGAACCCGGCCGCCCTGACCTTCTCACCCAGACCGATCTGATCGAGCGCGGTCGATGCCGCAGGACCGAGCGTGACCCAACCGCCGACATCGGCCGCGCGCTCCGACCTCTCGTAGACCGTGACGGCGGCACCGACTTTCGCCAGCGCCAGCGCCGCGCACGCCCCTCCGATACCGCAACCGATGACCTCCGCTCGAAACACCAGGGCACCCCTTCGCTGTAGGCCGAGCCGATCGATGACACGCCCGGATCATGCTCTCCCCCGGACCGGCCACCATGTGCACGTGCGGTTTTACAGTCCGCATCGAACGTATCAGCCTGTTGCGCAATGCCTATCGGTCCTGTCGGTCGTCAAGGCCGATTCGATCGGCGCGGGTACTTGCTCGGTCGCATGCGCCCGGTGATCCGCAGGGTCTCGACGGCGGCGCTTTTCCACGAGCACTCGTCCGCGTCGCATTCCCGATGCACCTGCATGAGCGCGTGGGCATCGCCGGTGCTGAGCTCTGGGCCGTCCACCGGGTCTACCGCAGGCCAGCCCAGCGGCGGCCAGCCCAGCAGGCACAACTGCTCATGGCCCACACGTTCGGCGATGTGATAGACACTCGGCCCGCGCAAGGGCCTTCGCCACCATCTGCCGGCCGCGAAGAAGACCCCCAGCAGCACCATCACCATCGCCGACGCCACAGCGAAAGCTATGCCGTACTCGTGCCAGCCGGACATCAATACCGCACCGCGCCGTCAGGTGAACCGAACGGCGTCCACCGATGGCCACGCTCCCATATCGCCTCGGGCGCAACGACGATCAGAGTCACTTCCTCGGTGAGACCGCGTCTGCTGGTCCAGACGTGCTCCCGGGTCGGTGCGATGACAACCGAAGCGCCGACCCTGCGGATGGCCTGCATCAGCAGGAGCGTCGGCATCAGTGCGTCGCGATCGACCACCAGCACTTCCGGGTCGGGGTAACCCCTCCGCTCGGCTAGAGCCCGGATCGCGCGCTCCTCACCTGCGTAATCACTGCCGGACCGATCCAGCCGGATGTAGCCGAGCGCGATTTCTGCCATGTCCACCCCTTGTTCGGTTGATGTGGTGTGGCACCCGGCGCCGGAGATCTCGAGTCTCCAGCGGCGTCATCGACGGTGGTGGGCTTCATCCGACGCCGGGGCCACATCGAGGGTGGCTGACCTGGTGATTCGTTCCTAGGCACAAGACCGCACAGACCCGATACGCTTCCGATACACCAGATTGCAGGCGTGGGAGGGGCCGCGATGATCGTGACCGATTGGACCGGTGTCGAAGTCAAGGCACTGCGCTGTGCTGCCCTCCGGTTGACCCAGGAAGAGTTCGCAGAGCAGGTGGGCTATCAGCCGGTGACTGTGCGGAAATGGCAGCGTGCAACGGCTTCGCGGCCCATTCGAGGGAAGTCCGCCCTCGATTTGGACACGCAACTGGCACGGCTTGACAAGCAACAAGCCGAACGATTCTGGGCCGCTGTCGCTCGAGCACGAAATTCGGGGCATCCTGGCAGATATGAGTCCGCTATCCCGGCAGAGTCGTGTGGCAGCGCATCCGATATCTACGCGTCGGAAGCCGACGCTGAAGTGAAACGACGTGAGTTCGGCCGCTTGGCTGCGACAGCGGGGGCCGCCGCGTTTCTCGAGTCGTGGGACGTCACCGGCGTGCGCATCGGCATGGCCGACGCACAGCGGCTGATGGAGACCGTTGCCGCTTTGGAGTTCGAGGATCAGCGGGCAGGTGGCGCGCCCCTGGTCAGCACGGCGTTGGCACAGTTGGCTCGTGCCAAGAACTTGCTGGAGACCGGCACTTTCGACACCGCGACTGGTGACGCGTTCACCAGCGCCACCGGAGAACTTGCGGTCTTGGCCGGATGGTTGGCGTTCGACGCCGACCTGCATACACTCGCACGCCGCTGCTATTTCGATGCCATGGCACTGGCGGTCCAAGCAAACGATGCCGAGCTCACAGCTCATAGCTGCCTGTACGCCGCGAACCAGTCCATAGCGCTCAGCCGCACGGGTCAGGCGAGCCCGCACCACGCCCTGCGCCTCATCGACCGCGCTCGTGATCTGATGCGTGGCCGACCACCGGGTCGAATTCACGCCCTGATCGCAATCCGCCAAGCGCAAGCCACGGGATTGCTCGGTGACCGCCAAGGCTTCGGGCGCGCGATTGCGACAGCGTGGCGGGAGGTCGACCAGGCGGTGGCGTACGAACCGCTTGCCGAGTGCCCGGTTTGGCTTCGAACCGTGAACCACAACGAAGTCCGTGGTCACGAGGCGCGCGGCTATGGACGCACCGGCGATCTGACGAAGGCCGTGAGCCTGTTCGAATCCGCCGCCAGCGAGGGATCGACCAGCCGGAACGCCGTGAATACGCGGGCGTGGCTGGCGTCGACCCGGGCAGCAGCAGGGGATCTCGACGGGGCGCTTGCCGATGGACTGTCAGTGCTGGAGCACCTGGACAACGGCGTATCATCACCCCGCACCGTAAAAGTCCTCGAACCTATTCGCCGCGCTACCGTGAACGTCTCTGCTGGCGCGGAATTCCGAGACCGCTTCGATGAGCTCGCCCAGACAGGGATCACGGCATGAATCTTCCGGGTGTCGAATTCCGACATCTTGATGCCGGACAAGCCCGCGAACTCCGAGGGACGGTGGAACGAATCTACCGTGGGTCCTACGTCGACGCGATCGCATCCGGTGACCCGTTCGACGCGCCCGAGCAGTTCATGCACCGATTCGACAGTTACACCGACCCTGCGGGCGGCGATGTCTTCGCAATGGTCGTTGCGTATGTCGACGGAAAACCTGCCGGGCAAACCTGGGGGTGGACGCTCCGTGCAGGTGCTGCCTGGTGGAGAAACTTTCAGCCGGACGACACCCATGCCGACCGTGTCACGTTCACCGCCGAGGACGGCACCCGTACTTTCGCGCTGTCGGAAATCATGGTGTGCGCCGAGTACACCGGCCGCGGCTTGGCGCGGCGACTGCACGACACGCTGTTGGGCAGCCGACCCGAAAGGCGGGCGACGCTACTGGTGGAGCCGGAGAACGAACGTGCCTATAGGGCATACCTGAGCTGGGGATGGTCGCGCGTCGGTGTCACGAAACCGAGCTGGCCGAACGCACCCACACTCGATGTCTTGATCCGTGAGAAATCCCCCAGTCGTTGACTGCCGCATTTGCAGTTGATGCATCGGCAGCCGAAAGGGCAGAACAGAAACCGGCCTGCCCTTCGGCTGCGTCGATCAACCGAGCGTGCGGAAGAACTCGCGGATATCGCCGACCAGCAGCTCCGGCACCTCCAGTGCCGGGAAATGCCCGCCGGAGTAGAACTCCGACCAGTGGGTGATGTGGTGGGCGCGCTCGGCGAAGCGGCGGATGGCGTAGTCGCCGTCCTTGAATACCGCGACGCCGGTCGGCACGGTGCCCTTCGGCTTCGGGGCGAACAGGGTCGCGTCGTGGAAGCGTTCGTAGTAGAGGTCGGCGACGCTGCGGGCGGTGTCGGTGAACCAGTAGATGCTCACCGTGGTCAGCAGGCGATCGAGGTCGACGGCCTGTTCGGGCAGGTCGTGGGACTGGTCGGTCCACTCGCGGTACTTCTCCACGATCCAGCCGAGCTGGCCGGTCGGGGAATCGGCGAGCAATTGCGCGATGGTGTTCGGGCGTGAGCCCTTCAGGTTCATGTAGGCCGAGCCGTCGTCCTGGAACTTCTTCATCCCGCCGAGGCGCGCCTTCTCCGCGTCGGTGAGCGCGGCCATGTCGGCGGGATCGCCGGTCGGGAAGGTGACCAGCGCGTTGACGTGCACGCCGACGACATGGTCCGTGTCGATCCGCCCCAGTGCGGGGGCGATGAAAGCGCCGTGGTCACCGCCCTGCACGCCGTAGCGGTGGTAGTCCAGCCGGGCCATGAGTTCGGCGAGGGCCGCCGCGATCCGGCCGTCGTTCCACCCCGCCTCGGTGATCGGGCCGGAGAACCCGTGGCCGGGCAGCGACGGGACGACGAGGTGGAAGGCGTGAGCCTCGGGTGCGCCGTGGGCGGCGGGGTCGTTGAGCGGGCCGATCATGTCGAGGAAGTCGGCCACCGAACTGGGCCAACCGTGCAGGAGCAGCAAGGGGGTGGCGTCCTCCCGGGCCGAACGAATGTGGAGGAAGTGCACGTTCTGACCGGCGATCGTGGTGGTGAACTGCGGGTGGGCGTTCAGCTCGGTCTCGGCGGCGCGCCAGTCGAACTTCTCGGCCCAGTAGCCGGCCAGGTTCTTCAGGTAGGCGGTCGGCACGCCACGTTCCCATTCGGTACCGGGCAGGTCGTCGATCCAGCGGGTGCGGGCCAGGCGCAGGCGCAGGTCGTCCAGGTCGGCCTGGGGGACGTCGATGCGGAAGGGGCGGATCTCGGTGTTCGTCATGCCATTGATGCTTCGGGTAACGAGGGGGTGAGCGAATCACGAGAATCCGTTATTTCGCGCGTTCGGTGTGCGGGCTCATCTCTCACCCCGGGTGCGGCGCGGGCCCTCGCCCGACCTCCGCAGTTGTCGCCGAGGCGCGGTACGGGCATGATCGCGCCGTGGTCAGCCTTCCCGTAAGCGACGCCTTCGTGGGGCGGGCCGCCGAGCTCGCGGCATTGCAGGACGCCTACGGTGATCCGGCGGTGCACACCGTACTGATCGGCGGCGAAGCGGGCATCGGCAAGTCGCGGCTGGTAGCGGAGTTCACGACGCGGCTCGGCGGACGCACGGCGGTGTTGTCCGGACGGTGTTTGGAGTTCGGCGCGACGGGCGTGCCGTTCACGCCTTTCGTCGCGGTCATGCGCGCGGTCCTGCGTGAATTGGGGGTGGAGGGCCTAGCGGCGCTGCTTCCGGTGCCCGAGCCGGCGGTGGCGCGCTGGCTTCCCGAGCTGGCCGCGCGGTCCGGCACGGCGGGCGCCGAGACCGATCGAACCCGGTTGTTCGGCGAGATCCTGACCGTGCTGGAACAGTTCGCGCTGACCAGGCCCCTGGTGGTGGTGCTGGAGGACCTGCACTGGGCCGACGACGCCAGCTTGGCATTGCTCGCTTTCCTGGTGGCCAACCTGGCCGAGGGCGATCTGGTGCTGGTCGGCACCTACCGGCCCGCCGACTCCGAACCGCTGCGCAAGCTGGTCACGGGCCTGCGCCGCGACCCGCGTGTGCGACTGCTGACTCCGCCGCCGCTGACCAAGCACGAAGTGGGCAGGCAGCTGGCCGCACTGCACGCCAGAGAACCGGAGCCAGGGACGATCGCGAGGGTCTTCGAGCGCAGCAGGGGAATTCCGCTGTTCGTGGAAGCGCTCGGCCCCGCGCCCGAGGACACGCCCGCCGAGCTGTCGGAGCTGTTGCTCGCCTATCTGTCCGACCTGCCCGAGCAGACCGCTTCGGTGCTGAGCCTCGCGGCGGCGGCCGGGTCTCCGGTCCCGCACACGCTGCTGGAGGCCGCCACCGCCCTCACACCGGCCGCGCTCACCACTGCCCTGCACCAACTGATCGATCGGCAACTGCTGGTCACCACCGACACCGGCTACGAGTTCCGGCACGTCCTCATCCGTGATGCGGTCTACGACGATCTCTTACCCGTCGAACGAAAGCAGTTGCACGCCAGAATTTCTCAGGCACTCCTCGAGCACAGGAAACAGGACCCGCACCAGTTCCCCTCCGCCGAGCTGGCCTACCACGCGTATGCCGCCGGAGAGCTGCCGCCCGCCCTCGAGGCCGCATGGGAATCGGCGTCGGAAGCCGAGAGCATCGGCGCGCATCGTGATCAGGTGCGCCATCTGGACCGGGTGCTCGAACTGTGGGATCGCGTGCCGGACGCGGCGAGCAGGGTGGACGTCGAGCGGCTCGATGTCGTGGAAGCGGTCGTGGCGGCGTGTCATCGCGGCGGTGTCGTCGAGCGCGGGATCGCCGCAGCCGACGCGGCGCTGGCCGCCATCGATGCGGCGACCGAACCGGAGCGCGCCGCCCGGCTGCACCACTATCGCGCCGGACTGCGGAATCAGAGCAGCAGCGGCGGCGAGGACGACCTGCTCGCGGCCCTGGCACTGCTTCCCGCGCACCCGCCGACCCGGCTGCGCGGCGAGGTGCTCGCCGAACTCGCCGCGGCGCGCGTGTTCAGCGGTGCGGCGGCTGCCGCCGAGAACGACGCGCGCTCCGCCGCCGAGATGGCCGAACAGCTCGACGACCTACCGCTGGCCGCGCGCGCCCACGCCTATCTCGGACTGGCCACCGCGGATCGCTCGGAGGTCGCCACGACGCATTTCGACCGTGCGCATGCCGCGGCGAAGGCAGCGGGAGATCCGGGAACCCTGCTGACGGTGGTGCTGTGGGAGTCAGCGCTGCTGGTGTCGGCAGGCGCCAACGAGAAGGCCATCGCCGCCATCCAACAGGGTCTGCGAGCCGCGCACGAGACCTACCGGTTCGCCGAAGCCGCGCCGATTCTGCTGGTCAAATGGGCTCAGGCACTCACAGCCCTGGGTCGATGGAACGAGGCGCTCGATCTGGTCGACGAATCGCTCACCGAGCGGTTGCCGCCGTTGAGCACCGCCGCGCTGCTGCTGTGTCACGCCAGGATCATGCTGGCGCGCGGCGACGCGAACGCCGCGGCGACGAGCGCGAGAACCGCGCAGCCGTTGCTCGGCGACAGTCGATGGGCCAGGCAATACCGAATTCAGCTGTACACGGTGCAATCCGAGATCGCGCACGCGGCGGGCGACCCGCAGCGCGCCGCTGAGATCGGCGCGGCGACGCTGATCGCGGACGATCTGGCCGCACATCATCACGAGGCGTGGGCGCTGGCCGATACGGTCGCCCGGACGCGCTGCGCTCCCATGGTTCTGCATTCGGTCACGGAAAAGCTGCCCGTGACCAGCGCGGTCGACGCCGCGTACCGGAATTCCTGCCACGCCGTGCGCAGTGGCCGTCCCGCCGACTGGGACGCGGTGGTCGCCTCCTGGCGGGCCCTTCGTCAGCCGTACGAGCTGGCGCGCAGCCTGCTGGACTCCGGGGCGGCCGAACTGGCCGCGGGCGATCGCCCGGCAGCGCGCGACGCGCTGCGGTCGGTGCTCGAGCTGGCCGACGAACTGGCGGCGCCTCCCCTCGCCGAGCAAGCCAGACAGTTGGCCGAGCGCGCCGGAATCGTTCTCGCCGAATCCTCCGACCGGCCCTCCCCAGCGCGGCGGCCGAGCACCGCGGGCCTGACGCCCCGGGAACTCGACGTGCTGCGGCTGGTAGCCACGGGCGCGAGCAACCGCCGGATCGCGGCCGAACTGTTCATCAGCGCCAACACCGCCGGTGTGCACGTCTCGCGCATCCTCGCCAAACTCGGCGCGGCCACCCGCACCGAGGCCGCGGCGATGGCGCACGCCCGCGGCCTGCTCAGCCCCTCGACCGACGGGTGAGCGGCGCATGGCGGGGCCGTTCGGCACTGGTGAGTGGCGCGGCGATTCCGACGCCGACTTTCCGTCGGGGCGGGACCCGGTCCCATCCCGGTCCGTAAGATACAGTGAGTCGAACATGTCTCGAAAGGACGGGCTGATGCGGTCGACCTTGCTGTCCCGGCGCGATCTCGATTTCCTGCTCTACGAGTGGCTGGACGTCGAGAACCTCACCAAACGCGAGCGGTACGCCGAGCACTCGCGGGAGACCTTCGACGCCGTGCTGGAACTCAGCGAGCAACTGGCCGCCAAGTACTTCGCACCGCACAACAAGCTCAACGACGCCAACGAACCCACCTTCGACGGCGAACGCGTGACCATCATCCCCGAAGTCGGCCAGGCGCTGGCCGCCTTCGCCAAAGCCGGGCTGCCCTCGGCCGCGATGGACTACGAACTCGGCGGCGCACAGCTGCCCGCGACCGTCGCGCAGGCGAGCTACGCCTGGTTCCAGGCGGCCAATCCGGGCACCGCGGGTTACCCGTTCCTCACTGTGGCCAACGCGAATCTGCTTGTCGCCCAGGGTGGTCCGGAGCACGTGGAGAAGTTCGTCAAGCCGATGCTCGCGGGCCGTTTCTTCGGCACCATGTGCCTGTCGGAGCCCCAAGCCGGTTCGTCGCTGGCCGACATCGTCACCCGCGCCGAACCACAGGACGACGGCACGTATCGCCTGTTCGGCACCAAGATGTGGATTTCCGGCGGCGATCACGAACTCGGCGAGAACATCGTGCACCTGGTGCTGGCCAAGATCCCCGGCGGACCGGCGGGCACCAAGGGCATCTCACTGTTCGTGGTGCCGCGATTCCTGGTCGGCGACGACGGCGCGATCGGCGAACGCAACGACGTCGCCCTGGCCGGGCTCAACCACAAGATGGGCTTCCGCGGCACGGTCAACACCGTACTCAACTTCGGCGAGGGCCGCTGGACGCCCGGCGGCGCGCCCGGTGCGATCGGCTACCTGGTCGGCGAACCGCATCGCGGGCTGACCTACATGTTCCACATGATGAACGAGGCCCGCATCGGCGTCGGCCTGGTCGCCACCGCGCTCGGCTACACCGGATACCTCGAGTCGCTCGACTACGCCCGCACCCGCGCGCAGGGCCGGGCCAAGCTGCCCGCCGACCCGTCCGCGCCGCAGCGTCCGATCATCGAGCACGCCGACGTCAAGCGGATGCTGCTGGCACAGAAGGCCTATGCCGAGGGCGCGCTGGCGCTGGTGCTGTACTGCGCGCGGCTGGTCGACGAGCAGCGCACCGCCGAATCCGACGAGGAGCGCCGCGCGGTCACCCTGCTACTGGATATCCTGACCCCGATCGCCAAGAGCTGGCCCTCGCAGTGGTGCCTGGAGGCCAACAGCCTCGCCATCCAGGTGCTCGGCGGCTACGGCTACACCCGCGAATACAACGTCGAGCAGCACTACCGGGACAACCGGCTCAACCCCATCCACGAGGGCACGCACGGCATCCAAGGGCTGGATCTGCTCGGGCGCAAGGTGACTCAGCAGGGCGGCGCCAGCCTGCTCGCACTCGGCTCCCGCGTCGACGCGACCATCACCGCCGCGCGGGCGGCGGGCGGCGAGGCGGCGGAGCTTGCCGCACACCTGGATTCGGCGTGGCGGCGGCTGGTCGAGGTGACGGCGGGACTGTTCGCCTCCGGTGACATAGAGGCCGCGCTGGCCAACAGCTCGGTGTACCTGGAGGCATTCGGGCACACCGTCCTGGCCTGGATCTGGCTCGAACAGTTCCTCGCCGCCGCGGACCGGTCCGGCGACTTCTACGATGGCAAGCGGCATGCCGCCCGGTTCTTCTACCGTTTCGAATTGCCCAAGACCGCACCGGCACTGGACCTGCTCGCCAGGTTGGACACGACTACCCTGCAGATGCGGGACGCCTGGTTCTGAGCTCAGCCCATTTCGATACACGTCTTAGACGATGTATCATTCCGCGGTGATCGATTCCAGTCAGCGGACCACCCGCCCTCCCGGCCGCCCGGCCTCCGCGACCAGGGAACAGGTCATAGAACTCGCTCGCCGCGCGTTCCTGTCCGGGGAGCGCGTGGACATCCAGGCGATCGCCGGGCAACTCGGGCTCAGCCGCGCCTCGGTGTACCGCTGGTTCGGCTCCCGCGACGGAGTGCTCGGCGCGGTCCTGGCCGGGGAGTTCGAGGCGCTGCTCAGGCATGCGGACGCCCGCCGCCGCTCCAGCGGCGCGCGCCGCATCCTGGACGTGCTGTATCGGGTCAACCGCTGGATGCGTGACAACGAACCGTTCCGGCGCTACTTCGAGAACGAGCCACTGTCCGGGTTGCGCATCCTCACCGCGAGCGACGGACCGGTACAGCCACTGGTCGTCGGCACCGTCCAGGAACTGATCGTCCGCGCCACCGAAGAGGACGGATACCGTCCTCCGCTGGAACCGGCGTTGCTGGCCTACGCGCTGGTCCGGCTCGGCGAGGCGTTCCTGTACAACGACAACGTCGCGGGCATCCGCGGCGACGTCGACCGCCTGCACGAGGTCCAGGCGGCGCTGCTGGGCATCCCCGAGGCGATCACCCCCTGACCGCCGCACGACCACGGTCCCGCAATCACCGGCACGTTGCCGTTCGTGCGGCTCGGCACCGCCCTGACGCCCGCACCCTCGCCGCCGCCTCCGAGCTGTGGTGCGAGGACGACGGCGTCTACGGCGACGGCCACCACCGCTCGGCCCCGGATACGCCCGCACCACCGGCCCCGGCTGCCCGACACCGAAAACGCCGGACTGCGGCTGAAGATCGTTTACACCGCCGAAGCGCTCGCCGCACTGCTCGACCTAGACAGTGCGGCGACTTCGGAGATTCGCCGGTCGATTCCTAGGTACCTACGGTGCGCGACAGTAAACAAGGGCCGCTCAGCCCCCGCGTTCCCCTTTTCGAATCGCCGTGATCGGAATTCGAGGCACGGCGCACTACGTGGCGTATTCCCCGAACAGCGGCGCATATCGCCAGGTCGGACCGGGCGGAGCCCGGCGCAATAACATCCCCTGAATTCCGCGGGCGCGAACACCGGCACGGCCCCGCCCGCAACCCCCGTTATCGTCGCTATTCGTGCAGGTCAGCGACGGAAAGGCGGAGAAAGTGGCGGCGGAACCCACGCCGGTGCGGCAGTTGCGCGCCGATCAAGCGCGGCGGGTGGCCGACATCTTGCGCCATCAACTGCACGCGGGCGCGTTCGACGGCGCGCTGCCGAGCGAACAGCAGCTCGCCGCCGAATACGGCGCTTCCCGCAATACCGTCCGCGACGCCCTGACGCTGCTGAAGGACGAGGGCTTGATCGACCGGGCGCCCAAAGTGGGCACCCGGGTGGCCACCCGCAAGTACGACCACGGGCTCGACGCGCTGCTGGGGTTGCAGGAGACCTTCAAAGGCCACGGCACCGTGCGCAACGAGGTGCGCGCGGCGATGCACGTCGCCGCGCCGCCCGCCGTCGCGCGCAGGCTCGGTCTGGCGCCGGGCGAGCGCGTGGTCTACCTCGAGCGGCTGCGCTACCTGGCGGATCTGCCGCTGAGCCTCGACCTCACCTATCTGACGCCCGACATCGGCACCGAGGTGCTCGGCCACGACCTCGAGCACACCGATGTCTTCGTGCTGCTGGAACGCATCAGCGGCCACTCCCTCGGCTCCGCCGATCTCGCTGTGGAGGCCGTTCCCGCCGACCCGCACACCGCCTCCACCCTCGACGTCCCCGGCGGTGCGCCGCTGCTGATGCTGGAGCGACTGACGCGCCTGGACGACGGCCGCCCGGTCGACCTGGAATACATCCGGATGCGCGGCGACCGAATCACCATGCGCGGCAGCCTGACCCGCAGCACCCCCGAATGGAAGGTCCTTTAGATGGCACTCGTGAACCAGCGCGCCGACATCCCCGTCACCATCGACGAATCCCTCTGCATCCAGGGATGCACCCTCTGTGTGGAGATCTGCCCGCTCGACTCGCTGGCCATCAACCCCGACAACGGCAAGGCCTTCATGCACGTGGACGAGTGCTGGTACTGCGGCCCCTGCGCGGCCCGCTGCCCCACCGGAGCCGTGACCGTCAACATGCCCTACCTGCTCCGCTGATCTGGAAGACCGATGAAAGTGAAACTCGTCCCCGTCCTGCTCGCCGCCGCGCTCGCGCTGACCGGGTGCTCGCTCGAGCAGTCCGACGACACCCCGGCCGGCACCGTCAAGGTGGTCGTCGGCTACCAGTCCAAAACAATCAACACCGTCACCGCGGGCACGTTGCTGCGCGCGCAGGGCTACCTCGAGCAGCGGCTACAGAAGATCACCGATATTCAAACTCGGTGACGGGCTCGAAGCCCTCGCCCGGCACGGCCGGCCGGGGTGAGAATTCGGGTCTCCGGCGCCTGCATGCCACCACTGGTTCACCGATCGGGGTTGTGCCCCTTGCC
>NZ_VUOT01000045.1:0-43103 GCF_009829295.1 Nocardia sp. CY15
CCGGCGCCTGGTCGACGTGCTGTGGGCACTGCTGCGCGACAACCGCCCCTTCGACACCCAGCCCCCGAGCATCAACGGAATCCGAGCTGCGGCTTGACATGGTCATTGAGATTCCTTCTCAGGCCGCGAACGCGGTACCGAACTGGAGACGAGACGGGCCGTCGGGGTGTGATGGGGCCTCGCGTGTGATCTGGGCAACATACCCGCGTCCGGAGGCGGCGAACGCGGATGAAGCCGCGCGATCGGTCGGTCCGATCGACGACTTGAAGGCGACGGCGATCGGCGAGAATTGCCGTCAGCCGCGAAGTTTGCCGAGCAACCAGCTGCCGACACCTTCCGGATTCTCGTCGAAGTAATAGTCGTGGATGGCTTGCAGCAGATCCTCGGTGGTGACGAAGCCGTCGCCGTCGGTGTCGAGCCTGCGGTGGATTTCGCGGGCATCGCCGGCAGGCAGGTGCATGAGCGCCCCCGTCCAGCGGGCGTAGTCCTCGGCATTCAGTTTGCCGTCGCCGTCGCCGTCGGCGATCGCCATGATCGCCGAGAGGAACGGTCGATAGCCCTGGTCGAATGATTCCTCGGTCACCAGCAGGCCTTCCGCGAAAGCCTGCTTGTACTCGGCGAGATCGACCGATCCGTCGATGTCCACATCGCCCACCGATGCCAGGCGGCCCCACAGCTGCAAGCTCAGTTGCAGCAACTGGTGCGCGGCAGGCGAATCCGGTTCGTGGCCGAACTCCGCGGCCACCGCGCGCGCCGAACTCTCGAAATCGCTGCGCTCGATCCGGCCGTCTCCGTCGAAATCGAACGTCTCGAACCGCCGCTCCAACTTGCGCGTCAAGAACTCGCTGATCTCCATGCCTGTCCCGTCCACTCGAGTCCATCATCGCCACCGTGGCCGGTCGGCCACCAGCGGAATTCTCCGCTGATTCCGACCGCGCCACGCCACGAAACCGTTTTCCCGGTGGACATTTCGTGATCAACTCTCGCCGGTGGGACCGTGGTCTACGGACGGACATCATTGAATCAGGCGCGCCTGGCCGCCCTGTCGTGGTCTCCCGCCGCGCGGGAACCGGGTACCTGTAAGGCGAAGTGGCAACTGCCGCAGACGGTAATGGCCGCAGCGGCAAGCGATCTCGGCATCCGATCCTCGGGCTGGTCTGCTCCGGCTTCGGAGGGAGCCTCGAACTCCGCACGGCGAGCAGACTCACCGCCGCCGAGGTCGCCCTGCGGTGCGTGGCATGTCAGTCGATAACAGCGGTGGCCTCGACCTCCACCAGCAGGTCGGGCTCACCCAGCGCAGCGACCCCCAGCAGGGTGATCGGTTTGACTGGATCGACACCCAACTTCGCGGCCGCCCTGGCCACGCCTTCGCCGAGCAACGGCATCTTGTCGGGGGACCAGTCGACTACATAGATGGTCAGTTTCGCCACATCATCGAACGATCCGCCGATCCCGGCCATGGCCGTACCGACATTGAGATAGGCCTGCTCGACCTGTGCGGCCAGATCTCCCTCGCCGACGGGCTTTCCGGTAGCGTCGCGGGCCACCTGCCCGGCCAGGAACACCAGCCTCGAGCCGGTGGCGATCGATAACTGCCGGTACACCTCGGGTTTCGGCAATCCGTCCGGGTTGACCATTTCCACGGCCATAACGCACTCCTCACTCACGCAAGATCGACGATTCTGAACATAGCATCGCTATGTAATGTGGTGCCGTGGTCAGAACGAAAGATCCGGCGGTCCGCACCCAGCTGATCGAGCGGGCGGCGCGCATGCTTCGAGCCCGGGAACCGATCACTCTGCGATCGGTCGTCGCGGGAACCGGTTTGTCGACCATGGCCGTCTACACCTACTTCGGGGGGATGGAGGGCCTGTGGCAGGCGATGCGCCAGGAAGGGTTCACTCGCCTGGCGGCCGAGCTCAACGCGGTCACCCTGACGGCGGACCCGGTCCGAGACCTCGCCGCCCTCGGGGCCGCGTACCTCTCCAACGCCCTTGCCGGTCCGGACCTCTACCGGGTCATGTTCGACGCCGACTTCGCACTCGAAGACCCCGCCGCCGCCGACGAAACCCTGCACTGCCTGGTGCGCGCCGTCGAACGGGCGAAAACCATCGGACGGTTCCGCTCCGACGTCGACCCCCAGGCTCTCGCTACCCAGAGTTGGGCCATCGGCCATGGACTGGTGTCCCTCGTGGCAACCGGCCCCTTACCGCGCGAAGCGCTCGATTACGGCGCACCCATGCTCACCGCTCTTTTCACCAGCTGCGGCGACGACCCCGACACCTGCCACCGATCAGTCGAACTCGGCTGGACCCCGAGCCACCCCCGGAATGACTCCCGCTGACGGGAGGAAGGCGGCGATGCGGTCGATGCCGCGAGTGGCGTGGGTGTCGGTTTCGTCCAAGACGGCAGAGCTCTCCGCCCGTAGGCTCCGAGCCGGTATCAACTGACCACCGGCGATCTCCGCCGTCCGTTCTCTGGAGGATTTTGTGACACGCGAACTGGTCTACACGGGCTTCATGTCGCTCGACGGAGTAGTCGACTCGCCAGGCGGCGCGGTCGAGGGACATCGCAGCGGCGGCTGGGTGATGGACACCGAGTTCGTGCCCGAGGCCTACTCGCTCAAGGGGGAGGAACTCGCCGAGACCACGGCGCTGATGTTCGGCCGACGCAGCTACGAGGCGTTCGCCCCGATGTGGCCCGCTTCGGAAGATCATGTCGCGTACAAGGAACTCCCCAAGTACATCGTCTCGACCAGTCTCACCGACGACGCCCTGATCGACGGATGGGGTCCGATCACGATCCTGCGGTCGATCGAGGATGTCGCCGAACTGAAGCAGGGCGACGGCGGCGCGATCTTCATCCACGGCAGCGCCGAACTGGCCAGGCGCCTGTCGGACGCCGATCTGATCGACCGGTACAACCTGCTCGTGTTCCCGGTGCTACTGGGCGCGGGCAAAAGCCTGTTCAGCACAGCGGACCGGGACAAGCAGCAGTTACGCCTCGAGGAGTCGGCGACCTATTCGAACGGAGTGGCCAAACTCGTCTACGAAGTCGTTCGCTGAGGCGGGATCGAGCGCGATCGCACCGCCGACGCCCCCGCGCAGCTGCCGTGCCGTGCGCCCGACGTACCGTCGCAGCGCGCGGGCAAGATGGGGTTCGTCGTAATACCCGAGCAGTCCGACGACATCGCTGTCGGCCTCACCCGAGCTCAGCAGTGCCGCGGCGGTGCGGGCGCGCGCGATTTGCCGCACCGCGCCTCGGGTGAGGCCCGTCGCCGCTCGGAAGCGGCGCTCGAGCGTCCGATCGGAAACCGCTGGACGGTGGCCTCGCAAAGCCTCCGTGACCAAGCGATCGTGGATCACGACTCCGCCTCGGACGAGTCGGTCGACGAGCGCCTCGGCATCGTCCGGGTGCGGCGTCTCCCAGCGAGCACCGTCGAGCCAGAAGGTCCGGGCGGTCACCTCGGGCAAGACGATCCCCCTGTCGAGCAGGGAAGGAGCGGCCACCGCGCGAAGGGACGTGCCGACCGCGAACTGGATACCGACAAAGCTCGCGCCTTCAGGCACAGGGGCAGTGCCGGTGCCGCTCTCGGGACCTGTGACGCACGCGTACGCCGTGCCCTCCTGTTCCCAGAACACCAAACCCCAGGTCTCGGTCGCCACAGCAGTCATCTCCGCCACCTGCTCGCTGCGGCAGGTCCACACCGACGCGATCCACGGCGAATCCGACGCGCGTGTCTCGAACAGCAATCCCACCACGGCATCCTAATCCGAGGGCAGGGCCGCACCCGAAGCGATTCGTGACGGTCCCGATGTGTGGTTCCTCGGCGGTTTTCGGGGGTCCAGCGGGGGTATGTCGCCGAAGTAATGGCTGTCCCCGCGGAGGTCGGGGCACTGGGCGAGTGAGAGGAGGGTGCAGGGTGGGCGTTTCGATATTGAATCCGGCACGCGCCGGTCGATCCGTGGGCCGCGGTGTTGTCGAGTTGGACCTCGAGGCCGTGCCGTTGAGGCAGGTCCGGGCGGAGGTACGGCGTCTGCTCGCGCCGCTCGCCGGTGTCGGGGTGGAGGACGCGGTACAGGTGTGTGACGAGTTGGCAGGCAATGCTGTCGTGCATGCGCGGGCACCGCGTGACTGCCGGTTGATCGTGGCCGGCCGCGACCGGTTCCGCGTGGAGGTCGATGACGGCTCGCCCGCGCCGGCGCGGATCCGTCGGCCCGATCACACCGGCGGGCGCGGGTTGCTCCTGGTCGACCAGCTCGCAACCTGCTGGGGTGTCGACTACCACGACGGCGGCAAAACGGTGTGGGCCGAACTCGGCCCGCGCCGCGGGGGCTGGTGAGGTTCTGCGGCGTGGGTGGACTTGTCGGGACAGTTCGGCGTCGAAGACCTCCGCCGGGCTGGACTTCCGGATTGATGAGCGCAGTCGACCTATCTGGAACAACGTGGTTACCGGCGCAATCGCCGTGCTGCTCGGTCTGGGCGCGATGTTCCTCGAAATGAGCCGGACCGGACGAGTCACCGGCCAGGCACCCCCGGCGGCTGTGCCATCGCGAGTTCCCCCCGTCGGGCAGCGCGCCACCACCGCTGTCCGGAGTCGATGCCACGCCGGATCTTGCGCACAGCGGATACCTGCGTGAGCAGGTGTAGCTGATATCGCCACGGCATTTGCAGCCCGTGTCGAGCCGCCATCGCATAGGCGAACTGCACGGCGCTGCGGTCGAGGTACCGGTCGGCGTGTTCGAACCAGGCCATGCTGGAACGGGCGGCGGCCTGTATCGGGCGCAGTGCAGCGCGCCGCTGCGCATCGTAGTTCTCCAGCGCGTCGGCTACCTCGGCATGCTCGTACAGGTTCTGTGCGAGGACGACGGCGTCGATGATCGCCAACCGGGTGCCCGAACCGATGGTGAAGTGCGTGGTGTGCGCTGCGTCGCCGAGCAGCACCACGTTGTCGTGATACCAGGTCTTGTTGGTTACCTCGGAAAATCGGCTCCACCTAGCGAACTCGCCTCGTGTCTTGCTGAGCAACGAGTGACCGTCGAGAAGGCGCGTGAATATGTTCTCCAAGACACGCAGGTTCTCCAGGTTGTCCAACGAATCGAATCCCAGTCCATGCCAAGTCTGCGGTTGGCACTCGACGATGCAGGTGCTGATCTTTCCGGCGACCGACGGGTAGGCATGGAACCAGATCCAACCGGCCGCGGTGTGTTCGAAGGCGAAGGTGAATCGGGTGAAGACCTTGTCCGTACCGAGCCAGAGATACCGGTTCTCGCCGAGTGTGACCGACGTGCCGAAACGATGATCACCCAGCTGCCGTACCCGGCTGTTCGCGCCGTCGGAGGCGACGATGAGATCGGTGTCGTCGAAGCCGGACAGATCGTGGACCTCTCGCCCGTGCTGAACATCGACGCCCAGGTCGCTCGCCCGTCGGGAAAGTACGTCGAGCAACGCCGCCCGCCCCATGCTGAATCCGTAGCCCCCGAAGTGCGCGGTCTGGTTGTCGCGCACGTGGATTGCCTGTTCACGCCAGATGACGGACCCGGCACGCACCGCCTGGGCGCTGTCGGGGTCATTCCGATACAGAATGTCGAGCAGGTCGTCCCAATACACGACGCCCCAGCCATAGGTGGACCCGGGGGGATCGCGGTCGATCACCGTGATGTCATGGGCGGGGTCGCGCCGTTTCATCGAGATAGCGAAGTACAAGCCGGCCGGCCCACCACCGATACACACGATCTTCATCTCGTCACCAGCTGCAGCACGGTCGGTCGAACCTGGCTTCACATGATCGGTCCTCGATGCAACCGAGCCCGGCACGCTGTGCGTGTCCGGGCTCGGTCACCGGCGCTAGAAGCTGCCCCAGCCGCCCCAGCCACCCCAGCCGGGTGGGTTCCACCAATTCCCCCAGCCGGGATTCCATCCCCAACCAGGGCCATTACCCCAACCGCGCCCGTCACCCCAACCGGGGCCGCGACCCCAGCCTTGGCCTCGACCCCAACCCCAACCTGGGCTGTTACCCCAGCCGGGGCTGTCGACGAGTTGGGTTGCGGACGTGGGCGTCGTTGCTTGCGCGGTAGGCGCTTGCGCCGCGGCTGCGACGACCGGAATCGCAGCAACTGCGGCCATACCGGCGGCGGCCGCCAACCGGGCTAACTTCGTGTGTGAATTCTTTTTCTCGAACATGATAGGGCTCCAGAGACAGTCCCGACCTGCCCGAAGTCTACGCGTTTTCGGCGGACTCCAGAAGCCGCCGCGTTGACAAATATATATTGCTCGCCACATTTCCCACGCGGCCTAATCCGAGGATGCCCGTGTACTCCGTGGCGACGGTAGCCGGCGGTGAGGGGAGCCCGCGACGGCGGCCGTCCGACTCGGATGAGCCGCGGACGGCGGCAGGGAAGATCACATAATCGGCAACTGGATCCGGAAAACCGGGAAACGAAAACATCGTCCAGATTTCGGATCGCAGGCCAACGAATTCACCAACCGCAACGTGCAGTGGAACGGACACCCGTCTTTCATGGACGCGCTCGTCAGGGCATACCCCGGCTCGGCTTTTTGCCAAGTCCTTTGTACATCACTGTTCCAGTGGCCAGGCGAAGCGCAAGTCGGGGTATGCAGCGACGGAGTTGATAGCGGGGCTGGGCCAGAACGGACTGTCTCCAATACGCTCGACGAAAATTGACTGAGGGGCAGCCGGTCCGCTGCCTCTCAGCGAGTTCCTACACAACCGACCAGGTCAAGCGCTTGGTCCGCCGCTGACCACGTTCCAGCCGGCGATGGCATGGACTGATCAGGATCAGGACGCCGGACGCTGCGTGGTCCGCGAGTCACCCCCGCGCGTGGGCGTGGCTCGGGCCTGCCGCGCTCGGTCGAGGAGGATGAGCGGGACGGCGAGCGTGGCGAGTGCGGCTCCGAACCAGTACACCGACGTGAGAGCGGCACCGTGGGTGAGTGTCGCCGCCGCCAGCACGGGGGTGATGCTGATGCCCAATTGGAAGGCCGACACCGTTGTGGCACCCGCGATCGTGGGCGCATCGGCTGCGATCGTGAAGACGCGACCGTATATCGCGGGATTGAGCACGAACGCCGCGATACCGGTCAGGAACACCGCGGCCACCATTGCCCAGATCCGCTCGACCACGACGACACTGACCACAGACAGCGTGACTACGCCGACCACTCCCATGATCAGCGCGAAGTGCGGGCGCTGATCGGAGATCCGGCCGCCGATGGAAAGCCCGATGAAGGCGCCTGCCCCGAAGAGCGCGAGGATCGCCGGAATCCAGACCTCGGGGACTCCGGTGATGTCGGCGAGTATGGCGGCAAGGTAGTTGAACGAGATCATGTATGCCGCGGTAGTAAGGATGGTGATCCCGTATAGGCCCCACAAGGAGGGTTCCCGCATCGTGGCGATTTCCCGCGACAGGCTGGTCCCCGACGCCGGGCCGGCGCCCGACTTGCCGGCGGGGAGACCGAGCACGCAGGTGATGGCTCCGACGAGGGTCAGCACCGCGACAGCCCAGAATCCGCCACGCCAGTCGGTGAAGTGACTGAGCAGAGTACCCGCGGGGCCCCCGGCGATCATGGCGATGGTGAGACCGCTGACCACGACGCCGGATGCGCGGGCATTGCGGTCGGTGGTCACCAAGCTGATCGCGGTCACCGACGCCACAGCGAAGAAGCCGGCATAGGCCAGGCCGGAAACAAGCCTGGACAGCAACATCACCGGGAAGTTGCCCAGCAAACCGACGACAACGCTGACAGCGAAGACCACCTGAGTGACCACCAAGGCGGTGCGTCGCGGCCAGCGCAGGCTGATCACGGCGAAAAGCGGCCCGCCGACGACGACACCCGATGCGAACGCGGTGATGAGCATTCCGGCCGAGGAGAGCGCGACATCGAGGTCGGTGGCGACCGCGGGCAGGACCCCAGCCATCAGGAACTCAGCGCTACCCATCGCGAACAGGCTGAAAGCCAGCAGATACACCCCGGCGGGCAAGCGTTCGAGACGACCGCCCCGCGGCGACTCCGAAATGACGGTAACCATCAGCGGGCACCTCCGACATCGAGCGGGTTCCGGGTGATACGAGCGGACAGATCTCTTCCGACAACGATCGCGTCCCAAAGGCCTTCTGGCAGAGATATATTCGTTTCATGCGTGCTTGTGTTCAATGCGATCACCTCCGATACGAGCATCGGAGATGGCACCCGAAACCCACAAACACTGTTGCCGAATCCGGGACGCATTGGTCAATGGACCTGAAGGAGCATCAGCCCCAGCGGCTGGCTCGGACTTCTCCTACCGATCACCGCCGCCCTCGGCATCGTTCGGCCACGCGCAGTCGGCGGCTCTGACGGAGCGATAGGCCAGATGGTGGATTTCCTTCACCATTGGGAGGCGAGCGCCGCGCTGATGGTCCGGGCTGCTGCTGGGAAGCCATTCGGGTTGGGGCCGGTGAAGTTCAGGCGCAGGAAAGGGCCCGAAGGCTCAGCCGGGAACCACTCGTGACCGGATGCGACGTACACCCCTCGGGTCTCGCAATCGCGCACGAGTCGGTCGGTATCCGTGCCGTCGGGCAGCCGTGCCCAGAGGTGGAGTCCCCCCTCGGGAACGTGGTCGACATGGAGCCGAGGGGCGTGCTCGCGCAGACTGGCGACGAGCAGGTCCCTGCGTTCCCGGAGTTGGACACGAAGCCTGCGCAGGTGAGTCTTCCAGCCGGGATCGGCGACGACCTCGAGAGCCGCTTGTTGCAGAAGCCCGCTCACGTACATGGACTCCGCGGATCGGTCGGCGAGGAGTCGATCGCGCACGGGCCCGCGGGCAACGAGCGCGCCGATCCGGATAGCGGGTGACATGCTCTTGGTCAGCGAACGGAGGTAGACGACATGGCCGGCGGTGTCGTGGGCAGCGACCGGCCTCGGCTCTGTGTCGATCCCGAAGTCGTGTGCCCAGTCGTCCTCGACGAGGAACGCACCGTGCGCACGGACCAGGTCCAGCACAGCCTCGGCGCGGTCCGGCGACCACTGAGCCCCGGTAGGGTTCGCGTAGTTCGGTTGGACGTACAAGGCTCTCGCCCGACTCTCACGGAAGAACCGGTCGAGTTCGTCCGGGTCGGGCCCATCGGCGTCGCTCGGAACGGGGACCAGGCGCGCACCCGCCTGATGCGCGGCGAGGATCGCGCCCCAGTACGTCGGGGACTCGATCAACAGCGGTTGTCCCGGCGCGACCAGTGCACGGAATATCGACGTGAGCCCGCTCTGGCTTCCCGGGACGATGACGACATCGTTGGCCGTGGGCACGGCGAGACCGGCGGGCGTCAGGCCGGCCAACTCGGCCGCGAACCAGGTCCGGAGATCGTGCAGCCCGGCAGGGGCCGTGCGTGACGTCGCCGAAGCGCCTCTCGCCGCGCGGATGAGGGCCGCGCGGACCAGCCGCCCAGGCAGCAGGTCGGCCTCGGGATAGCCGGAGTGGAGTTCCTGGGCATCGGGCGCAGCGCCGCGCAGGGCGCCTGCCACGCTCGGCAGGGTGCTGCGCGGGGAGCCCAGTGCGGCTGTCTGCCAGCCGTAGTCCTGCGGACGGGTGGAACGCGGAGCCCGGACGAAGTTGCCGACGCCCGGGCGGCACTCGATGAGGCCTTCCGCGGCGAGTGACCGGATGGCCTTCTGCACTGTGACCGGACTGGCTGCGTAGTCGGTCGCCAACTGTCGTGTGGACGGTAGGCGCGCACCCGGGGCAGCCGTCGCCATCCAGGCGCGAATCCCGTCAGCCAAGCGGCTACTGCTATCGTTGGACATGTCAGTTCAGAGTAGCGCTACTGTCAAATCCAGAACTCCGCTATCTCCCGAATCGACCGGATTGACCTGGGGGCTCGTGGGTGTCGCGGCCTTCTCGTTGACGATGCCGTTCACCCGTGTCGCAGTGGGCGGACTCTCACCCCTGTTCATCGGATCCGGTCGCGCGGTGGTCGCAGCTGTGCTGGCGGGAGTGACCCTGGCGGCCACGCGGCAGACGGTCCCGGGGAGCAGGCAGTGGCTGCGGATCGCTGTCGTCGCGGCGGGGGTCGTCGTCGGCTTCCCGATTCTCACGTCGTACGCCCTCAGCGTGACACCAGCGAGTCACGGTGCCATCGTCGTCGCCCTGCTGCCCGCCGCCACTGCGGTGACGGCGGTGCTGCGTACCGGCGAGCAGCCGACACGCGCGTTCTGGCTCTTCTCACTCGCGGGCGCGATCGCCACTGTCGTGTTCGCTCTGCTGCAGAGCGGGGGCATCGGCCGGGTCCACTGGGCCGACCTGCTTCTCTTCGGTGCTGTGCTGGCGGCCGCGGTGGGGTATTCCGAAGGTGCCCTACTCGCGCGCGAAATCGGGTCCTGGCAGACCGTGTCGTGGGCCCTGATTCTCTCCTCGCCGCTGATGCTCACACTGACCGTCGTCGCGTTCGGGCGTCAGGCACCGTCGGGGTCGGCTGTCGAATGGGCTTGTTTCGCCTACCTTTCGGCCGTCAGCATGTACCTCGGCTTCTTCGCCTGGTACCGAGGGCTCGCCATCGGTCCGATGTCCCGGGTCAGTCAGGTCCAGCTCGTGCAGCCCATCATGAGCCTCTGCTGGGCGGCCCTGCTGCTCGGGGAACGCATCGGCTGGCTCACGTTCGTGGGCGGACTCGTGGTCATCGCCTGCGCGGGCGGTGCGGTTCGAAATCGGCTCGGCGGTGTCGACACCACCCCGAAGGAGTGACCGAAGTGGACACCGCGCTGCTGCGTGACGACGGCACGAGATCCGGTTGATCAGACACGGCCGGTGCGGCTGATTCGATCACCGTGGGTGAGCTGACCGTAGCTTCGTCGGCGGTGAGCCATCGCGCTACCGGCTGAACCGTGTCGATTGGCTGAACTGGACCCACAAGCTAGAACATGTATTTTCAGTGAGTAAATGCGCGGACGGCGAGGTGGATCCCGCCTTCCTGCCGGTGCGCGATGTGTTCGAGGCAAGCTTCGCCGGCGGCCGGAACGCCGGAGGGGCGGCGATCGCGTTTCGTTCCGAACCTGCGCGCGACTGGCTGTCCGGCGACCGCCGCGCCTACGACCTCGTGGCCGCGACATACAACGCGTTGTGACCGCCGATATCCTTCCGGCGATCATTGCCACATGACTGATCGGCCCGGAATCGGACCCGCGGCAGAGCTGCCGTGCATTCATCAAGCGGCAGCTCGCAGTCCGCTCGTTCCGCCGTCACGCCCCGAGTCCGACACCGACCGGGCTCACACGGTTACGGGTGGCTTCGGCCGGCTCGCTGCCTCGAGGAGCAGTTTCGCGGCCACCGTCGCCCCGTCGGCCCGGATCGCACCGGCCACGGTCCTGGCTCGTGTTCGGGTCTCGGGGGCCAGGGCCGTGGCGAGCGCGGCGGGCAGGGAGTCGACGGTCGGCGTCGAGCCCTCGTGTGCCACACCGATGCCCAGCTCGGCCACTCGTGTGGCCCAGTACGGTTGGTCGGCGATCTGGGGCACGATCACCTGGGGCGCGCCGGCTCGGGCTGCCGTGGTGGTGGTGCCCGCGCCGCCGTGGTGCACGACCGCGGCCACCCTACCGAACAGTGCCTGCTGGTTGATCTCGCCGACGACGAAGCAGTCGTCCACGTCGTCGATCGGGGCCAGCTCCGCCCAGCCGCGGGCGAGGAGCACTCGGCGGCCCTGCGCGCGGACCGCCTCGATGGCCACCCGGGCGATGTCCTTCGGTGCGTGTGCGGCCATGCTGCCGAAGCCCACATATACCGGTGGCGCGCCGGCGTCCAGGAACGCCTCCGTGCCGTTCGGGAGCGGGCGGTCGTCGGGCAGGATCCACGCCCCGGTCTGTACGACGTCGAGGTCCGTCATGCCCTGCGACGGACACAGCGTCGCGTCCGCCGCCAGCCACGGCCTGCCGGTCAAGACGTGGTCGCGGACGTTGTCCACCGGCGGCAGGCCGATCGCCGCCCGATGGCTGTTGAGCGCCTCGCCGTACAAGGCGTTCACCCGCTGGGCGTCCTGCTGCCACAGCACCCGGTTGTCGGTCTCATCCGGCGGGGACGGTGTGCCCGGCCGTCTCCCCGGAGGGAGATGTCGCGACGGCAGCCCGAGCAGGTGAAAGCACGCGAACACGTAGTGCATGCCCAGCTTCTCGGCCACGTCTCGTGCGCCGGCCGGCATCAGGCCGGTCGCCAACAGCGCGTCACATCCCTCGGCCACCGCGGTGAGCGTGTCGAACCGCGCGGCGACCAGCGCGGGAGCGAGCGCGAACGCGTCTCGCGCCGTCGGTGGCTTCGGGTTGGCGACGACCGAGTGCACCGTCGGGCCGAGCGGCACCAGCGGCACGCCGACACGCTCGAGCAGCTTCGCGAACTCCTCGTCGGGCGGCGCGCACACCCGCGCCTCGGCGCCCAGTTCCCGCAACGCCTCCGCGAGCGCCGCCAGCGGTTCGACATCCCCGCGTGACCCCCACGTCGTCAACAACACACGCACTTCGCAACTCCCCATCTCCGCAGGTTCTGGCTCTCGGCCGGTGATTCTGCGCTGCGACCCGGGTCTTGCCGCAAGCCCCCCCGTCCGCTATATGTTGAAAGTGGCGGGAAGTGTTGTCTTCTCGCCTTCGGTACTTCTCCTTTGCATGAGCGCCGCACTGGGCACGACACCGAGTAACAGCCCTCCAACGATGGTGCCAGCGATCGACCCGGCGGCCATCTCGTCATGTGCCCGCTGTTCAGCCTCCTTCATCGCTGCCGCCTCTAGCTTGGCGAGGTCGTTACGCCGTTTGAGAGCTTTCTCCCGTGCGGACTTTTCCTCCGAGGTCTGGCGCGGTGTCTGCCATCTCTCGCGGGCGGCTAGGTAACGCCGTCGAAGTTCGTCGCGGTCGCTCATCCCTCCTACTCATCCCTTCACTACTCACGCCGACACGAAAGTCATCGCTTCGCCCTGGCCAGCCAGTCTGTTGTCCTACTCCGCCGCCACTCGAGTGGTAGAAGTACTGTGCCGCAGCGGTACTCGACATCGAAATCCCAGGCATGGGGACTGGCCGTGGGCGGGATCTCGATGCCCTCGGGGACGCGAAGACCGTGTTGCTGGGCGCCTCGAGGTTCATGAAGCCGCCGAATGTGCCGGGATCCCTACCGATCCCCACGAACGGATCTACACCCGATCGGAGATCGAAGGCTTTCATGACCGTGCGGACAACCGCCACTGGACCCGCATGGAGCGGCCATACCCAGCAGCGGGCGGGGTCAGCAGACGCTGGAGGACAGTCACGTTCGCTTTTCCGTACCATCACGCGTACAGGTCTCGGCGAGCCCCGCCAGTGCTGCCGCGTGGCTGTGGGCGCCGGTATCCGAGCTGGTCACACGGTGTCCCGGGTAGGGCGGTGGGTGGTCACGGTGTCCATGTGCGGCTCCTTCGTGAACGCGATCCAATGTCACTGAGCCGGCTACGGCCCATGTCGGTGCCCTGCGCCCCTGTTCAGCGTCACTGGTGTCGCCGTGAAACTGTCCGCTGAGTTCCGCTTTGAATTCCCCTGACCATGACGTTACCGACCACCGCCGAGAACCCCCATGGTCGAATGCATGTTCGCTATCGGCGGTACCCTGTGCCGCCCTTCCCTGCTGCCCATTTCGCTCGGCTAACAATCAGCACCTGAACACGATAAGATATGCGAATTCGACAATATGTGCTGCCCGAAAGTGGGCACGCCGGAATCGAGGAGGATCGCATGACCGCTGCGCTGCATCAGGAACACACCGGCCACGACCACGTTCACGGTGAGGGGTGTGGGCATGTGGCGGTCCCGCACGCAGATCACGTCGACTATGTGCACGACGGGCACCTTCATCGTGCCCACGAGGGGCACTTCGACGAGTGCGAGCCTGCCACCGGTCACGCCACCCACGCCGGCCACGACCATACCCACGGCGCGGGCTGCGGACATGTGGCGGTGCCGCACGGTGATCACATCGATTACGTTCACGATGGCTGCCGTCACGCCGCTCATGAAGGCCACTACGACGAACACTGACCCATCGGAGGCGAACCTTGCGGCGAGTGTCTTTCAGGCGGGGGCGTGGGCGATGACGAGATCGTCATCAATGGTGACGATGTCGGCCCCGGATTGATGGAGTTCGTCGGCGAGCTCGGAGGCCGACGGCGTCCACCAGTCGTATTCCGTGGTCGCGCGGGCGATCTCGGCGCCGTCGAGCATGGTGCGGTATGTCATCGTCCAGCGCAACCGGTCCGCGGCAACCGGCTGGGCATGCCCGCGGCCTTCGTAGTCCAGACCGACCGGCGGCGCGCACGATGTAGGGGTCGACCTGTACCGGCTCGGTCGCGGCGGCCGGCGGCTGGACGTTGAACACTACCGGCGCGCCCGGCGCCAGTCGCGGGAGCAGCGCGACGAACAAGCCTCGCCGCCGGGCCGGATCGAGGTGGCCGATCATGTGCATCCCCACGGCGGCGGCGGCGGCGATCCGGTCCGGCAGAACGAGTTCGGTGGCTGCGCACGGAACGCAGGGTGACTCGGTCGCCGTCGGGGCGGTCGTGCAGCCGCGCCAGCAGCACTGCCCGCAGGTGCGGTGAAGGCTCCGCCACCAGGATCGGTGCGGGTGTCAGAGCGTCGAGCAGCACGTCGGTGCCCAGGCCCACCCCGGCGAGACTCGACTACGAGCCAACCATTGCTGGACCCTATTTTCAATAGCATCCCGGCCGCGATCCGCGACGAGATCGAATCCCGCGTCGGGAATCTGATCGCCGAACTGCTGCCCGCCCGGGCCTGAGCTGCCGGGCCTTCTGCTTGATCGCAGCGGGCTGTTCTCGCGGTAGCGGCGGTGCGCTCCAGGCTCACCGCACACCCGCTCGGTGGTGGGGATTGATGGGTGGGATCTCACCGCTTCCCGGGATAGCTTGTGGGTCAAGCAGATTCGTGAGTAGACGTCAGCCGACTGGTCGCAGGTCCGGCCGATCGTCCGCGACATCGTGCGCTCCGGCGAGACGTTTACCTACGACCTGGCGATGACCGAGGAGCAGGCGCGCGACATCTGGGTGATGGGCCGCCCGCGATGACCGTCGTCGCCGTGACCGGGGGCCGGGTGGCCGGCACCGCGAACGCGTATGCCAATCGGCCGGGCGCGCGCGCACATATCGACCGCAAGCTTCATGGTCGACGCCACGGCGCGCGGTCAGGGCATTGGTACAGCTTTGTGCCGGCATGTGATGGAGTGGGCGAAGGAAAAGGCTTCGCCGCTATGCAATTCAACGCGGTGGCCGATCCCAATCGCAGGGCTGTTGATGTCTACCAGCGGTTGGGCTTGGAGATCTGGGTACCGTGCCCGGAGCGCTTCACCATCCCGCGCTCGGCCGGGTCGGCGTGCACGTCATGTACTGCGGATTCTGAACCGTCCCGAATCTGATCCGCCATGGCGGCGCGGCGGACAAGGGAGGATAGTGGGAAGTCTCAGAGAAAGGGGACGTGTCATGCCTGAGTTCATGGATGTGCACACGACGATGAAGGGAGTTACTCCCGAAGCCCTCACTGAAGCCCACAACGCCGACCTCGCGATCCAGGACGACGAGCAAGTGAACTTCAAGCACGCCTGGGCGGACCCCGAGTCGGGGATGGTTTTCTGCCTGTCCGAGGCACCCGATGCCGGAGCGGTGCAGAGGATTCACGAGCGCGCGGGACATCCCGCCGACAACATTTACCAGGTGCCGGTCCAGGTTTGACCGCACCGGCCGCCTCTCCGCGCCATGGCCCGGAGAGGGCATCACTCCGCATAGGGCCCCGGCTTCCTTGTCAGGCGGAGGCGCGGTCGATGAGGTAAGCGATCGAGGTGCCGAGGGTGTGCGCTGGGGGCGGGGCGAAGCCGAGTTCGGCCATCATCGCCGAGACCGACAGCTCGATGATTGTTCCGGCGTCGAAGCCGATGGAGGTCAGGGGTGGGGTGCTCACTGCGCCGAGGGGGATGGCGTCGACGCCGATGGCCGCCATGTCCTGGGGGCAGTGCAAGCCGGCCTCGCGCACGCCGTGCAGGACGCTGAACGCGGTCTCGTCGTTTTGGGTGCATACGGCGGTCACGCCGTCGCGGGCCCAACCGGTGATGATGTCGGCGGCGTGTCCGTCGGAGGCGAGCGTGTCGAGCGGGATCGGAGGCACGCCTCGGCGTCGCGCCGCGGTGTGTAAGCCGGCCGGCCAGTAGTCGCCGATCATGTGCAGCTTCTTCATCGGGGATCGTGCGAAGGCCAAACGTTGGTGGCGTTGGCGGTCAGCCGGTCGGCCCCATTTCGCCTACGGTCAGGTTCAGTTCGTCCAAAACACCCAATTGCACTGCCCCGATGGATTTGGGCGATTCCGGCGGCGGCCACCGCGTCCAGCGCCGCTCCTTCGAGCGGTAAGACGCTGGCAACCGCCATCGGATTCAGGTTTTCGATCGCGTCGACGGTATCGGCGCCGTCTTCGGTTTCGAATTGCAGCGACAGCACGAGGCCACGTCGGACCCGGGATCGCGAGTCCGGGCGGCCTCGAGGCGGCCTCCCGAGTGGGTTGGCCGGGTTCAGTCAGATCATGGGATGTCGGGGGCGCTTGTGTCGGGCGCCGTCTGGCCGTTGGGTCCTGGCTCGGGAAGGGCGGCGAGTGCCGCGACGGTCGCGAACTCGCTGTCGGTGTTGTGACAGTCGGCCTGGAAGGTCAGGGTGTGCGGGTCGCCGGCTGGAGTCGTGACGGTGGCAGCGGTGGCGAGGTCGGCGGGTCTGCTTGTGTCGCGCCCTCAGGGGATCAGCGCCGATTCGTGAGGTATCCAGACCCGTCGAACCGAGAAAGTGCCCCGCCTTCTCCGGCTTTAGCGTTGGCGGAACGTGTGAGTCGTCAAGCAGTTGCATCAGTGGCCGGCAGGCGAACGCGACGGTTGGAGGAAAGCAAGCGATGAAACGAAGTTCCGACGTCGACGCCGGACGTGCCGCCACGCCTGTTGCCGATTCGGCAGGAGTACGCGCGGGAATCGGAATGGCCTGCCGTTCGATGTTGTACGTGCTCGTCGTCCTGGCGGCAGTATTCGCCGTGCTGACGGGCACGGTCGCGGCGTCACCGATCGCGAGTGCCGACGCGCCGTCGATCACCGGGTCCTGGGCGGAGGACGACCGGACCGTCCAGCTGCGGGTGCATTCCGCGGCGATGGGCCAGGACATCATGGTGAAGGTGCTGCGCCCGGCCGACCGTTCGGTGCCACGGCCGACGCTGTATCTGCTGAACGGTGGCGGTGGCGGGCAGGACAGCGCCACCTGGCAGAAGAACACCGACGTGCTGCGCTTCCTCGCCGACAAGGACGTCAATGTCGTGCAGCCGGTCGGTGGGCGCTGGAGTTACTACACCGACTGGCGGGCACCTGATCCGAAACTCGGTGTGTACAAGTGGAAGACGTTCCTCACCGAGGAGCTGCCGCCGCTGATCGATGCGGAGTTCGCCACCACGGGGGTGAACGCGATCGCGGGTCTGTCCACCTCTGGCACCTCGGTGCTGCAACTGCCGATCGCCAAACCGGGCCTGTATCAGGCGGTCGCGGCCTACAGCGGGTGTGCGCAGGTCAGTGACCCGATCGGCCGTGAGTTCGTGAAACTCGCCGTCGAGAGCTGGGGCGGCGGCGACACCGAGAACATGTACGGCCCACCCGAGGATCCGATGTGGGCCGCCAACGACCCGTACCTGCACGCCGACCAACTCCGCGGCATCCGCCTGTTCCTGTCGACCGGAACCGGCGTCCCGGGCATGTTCGACACGTACAACGGCGAGTATGCCCAGCCAGGGCCGCGTGGCTATCTGAACCAGCTGGTGTTGGGCGGGTTGATCGAGGCTGCGGTGAACTGGTGCACCCACAACATGCGCGAGCGGCTCAACACTCTCGGGATCCCCGCCACCTACGACTTCCAGCCCACCGGGACCCACTCGTGGGGATATTGGCAAGGGGCTCTGAAGAATTCGTGGCCGGTCTTGGCCGACGGCCTCGGGTTGTCGTATTGAGCGTTCGGTGACGAGCGAGTTCTCGTCATGACGGAAAGAGTCGGACCAGCTGAACAACGCAGGCCCCGTTTGTCCTGACCGTGGGCTGTACCTCCACGGTCCGCTGAGGCTGACGCCGGCCTGCGCCGCCACCCCCAGCGACTTCCTGACCTCGCCGATGAACCGGTCTCGGCACTCCCGCTGACCGGCCGAAGTTTCAGTCGGCGGCGAAGCGCGCGGCGTTGGCGGTGGCCCACCGGGCGAAGGTCGTCGCGGATCGGCCGGTGATGTCTTGGACGCTGGTGACGGGCAGGGTCGCGGGGTCCGGGTCGAAACCGCACAGAACGTTGTCGACATACCAGGTCGCGGTGTCGCCCATAGTGGGGGTCAGCGCGGTGACGGTGTCCTCGCGCGAGGACCGGTGCACGACGATGTCGCGGCCGAGTGCGTCGGCGAGGTGCCGGACCAGGTCGGTGCGCGTGAGGATCTCCGGCCCCGCCAACGGGAAGGCCCGGCCGAGATGGCTGTCGCTGAGCAGGGCGGTGGCGGCGACGGCGGCGATGTCGTCCATGGCGATCGGCGCGCTCGCGGCTTCGGGCCGCGGATCCCGGACGGCGCCGGACGCACGGATCTGGTGTGACCAGACCAGGGTGTTCTCCATGAAATCGCCGGGCCACAAGTGGGTCCAGGCCAAGCCACTGTCCTCGACAGCCGTGCAGACGCTGCCCCACCAACTCTCCGGTTCGCCGGACAGATCGACGATATGCCGCACACCGGCCGCGCGGGCCAGCGCGAGCACCTCGGTGACACTGTCCGGTGTCGGCGCCAGGTACATCCGCTCCACTTCCGCGAACGCCGCGGGCAGCGTGTCCGGTCGACGCAGGTGGCCCTCGGCCACCTCGACTCCGGCGGGCAGCGCTGCCTTCCGCGGATTGCTGGTCAGCGCGCGAATCTCGGTGACTCCCTGGGCGAGTAGGTGGTCTACGACCTTGCGGCCGATGTTCGCGGTGGCTCCGGTTACCAAGATGGTCATCTGTCCCCCTCCGGCGTGATGTTGAACAACCCATCCTGCCAGTTGATTCCAGATCATGGTGCCGGCCAAGGCCGGATGATCTTGCGTCGCCGCCGGTCTTCACCGTGCGCCGCTGGATGGTGCGTCCGATCCGATAACGGCTGTTCGATCCCGCTCGATGTCTTGTCACCGAGAATGTCTCGTCGGCAGGGCGACACAGTACGCACTGGTATCGAATGCCGAAACGGAAGACGCAATCAATCGACAGAATAACTGTTCTTATTCAAGTCGATATTTTTGTGAATATCCACGACAAGGTGACAAACAATCATCCGAAAGCCTCCAAATCGGCGTGAACAGTGAGCTGGAGCCCACGGTCCGTGATCTGATCGACTCGTCCCGAACCCGGGACGCGTCAAAATGCACAACCGAGGAATACGTATGAACCGCAGAATTATTCGTCCGCTCACCGTCGCCGCGTTCGCGCTGTCCGCCGTCGCCCTCGGCACCACCTCCGCGGCTGCCACCACGGCCACACCCGTGTCGGGCTCGGTGGAAGTGTGCACTGGCATCCCGGTCGGCCCGGTCGAGATCAGCTTCTGCCTGTAAGCGGCCTGCCCAGTTGGACACGGCGGTGGCGAGGCCGTTCGGAATCGTCACCGCCGCGCGGCAGGTCGATCGTCGGCAACCCATCCGTGCCCTGGTCGTCGGCGATGTGGTCCTCCGGCGCAAGATCACATGTCAGGTCGACGGCTCACAGCTGTTTGGACGCAAAAGGATCCGGGTGCACGCAGTGTCAGCGGCGCTGAGTTGGGACAGCTGCTCGGCCGACTACCCGAATCCCGTCCGGCGTTCGTTGTCGGAATCCCTAAACCATGCCGAAATCCGTTCCTCTTTGTCACAAGCGAAGGTCGAACGGCGAGATCGGCGGTCGAGGTAGCGTATGTCCCTGCCCAGTGGCCTTTGGGTGGTAAGGAGTCACAATGTCTGTCGCTACCTCTGCTGAGCCGTTTCTGACCTCCTCGGGTCAGCCGGTTTCGACTCCGCTGAAGGATGTGCGGACCATCTCCCGCCAGATGGTGGGCCATTTCATCGAGAACGTCGTGCCGTGCGCGACGTTGCCCGGCGAAGCTCTCGATGGCGATATCACCACCGTCACCCGGGTGTGCTTGGAATTGACGAAGAGCATGCTCGATGGTCGGGACCTTCCGGGGCGGACCGAGCGAGTGCGGGATGCCGCCGGCGACTGGGCACGGGAGGGCATCCCTATCGACACCATCCATCACGCTATCCACGAAGGCTTCAAACTCGGATTCGACCTCCTGCTGGCCGATGCCACCACCCATGACTACGCCACGGTCGCCGGGATCGCCCGACGTCTGATGGATGCCCTGGGCATGATCACCTCAGCGGTATCGGTGGCCTACGTTCGTGAACTACGTTCGGCGGTCAGCGAGCATCACACCGCCGTCCACACATTGACCTCGGCGCTACTGGGCGGACAGAACCCCTCGACCATGGCCCGGGAGTGCGGCATCGAGGTAGCCGACCGCTATCACGTTATGGCATTGGAACTGCCACCACATCCCGAGGAACTCGATTCCTCGCTCGACGCGAAAGTGGTCGCCCGCCGCAAGTTGCGGCGGGTTCAGGCGGAATTGGCCAACCGGTGCGGCGGTAAAGTGTTGTCTTTGTTGAGCGTCGACGGCGGTACGCTGCTGTTACCCTTCTCGGAATTCGCCGACCCAGATCTGGACCAGTTGATCGTTCATTTGTCCGCCGCAGCTCAGGTGCCGGTCAAAGCGGTTGTCATGGCAGCGGCGCCCGCGGAGATCCCGCGCGCCGCCGAGCAAGTTCATGAACTCGTCGATATCGTGCACCGGCTCGGTGGCGAAAGCAAACTGTATCGCCCGCACGAATTGGCATTCGAGTACCAGTTGACCCGGCCCGGCCCGGCCCGCGACTACCTGAGTGCTGTTCTCGATTCCCTCGAAGAGCACCCGGAGCTGCTGCAAACGCTCGAAGTGCATTTGGCGACGAACATGCAGCGCTCACGGACCGCTCGCAGACTGTACGTGCACACGAATACGGTGGATTACCGGTTGAAACGGATCGAGCAGATCACCGGATTCGGCACGAGCGACGTCACCGGCCTGTGCTATCTGAGGGCGGCGCTGCTGATCCGGGCGCATCGCGGACCGAGCGCGGCCGCCACAGCTGCCGTGGCCCGGGGCGCAGGTGGGACTCCTTCCTACGCAGTGTGATACGCGGGCCTCGCGGCGGGATCGTGCGCGTCGGCGCTGGAGTGAACGCCACTTCCATACCTACTCGGGGCCCGGTTCGCCGGCTTCAGGCGAATGTCGCTGTCGAGCTGTGGGAAGCAAGCGTGTAATCGGCCGCATGGCCGACGTGTCGGATACTGGCCGCATGACCCACGCCTGGATGGATATGCGATCCTTGCCGATCGAGTTGCGTTCCTACCTGGAAGATCTCGTGCGACGCGCTCACACCGTCTGTGGCCGTCACCTGGTCAGCGTCATCGCGGTGGGGTCGGTCGCCCTCGACGACTATCGACACGGACGCAGCGACGTCGATGTGGTGATCGTCGCCGCCCCGTTACTCCCCGCGCGGGCTCTGGGTGAACTGGCCGAGTCACTCGCTCACCCCGCGCTGTCCTGCCCGGCGGCCGGGCTGGAGCTGGTGGTCTACGATGCGGACTTCGTCGCCGTTCCGTCCGGCGAGGCCGGTTATCTCATGGACCTCAATACCGGCCCGATGCTGCCGGACCGCGTGAGTTTCGATCCGACGGAATCATCGGCCTTCTGGTATGTCATCGATCGTTCCATCGCCTGCCAGGCGGGGCGTGTGCTGTACGGGCCCCCGGTGCGCCAGGTGATCGCGGCACCCTCGCGGCGCGACCTGCTCGCGGCGATCCTGGCCTCCGTCCGGGAGCATGCTGGGGGAGAGGGGCACCTCGCCGACAATCAGGTGCTGAACGGCTGCCGGTCGGTGGCATTCTGCCGCACGGGTCGCTGGATACCCAAACGTCGAGCGGCGCAGATGATCTCGATATCCGAGCCGGAATTCCGGTTCCTTATCGAATCGGCTCTGCTCAGCTTCCAGCGTCCACGCTCGGAAGCGTTCCCGCTGCCTGGCAATGATGTTCGCGACTTCCTGGCGTGGGTGGGGGAGTGCGTCGGTGAAGCCCGCGACACGGGCGGCGATCGGTGATCGACGGGTAGGTACGTGCGACGGCGACAGCTTCTCGTCGAAGCCTCCGACCGCAGCTGAGAAATACCCGGCTCGCCGGGCGCAGTCTCAGCCACGGATGTAAAAAATGCGCTTACATAGATATGCGCATCAAACCATAGAATTCATCGCGTGTGCCGTTCACAGCGCTCGGGCAAGATCGAAGCCATGGACCCGACCCCGAGTGCGCCTCTGCCCAGGAGTATCGATGAATTCCGCGTGCTCGCGCACTCTCGCCTGGCCGGGTTCCCGCGTATCGAGGTCCCGGATGCGCCCGGTATACGTCGCGCGGCGGTCGTTCTGTGCGTGGTCGAGGAGCCCGATGAGTCGCTGTCGGTGATCGTCATCAAGCGGGCCTATCGAGGCCGCAACGCCGGGCAGTGGGGGCTGCCCGGCGGACGGCTGGACGAAGGCGAGACCGTCGAACAAGCCGCCTTACGGGAACTGCACGAAGAACTGGGCTTGTGCGCGCGTCCGGATGACTTGCTCGGCGCGCTCGACGACTTCCCCGCCGCGTCCGGATTCACGATCACTCCTCTGGTCCTGGCGCTGGCCGACGCCACGCAGCTGCGGCCCAATCCGGACGAGGTCTACTCGGTCCACCTGGTCGACCTGGCCCGGCTCGCCGCCGAGGACACCCCGCGCTGGGTTCGGGCCGAAGACGCGGTGCGGCAAGCGGAACTGCGCGATGACGCCGCGCCGGCCGGTGCGGCGGGCCTCCTGCAGATGCGGCTCGGCCCGAAGATGACCATCCACGCACCCACCGGCGCGATGCTCTGGCAGTTCCGCGAAGTCGTCCTGCTCGGCACAGACTCTGCGGCGGCCAGGGTGGCTCACTTCACCCAGCCCGATTGGACTCACCGCTAGGCACGGTCGACGGACTCACGTCCGGGGGCGGGGACCGGCGTCACCAGGCGGCCCGACCCGTGCGGCATCGCAATTGTCCTGCTACCTTGAACACCGTTCAAGTTCGATGCGGAGGTCGTCGTGGAGGATGTCGAGAACTCGCGGGAGCCGAGGTTGGGCGTTCCCGCGCGGGACATGGCGCAGATCGCCGTCTTCGCTGCCCTCATCGCGGCGCTCGGCCTGCCCGGCGCCATCACGGTCGGGTTCAGCGGCGTGCCGATCACGGTGCAGACTCTCGGCGTGATCCTGGCCGGTGCGGTGCTCGGGGCGCGCAAGGGGACGGCCGCGGTGCTGGTCTTCTTGACACTCACGATGATCGGCCTGCCGCTGCTGTCCGGAGGCCGCACCGGTTTGACGGCGCTGGCGGGCCCCAGCGCCGGGTACCTCGTCGGGTGGATTCCCGCGGCGCTGTTCATCGGACTGTGCACTGCCCGAATCCTGCCGAAATACCCGCTCGCGCTCGGCCTGCTGATCAACGCCGTCGGCGGCCTGCTGATCATCTACGCCTTCGGCACCGCGGGCCTGCTGCTGCGCACTGATCTCGGCGTCGCGGCCGCGGTCACCACCAACTGGGCGTTCATTCCCGGTGACCTGCTCAAAGTCGTTGTCGCGACCGTGGTGGCCAAGGGAGTGCACCGCGCGTATCCCGGTGTGATCGGTGCCTAGTCCAGAACTCGGCGGCGCGGACGACGAACCTGCCCTCGACTTCGGCGGCCGCACTCACACCTACGGCGAACTCGACGGCGCGATCGAGCGATGGAACGACCGGCATTCGAGCGCCTCCGCCTACGACGCGTCGGCCCTCCCGGTGCCGGACGCGCTGATCTGCGCCTGCGCGGCGGCGCGGCGCGGTATCCCGGTACTGGTGGAGAATCCCGCGGCCCGGCCGCACCGTACGGAACTCCCGCCGACGGCGTTCCTTCTGGTGGCGACCTCGGGCTCCACCGGTCGTCCCCGGCCGCTCGCGCGGACGGCCGCTTCCTGGTACGACAGCTTTCCCGCGTTCACCGCGATCACCGGCGTCGTGCCCGCCGACCGCGTACTGATCACCGGGCCGCTGCACGCGACGATGCACCTGTTCGGTGCGCTGCACGCGTTGTGGCGCGGCGCGTGCGTCACCGACGACCCGGCGCGAGCCACCGTGGTGCACGCGGTTCCCGCGGTACTGCGTGAGGTGGTGCGCGCCTGTCCGCGCTTGCGCACCGCGATCGTCGCGGGCATCGCGCTGGACGAGGGTGCGCTGGCGGCAGCCGGGCACGTCGAGGTCGTCGAGTACTACGGGTCCTCGGAAGTCTCGCTCGTCGCGGCGCGGCGCGTACCCGAGCCCTTGCGGCTGCTCGACGGCGTCGAGGCCGAAGTGCGCGGCGGGTTGCTCTACGTTCGTTCGCCTTATCGCGTGCTCGGCGCGCCCGAATGGTTCGGAGTCGGCGATCTCGCCGAACTCGGCCCCGACCGCGAGCTGACGGTACTGGGCAGAGGCGACTGCGCGATCAATGTCGGCGGCACCATGGTGGTGGCCGAGGACGTCGAGCGCGTCCTCGAGTCGTTCGACGGTATCGCCGCGGTAGCGGTGATCGGCTCGCCGCACGCTGTGTTCGGTGAAACTGTCACGGCGGCAGTGCAGTTGGACGGTGGCGCCCGGCTCGACGAGATCCGGTCGCGCGCCCGTCGCGTGCTGGCGAAGGAGGCGATGCCGCGCCGATGGGTGCCCCTGCCCGCCCTGCCCCGCACCGCCGCGGGGAAAGTCGCGAGGCCTCAGCTGAAAGACTTGCTGACATGAGCCCGGTCCCCGTTCTGATAGCGCCCCGTCGTACGCCGATCGGCAACGCGGGGCACGGATTGGCGAACGTGACCACCACCGACCTGGCCGCTCCCGTGCTGGGTGCCGTGCTGGCGTCGCTGCGCGGCGCTGGTATCGACGCCGAAGTGGACGACGTGGTCCTGGGGAACTGCCTGGGCCCGGGCGGCGACCCGGCCCGGGTCGCCGCGCTACGGGCGGGGCTGGGCGTGCACGTCCCGGGAGTCACCGTCGACCGGCAGTGCGGCTCGGGCCTGGACGCGGTGATGCAGGCGGCGTTGCGGGTGCGCAGCGGCGCGGACGAACTCGTCCTCGCAGGCGGAGTCGAATCGGCGAGCACCGCCCCGTGGCGCTTCTGGCCACCGGTCGCGGACGCCCAGCCCGTGCGATACACCCGCGCTCCCTTCACACCACAGGGTTTTCCCGATCCGGACATGGGCGTAGCGGCCGACGATCTCGCGCGAGCGCGGGGCATCAGCCGGGAGCGGCAGGACGCCTACGCTGCCCGCTCACACACCCTCGCCGCGGCCACCGATTTCTCCGCGGAGATCGTGCCGATCGGCGACGTGCGGCGCGACGAGCGCATCCGGCCGGGCATGACCGCGGCGCGGCTCGCGCGGCTGCGCCCCAGCTTCGGCGCCGACGGCACGGCCACCGCGGGAAATTCCTGCGGGATCTCCGACGGAGCCGCGGTCATGGCGGTCACGACCGAGTCGATGGCCGCCGGGCTGCCCGCGTTGCGGGTCCTGGGCTGCGCCGTCGCCGGATCCGACCCGGCGTTTCCCGGCCTCGGCCCCGTGCCCGCGATCCGGAAAGTGCTGCGGCGAACGGGTTTCGGAGTGGCAGACGTCGGCGTCATCGAGATCACCGAGGCGTTCGCGTCGGTGGTGCTGGCGGTGGCGGACGAGTTGGACCTCGACGAGTCGACGATCTGCCCGCAGGGCGGCGCCATCGCGATGGGGCATCCCTGGGGAGCGTCCGGAGCCATCCTGCTGGTGCGCCTGGCGAGTCAGATGCTGCGCGCGGACGGTCCCGCGCTCGGTCTCGCGGCCTGCGCCATCGGCGGTGGGCAGGGGATCGCCGTGCTCGTGGAGCGGGTGTCGTGAGCGAGATAGTCTTCGACTCGGTCAGCCACCGTTTCGGCGAACGAAAGGTGCTGCGCGACATCGATTTGCGGATCGCCGAACGGCGCGTCGGCATCATCGGATCCAACGGTTCCGGCAAATCGACTGTGGCGCGCATGATCAACGGCCTGCTGACGCCGACCTCCGGCACCGTGACGGTGGACGGCGTGGACGCCTCCCGCAAGGGCGCACAGGTGCGGCGGAAGGTGGGGTTCGTCTTCACCGACCCCGACACCCAGATCGTGATGCCCACGGTCGCCGAGGATCTCGCCTTCTCCCTGCGGCGGACGGGACTGAGCAAACAGGAGGTCGCGGCGCGCGTCGACGAAGTCCTGGAACGATTCGGCCTAGCGGGTCACGCCGAGCACCCCTCGCACTTGCTGTCCGGCGGCCAGAAACAGCTGCTCGCCCTGGGCGCCGTCCTGATTCGCAGGCCGGAGGTGATCGTGGCCGACGAGCCGACCACCTTGCTGGACCTGCGCAACGCCAAGGTCGTCGCCGACGCGCTGGACGCCGTGGACCAGCAGGTGATCGTCGTGACGCATCAGCTGACGTTGCTGGAGAGTTTCGAACGGGTCATCGTGATCGATGACGGCGCGGTCGTGTTCGACGGAACGCCCGCCGCCGCCGTCGCGGCGTATCGGGCGGCGGTCGAATGATCGGCGTGTACCGTCCGGGCGATTCGCTGCTGCACCGGATTCCGGCCGGGGCGAAGCTGGTGCTGCTGCTCGTGGCCATCGTGGCGACCACGCTGTTCGTGCGCACCCCCCTGCACGTGCTGTTCGCCGCCGCGGTGGCGGCGGGACTGTTCGCGGTGGCGAAGGTGCCGTGGCGAGTCGCGTTGGCTCAGTTGCGGCCGTTGGTGTGGATGGTGCTGCTCATCGGCGCGTTCCAGGTGCTGATCACCTCCCCGGCGCGGGCCGCGGTGGTGTGCGGCGTACTGGTGGTGTCGGTGGCGCTGGCGGCGCTGTTCACCCTCACCACCCGGGTGACCGACATGCTCGACGCCGTGACCCGTCGGCTCGGGCCGCTGCGGAGGGTCGGTATCGATCCCGAGCGGATCGGTCTGCTGCTGGCGCTGGCCATCCGTTGTGTGCCGTTGCTGGCCGGGATCGTGCACGATGTCGCCGAGGCGCGGCGTGCCCGTGGCTTGCAGTGGTCGATGACGGCGCTGGTCACGCCGGTGCTGGTGCGCGCGCTGCGGACGGCCGACGCCATGGGCGACGCCCTCGCTGCAAGGGGGGTCGACGATGAGTGAACTGCTCGCCGAGCGGATCGCTCGACAGGCCGCGGCCCATCCACAGTCGGCGGCTGTGGTGGCGGGACGCGAGCGGATCGGCTACGAGGAGTTCTGGTCGAAGGTCGTCCGCACCGCCTGCGGGCTCGATGGCATGCGCCGACTGGCCGTGCTTCCCACCTCCGAGGTCGAATCGCTGGTAGCCGTGACGGCGGCGATGCACGCCGGGGTGAGTGTCGTGCTGCTGCACCGCCATCTGCTGCCCGCCCAGCTGAGCCGGGTCCTCGCGCTCGCGGCACCGGGAGCCGTAGTCGCCGCGCCGCACCAGCACCGGCGACTGCGGCGGCTGGGATTCGAGGAAACCGTGCTGACCGCCGGCGCACTCGAATCCGGGGGTTCGGTGGGCCGCGCGGATCCGGGCACCGAACTGCTGGTCGGCATCACTTCCGGTACTACCGGAGAGCCGAAACTCTTCGTGCGTGACCAGCTGTCGTGGGCCACCACGCTGGACCGCTCCGACCGTACCTTCGACATCGGTGTCGGAGACCGGGTGTCGGTACCCGGCGTGCTGGACCATACGCATTTCCTGTACGGCGCGTTGCACGCCCTGACGCGCGGTGCGACGGTCGATCTGCGACCGGTGGCCGACGCGCTGAAAGCCGGTGCGACGCATCTGTATTCGGTGCCCACGATCGCGTGGGACGTCGTGCGAGCGGGCATCGGTCCGGTCGGCGGCGTCCGGGAAGTGCTGTCCTCGGCGGCCCGGTGGCCCCGAGCGGGACGGCGAGCGTTGCGAGAGGCCTTGCCGAACGCCTCGCTCGTGCACTTCTACGGTGCCTCCGAACTGAGCTTCGTATCGTTCGATCGCGGGCTCGGAGCCGCCGACGAGAACTCCGCGGGCGAACTGTTCTACGGCGTCGAGGCACGGATTCGCGACGGCCTGGTCTTCGTGCGCAGCGACATGCTGTTCGACGGCTACCTCACCGCCGACGGTGTGAGCGGCGGTCCCGTCGACGGATGGATGACGGTCGGCGACCGGGGTGAGGTGATCGGCAACCACCTGCGGCTGTTCGGCCGGCAGAGCGACATGCTGATCCGGGGCGGACTGAACGTGGAACCCGCCGCGATCGAAGCGGCGCTCACCGCGATACCCGGTGTCGCCGAGGCAGCCTGCGTCGGCGTGCCCGACGCACGCATGGGGGAGGCGCCCGCCGCCGCGATCGTGGTGGGCGGCGCCGCGCCGGACGCCGCCGAGATCTGGCGGCGTCTGCGAGCGAGCTTGCCGAGTCCGAGTATGCCGGTGCAGGTTCTGGTCGTCGGCAGTCTGCCGCGCACGCCGCGCGGCAAGCTCGACCGGACAGCGCTGGCCGCGACGCTGGCCGCTCATCGCCGTGGCGACCAGGCCGATCGCTGACGTCGGAGTGAAATTCGGTGTGACCAACCGGTGTGGCCGACACCGATGATCGGTGCGGCGGCTCAGAGTTTCACCGGCGGACTGGCCGAGGGGGCCGGTTCGGTCGATGACGCGCCGAACCACGTGGCGTAGAACATGATCGCCAGCGCGCCGAGCGAGCCGAGGATCACGGTGCCGAACGGGACCGGGTGCGCTGCCATCTGCACGGCGAAGAAGCGGATGCACAACAGTACGCCCGTGAAGACGGCTACCCCCACGGCCACGATCCGGACACGATGGTGATCCCACCCCCGATCGGGATCGCGCAGCGCGGATTCGACGGTCAGGCACAGCGCCGCGCCCACGACCAGGTCGACGCCGTAATGGGCGCCGAGGCCCAGCGTGGCGATGAGCGTGCACACCAGCCAGAACGTGCCGCCCCAGCGCAACCACAGCGGTCCGCGCCGGGAGTGGATGTACAGCGCCAGCGCCCAGGCGGTGTGCAGGGACGGCATGCAGTTACGCGGGGTGATGCCGTCGAAGTGCAGCGCCTCGATCGAGGACGGCACTTCCGGAACGACTTTCGGCCAGACGTCGGCGATCTCGAAGCCCAGTCCCTGCGGCCCGTACGCGAGCACCGGCCCCACCACAGGGAAGACCACATACCAGATCGGCCCGACGAGGCCGAGCGTCAAGAACGTTCGCACCAGGTAGTGCCGGGGCCACACACCGGCGGTCACGCCGCGCAACTGCCAGGCCGCGACGAGCACGGCCGCCAGCGGAAGCTCGAAGTACACCCAGCGCACCACGCCCGACGCCACCGGTCCCGCTGCGTCGAGCGCACGCCCGGCCAGCCACGACGGGCTGCCGAGGGCGCGATCGGCGACTTGCACATACGAATCGAGAACCATCGGGCAGGCCCAGGCGGTGATGTCCAGCCAGATTTCGCTGATCTTCGTCGCCGAGATCAGCAGTGCGCCGAAGGCGATGGTGCGCAACGCCGTGCGGCGTCGCTGCTCGTCCCACCACACGAACGCGATCACCGCCAGCGCGGTGAGCACGATCGTCGGCCCGTTGCCGACGGTGAACGGCCGCCCCTCGGCCGCCCTGATCACCACGAACAGCAGGTCGATCGCGATCGCCGCGGCGACGGCGCCGATGCGCCCGCGAACCGTGATCCCGGCCAAGGCCAGTAGAAACCCTGCCCAGGGCGTGGTCGCGGACTTCGGTGTGCCCGCGTAGTCCCGGAAGAGACTGGTCAGCGGCCCGAGCGCCCCGATGTGCGCGGCCATGAGCTCTCCGCCGATCAATGCGAGCGCGATGGCCGCGACACCGCACCACACGACCACCGGTCGGAACCGACGCTCTCGGAGTTCCTCGATACCCACTCGCTCGCCCGGTGGGGTCAAGCTCCTTCGCACGTCGTTCACAACCACCGAGACATCGTAAACAGGACATTAACGACGCATGTCGGGGGAGAGGCCGAGCGGTGCCCCCTCCGTCGGTGCTGACCCGAACCGATCCGCGGGTGCGGTCGGGGTCGGCGGAGCGATCAGGTGGTGCGGTAGGTGCGGGCAACCAGCGCCGAGCGCAGGTACCACAGGCCCGAGGGCTGGGACGGGTCGAATCCGGTGAGCTGCCCGATCCGCTTGAGCCGGTAGTCCACCGTGTTGGTATGCACGTGCAGTACGCGTGCCGTGCGCTGCCGGTTGAGATTGTTGGCGATATGCCGCTGCAGCGTCTCCAGCAGTTCGGGGTGCGCGTCCAGGGGGTCCAGCAGCGAGCCGAGGTATTCGCGGCCCGGCCCCGGTCTGGTCAGCTGGTATTCCAGCGCCAGCTCGTCGAAGCGGTAGAGCCCGGCCACCGCCTGTAACCGCTGCACCATGTCGAGTAGCTCGTGGGCCTGGTCGGCGGCGGTGGGGATCTTCTCCGGGGTGGCCTCGACCATGGTCGCGGTGACGCCCACCTGCGCGGCGTGGGACAGCTGGGTGACCAGGGCGTCGAGCTGCTCGTTGTCCAGATGGCCGGATGGGATGAGCACCGTGCCGCCGTCCACGCTCAGCAGAGACAGGGCCGCCTCACCACACCTGGTGGCCAGTTCGGCTTGGACCCGGCGCAACTTCCGGCGGGCGACGACCTTGGCATCCACCATCGGGTTGTGTTCTTCGCGATGCGGCGGAATCGCCACGGCCAGAACAGCGTACGAGGACGCGATGGCGATGCCGCATTCGCGCGCCATGGTGGAGGTGCTGTGCCCGCCGAGCAGCGCCGAAGTCAGGGTGTGCACGGCGGTGTGGTGCTCGCTGACCACCGCGCGCAACTCACGGACGTAGGCCATGGAGACCGCCGAGTTGATCATGTCGAGCATCTCGACGACCATCTTTGCGCCGTCGACGAGGTCGTCGTAGTCCTTCATCGTCGCGCCGGACACCACCAGGTCCAGGCCCATTTTGAAGCCTTCGTGGATGGAGTGGTGAATGGTGTCGATCGGCACTCCCTCCCGCGCCCACCCGGCGGCGGCGTCACCGAGGCGCTGGAGTTTCTCCGGCAGGTCCTCTCCGTCGAGCATGCTCACCGCCAGTTCCAGGCAGACCCGGGTGATGGTGGTGACGTCACCGGCGATCGCGTCACCCGGTAGGGTCCCGCAGGGGATGACGTTCTCGACGAAGTGCCCGACCATCTGACGCGATAGCCCGCGAACGTCCTTGAGTGGGGACGACATCGGCTTCCCCGACAGGGTGAGGCTCGGCCGGGCCGAACTGTCGACGGACATTGGCGACTCCCTTCCGTCCACGATTGCTGTGCGGCGCATTCACACTAATCGGTCGGTCTCTTTCGCGGACCCGATCGGCGGGTTCTGTGAGAGCAGGTGAAGCGGACGAGGTGGTGTTGTGACGCGTCACGGCAGAAGCAGTGATGGAGAGCACGCGCGGCAATCGGCGAGACGAGCTGTACGGGCCAGGCCGCTTGTGCCGCCCTCGCTGAGGGTGGCGGCCGAGTTGTGATGGTGGACAATAGGCTACCGGCGAACCAGCGGCGATAGGTTGTCACCATGCAGTGCTACGGCGTGACCGCGAGTGATTCGGACTCGTGGACGATGATCGCCAACAGCTTCGTCCCGATGGACTACCGTTACGGCGACCCCGAACGGTGGTATTCGGGCCTGACTGTCCAGGAATCCCCCGTGTACCGGCTGCTGCGCTGGGAACAGCGCGGAATCAGCACGTCCTACCGCACGCGGACGAACATCCGGCACGGTCCGTGCGACGACTTCTACTGGGTGGTCGTCCCCGAAGCGGGCGTGTATTCGGTGCGGTATCGCGAGGAGGAAGCACGAGCACGGCCCGGGCAGGCCGCGGTGACCATCCTCGACGATCTGTGCCAGATCCACATTCCGCTGTTGTCCGCGTACGCGTTTCAGGTGCCCAGACCGGAGCTCGACCATCGAGTGGGTCCGTTCTCCGATCGCGGCACGACGATCGACCTGAACTCCGGTCTGGGCCGAATCCTGCAGGACATGATCCGCAGCACCCATGCCGAACAGGCGAATCTCTCTGATCGCGAGTTCAACGCGGTCTGCGACCGGATCGCGGAGCTGCTGAGCATGCTCTCACTCGGGGACACTCGTCCACAGCGGGCGCATCACGCCCGGATCGCCGCGCAGATCCGGCAGTACGTGCGCGCCAACGTCGGCCGTGGCGACGTGCGGCTGCCCGCGGTGGCGCACGCATTGGGCTGGTCGCCCCGGCAGCTGCGCTCGGTACTGCAGCAGCTGGGCACGACCTACCGCGACCTGCGGCAGGACGAGGCACTGCGCGCCGCCCGCGATCTGCTCCAGGATCCGGCGCGCGAAGAAGTCTCCATCGGAGAACTCGCCACCCGCGCGGGATTCACCCCCGCGTGGTTCTCGGCGGCGTTCAAGGCGCGCTTCGGCGAGACACCGAGAGATTTCCGGCGGCGCCGGTTGGCGGAGAGCGAAGCGCCGGGTAGCGGGCGGGAGCCGGACGGGGCCACGCGCGTCCGGAATGGTCGGTGATCCGGCGCAATCGCGGCGCACCGGAAGCGGATGCGCCGCTCGTGTAGGTCTGGCGTACTCGGGGGCAAGGGCATCGAGGTCCGCAAGCCGCCGTCTACGCCGCTGCGGCGGCCGCGCGATCGAGATCAGTCGAGCGGCACGGTGATCGAAAGTTGCCGCAGCTGTGCCGGGTCGGCGATCACCCGATATCCGGCGACTCGGTCGGCGCGCACCGTGACGGTGAGCGCCAGCAGCAGCCGGCCGTGCGGCGCGACCACGATTCCCGGGCGACCGTCCACCAGCGCGAGGGCCGCCAGCTGCGAACGCCTGCGCAGCAGCACGGTTTCCTTCGCCACCGACGCCGCGCCGCGCACGGTCGTGGCCACCCCGGCGGGCAGCGCGGCGGCGTCGGCCGTCCGGATCACATCGGGCGCCAGCACGGCCAGGAGATCGTCGAGGTCGCCGCTGCGGGCCGCGCGGAGAAACGCGTCGACGACCGGCCGCTGCGCGGCGAGTTCGGGGGCGGCCGTGGCATGGTCACCGCGGACGCGGTGACGAGCGCGGCTGGCCAGCTTCTTGGTGGTCGGTGTGGTGCGTCCGACGATCGGTCCGATCTCCTCGAACGGCACCGCGAACAGATCGTGCAGGACGAATGCGACCCGCTCGTCGGGGCCGAGCCGGTCCAGCACCACCAGTAGTGCCCGGCCCACCGACTCGATCAAGACCGCCTCGTGCTCCGGTTCGTTGTCGTCGGCGACGCCATCGAGCCGGGTCAGGTGGTCGAGCGGTTCTTCGCGCCGCACCGCCCGGCCGCGCAGCATGTCCAGGCAGATTCTGGAGACGACTGTGGTGAGCCAGCCGGGCAGGTTCCGTACGTCCGCGACGTCGTGGCGGGCCAGCCGCAGCCATGTCTCCTGCACCGCGTCGTCGGCCTCGCTCGGTGAGCCGAGCATGCGATAGGCGACCGCGTGCAAGTGGTCGCGCTGGGACTCGAATTCCCGCGCCAACCCGTCCTCGGTGTCCATCGGTCACCTTTCCGGTTCGTACTCCGTCATCGGGATGACGGATCAGGCAGCGCCCGGGTGACGAGATTCGGCCCGAGCGCGACATCAGAAGGGTAGTGGTATGGACATCGCCTACGTGATCGCCACGGTTCTCGCGGCCGCGGCCGCATTGCTCGCGGCGGGGATCGACGTGGTCCGCGCCGAGTGGGTGCGCGAGAACATGCGCGCCTACGGGGTTCCGGAATCCTGGCTTACACCGCTGGCCCTCGTCAAAGCGCTCGGCGGGGCGGGGCTGCTGATCGGTCTGGCGGTTCCGCCGATCGGCGTGGCGGCGGCGGCCGGGCTGGTCGTCTACTTCGTCGGCGCGGTGGTGACCGTGGTCCGGGCGCGGCACTACGGGCACATCGGTTATCCGATGCCCTATCTCGTGCTGGCAGCCGCTTCGCTGGGGCTTTCCGTGGTGTCGTAGCCGCAGGAGGCGATACCTCTTATCCGGCGAGGATGAACTTGGCCGCCTGCTCGCCGATGAACACCGCGGGCGCGTGCGTATGGCCGCGGATGATGAGCGGCATCACCGAGGCGTCGGCCACCCGGAGTCCCTGCACGCCGCGCACTTCCAACCGGGGTGTGACGACGCTGGCCGCGTCGGCGCCCATGCGGCAGGTGCCGACCGGATGGTAGAGCGTGTGTGAGTAGGAGTTGAGGGTCAGTTCGAGGGCGGCTTCGATCTCCTCGGGCGCCTGCGGCGGGTAGATCAGCGGGCCCAGCACCGCTTTCATCGAGGGCTGCGCGGCGATCTCCGCGCACACGCGCAGTCCGGCCATGATGGCGGAGCGGTCGGCGCCCGCGCTGTCGGACAGGTAGCGCGGATCGATGACGGGTTTGGCGGACGGGTCCGCGCCGGACAGGGCGATCCGTCCTCGGCTCTGCGGGCGCAGCAGCACCGTCGCCAGGATCACGCCGTGCTCGGTGGGATCCTGCAGTCCCTCGTAGTAGAACGGCGCGGGCGCGAAGATCAGCTCCAGGTCGGGGAACTCCAGTTCCGCCTTGCTGCGCACGAACCCGTACGCCTCACCGACGTTCGAGGTGAGCATGCCGCGCCGGCGCAGCAGGTAGGCCAGCAGCTGACGCGGCTTCTCGGCGCCGAACAGCGAGTCTTCCGTGACGCCGTAGCCGATGCCCGCGACCAGATGATCCTGCAGGTTCGCGCCCACCTCCGGCGCGTGGTGGCGCACCTCGATGCCGTGGCGGGCCAGCTCGTCACGATCGCCGATACCCGAGAGCATCAGCAGTTGCGGGCTGTTGATCGAGCCGCCGCACAGGACGACCTCGCGCCGCGCGGTCACCGTGTGCGTGCTGCCGCCTCGGCGGTACTCCACGCCGACGGCGCGCGTGCCGTCGAACAGCACCCGGGTGGCCAGCGCCTCGCTGCGCACCGTGAGGTTCGGACGACGCAAGGCGGGCCGCAGGTAGGCGTCGGCGGTGCTCCATCGACGGCCCCCGCGCTGGGTCACCATGGTCTCGCTGAATCCGTCCGGCTGCGGACGGTTCGGCGGCTCGACCTGGTAGCCGGCCTCCTCGACGGCGGCCAGATAGGCGGCGGTGAGGCCGCGCGGACTGCGCTGGCGGGAGACGTGCAGCAAACCGTCGGTGCCTTCGTCGGGGTACTGGGCGTTCTCTACGCGCTCGATGCGGCGGAACTGCTCGACGGCGGCGGCGAAGCCCCACTCCTCACCCGCCAGCAGCGCCCACTCGTCGTAGTCCGCCCGGAAGCCGCGCACCCACATCATGGCGTTCATCGAGGAGGAGCCGCCGAACATCTTGCCGCGCGGCCAGTAGATCTCGCGGTTCTTCAGCTCCGGCTGCGGTTGCGTGAGGTAGTCCCAATCCACCTCCGAGCGGAAGAGTTTGGCGAAACCGGCGGGTATGTGCGCGAATTTGTTCTTGTCCGGCGGGCCCGCCTCCAGCAGCGCCACCGTGGTGCCCGCATCGGCGCTGAGCCGATTGGCCACCACCGCGCCCGCCGATCCCGAGCCGACGACGACGTAGTCCGCGGAGAACTCACCAGGTTGCACTTTTCCCACTCCGATCTGCACCGACTACGGCAAAGATACGAGCAACCGCGCGCCGCGTGGCCCGGTTTCGGGTAACCGGCACGAAGTCGTGGGCAACGAGAGGAGTTCGTCAGTGCGATCGAGAGCTGTCCTGGTCACCGGGGGTAGCCGAGGGATCGGCGCGGCGACGGCGCGTCGCCTGGCCCGCGACGGTCATCGGGTCTGCCTGACCTATCGGACGGAGGCAGCGGCGGCCGACGCTGTCGTCGCCGATATCCGCGCGGCGGGTGGCGTGGCCCGCGCGGTATGCGCCGACCTTGCCGACCCCGCCGCGATCGAGGCACTGTTCGCCACCGTGGACGCCGAATTCGGAATCCTCACCGGCCTGGTGAACAACGCGGGAGCTCTCGAAAAACAGTGCCGCGTCGATGAGTTGGACGCCGACCGGCTGCATCGCACCATGGCGGTGAACGTGATCGCCCCGATCCTGTGCGCGAAGCACGCCGTATTGCGGATGTCCACGGCGCACGGTGGCGCCGGTGGTGCGATCGTGAACGTCTCCTCGGTGGCCGCACGGCTCGGTGCGCCCGGCGAGTACGTCGACTACGCCGCCGGTAAGGGCGCGCTGGACACCTTCACCCGTGGGCTCGCGCTCGAGGTGGCGGCCGAAGGCATCCGGGTCAACGCGGTCCGTCCCGGCTACATCCACACCGGCATCCATGCCGACGGCGGCGAACCGGGCCGGGTCGATCGCCTGGCACCGACGCTGCCGATGCGCAGAGGCGGCGACCCCGAAGAGGTCGCCGCTGCGATCGCCTGGTTGCTCTCCGACGAGGCGTCCTATGTGACCGGGTCCTTCACGGATCTGGCCGGCGGCCGGTAGCCGCGCTAGCGCAGGATGAGCAGCGCGGAGGTCTCGATGCGGTCGGCGATCTCGGAGTAGGACCCGTACCCCATGCCCGCGCGTACCAGCGCGCCCGCGTAGAGCAACTCCAGCGATTCGACGACGTCCGGGTCCGGATCCGGACCGAGTGCGCGGATGATGCGCTTGCGGATCTCGGCGCCGATACGTCCGCGCAGATGCTCCACGTCGGGGTCGCGGCCGAGCAGGGCGCTGGTGACCGCGCCGGACAGCTCCTGCTCGTCGGCCACCAGCATCGCGATGTTGCGCAGCTCGGCGACGACCCGGACGGTGGAGTCCGGGTCGTCGCTGACCGGTGAGGGCGACGCGACCAGCCGCCGCCAGAAGATCTCGGCGACCAGATGCTCCTTGGACGAGAAGTAGGTGTACGCCGTGGCCGTTCCGACTCCGGCCGCCGCGGCGACCATCCGGATGGTCATGCCCGCGAAGCCTTCGCGCGCGAGCACTTCCACCGCCGAACGGGTCAGCTTGTCGACGGTGTCGGCCTGCTTGCCGGAGAGCCTGCGGCGGGTTGCCTCGAGAATGACGGAATCGGGTTCGGACATGTGTCTGGATCCTACTAGGCGGGTCGGCGGGTTCAGTTCTTGGCGGCGGCGATGCCGGCCCGGCGCCCGTAGAAGCTGCCGTCACCCAGCGACGCACCGCTGACGTAACCGCCCGCGCACAGACCCGAGGTGCAGCGGCCGGCCGCGAACAGTCCCGCGATCGGCTCTCCGGAGACGTGCAGCACCCGGGAATCGAGGTCGGTGCGCAGTCCGCCGAGGGTGAAACCGGCCGTGAATCCGCGCATGTCGAACGCCGCCACCGGGCCGCGTAGCGGGCGCACCCATTCCGGTTTCTTGCCCAGCAGCGGGTCCTGGCCGTTGGCGGCGTGCAGGTTGTAGCACTCCACCGTCGACTGCAACACCTGGCCGGGCAGGCCCATCTCGGCCTCCAGCTCGGCGATCGTCTCCGCCGCCCAGGTCGGGGGCTGGCGGAAGAACGGCGTCGAGGTCTCGGTCGTCAGCGCTTCCTCGTACGACGCCTCATCGATCACCAGATACGCCTGGTTGTCCTGCTGGATCAGCGTCGCCTGCCCGATCCGGCCGGGGTAGGTGTCCTCCGGGACGTAGCGCTGGCCGCGCCCGTTGACCAGGATGCCGCGCGCCAGCAGCTGCGGGTCCCCGAAGAACGCCACCTCGGTCGCGTCCATGTGCGCCAGCTCCGCGCCGAGTGCCTGCGCCAGTCGGATGCCGATGCCGTCGTGTTCCTCGATCGCGGCGCCGGGTCGGCCGATCAGTCGCGGCGCGTATCGTTCGATCATCTCCTTGTGATAGGCGAAGCTGCCGGTAGCCAGTACGACCCCGCGCTCGGCGCGAATGGTGACCGTTTCGCCGTAGCGGCGAGCCAGCACCCCGACCACGCGATCGTCGTCGTCGAGGATCAGCCGCGCGATCCGCATGTCGTACTCGGCGCGGACGCCCAGCGTTTGCGCGGTGTCGGCCAGCGGCTTCATCAGCATGTAGCCGCCGCCCTTCTCCCCGGTGCGCTTGTCGGCCATCTGCGGAACATGGCCGCGGGGCGCGGGGATCGCGATGGTGTTGAAGGGCGCGGCGTTCTCGCCCCCGGAGTACATCAGTCCCTCGTCGTGCGGCGGCTCCCAGCCCGGCTCGCCCCAGAATGCCTCCCGGAACGGCACACCGCAGGCCGCCAGCCAGTTGAAGTGTTCGACACTGCCGCGGCAGTAGTCGGCGATCTTCGCCTTGTCCACGCCGGGACCCAGCGCCGCGAGCAGGAAGGTCTCCATGTTCTCCGGGGTGTCCTCGAAACCGAGGGCCTGTTGCAGCGGCGTGCCGCCGCCCAGATAGATGAACCCGCCGGCGAGGGCGGCGGCGCCACCCCAGCCGCCGGTGCGTTCCAGGACGAGCACGTCCGCACCCGCGCGGGCGGCCTCGATGGCGGCGCAGACCCCGGCGATGCCGTATCCGGCGACGACGACGTCGGCCCGGTGGTCCCAGGTCTGGACTCGGCTGGCGCGCATGGGGCGAATGGTGGTGGCCTCGGACATGGTCGATGGATCCTTCACTGCTCGGTGGACGCGGTCTGCGCGCGGGCGGCCTTCTTCTGCTGCGCCACAATCGTGCCCACCAGCAGGTCGAGTTTGGTGCCGTTCGGCCAACCCACGTAGTAGCACAGGAACACCGCGATCTCATGCAGCTGTTCTTCGGTGAGCTCGCCGTTGCGCAGTGCGGCCCCGATCTGGATGCCCGCGGTGTCGATGGCCCCCTGCGCCGCCAGCGCGCCGAGCAGCAGCAGCCTGCGGTCGCGGATGGTGAGGCCGGGGCGCGACCAGATCTCGGCGAAGAGGTGGTCGGAGGTGAGGGCGAAGTGGGGGCCGGGGTAGTCCTGGAATTCCGTGCCGTACACCTCGGCCATCTTGGCCAGGCCGCGTTGCCGCACGGAGTCCGCGGAACCGTTGTCGCTCATGATGAATGCCTTTCCGATGCGGAGGTGCTCGTCCCGACGCCGAGTCCGGGGCCGAGCCGGTCGAGGGCCAGTCGGGCCAGTGGCAGCGCGGTGTCGAGCCGTTCACCCAGTTCCAGGGCAAGGCTCAGGTCCTTCTCCCCGAGGTCGCGCACGTGCCGCAGGATCGGCAACCAGAAGTCGCCGTCTTGGATCGGGGCGGCGGTGTCGCGCAGCATGATGGCGCCGGGGCCACCGGTGACCGCGTCGGAGTGTCGTACCACCTTGCCGAGCGCGGTGAGATCCAGACCCGCCGCCTCGGCCAAGCGCTGCGCCTCGGTGGCCGCGGTGAAGGAGACGAAGTGCAACAGGTTGCGCGCCAGTTTCATCCGTGTGCCCGCGCCGACCGGCCCGGCGTGCACGATCAGATCGGCGAAGCAGCCGAACGGTTCGCGCACCTGCTCGAACGCAGCCTCGCTGCCACCGACCATGACCGCGAGCGCGCCGCGGGTCGCACCGGCTGCGCCGCCGCTGATCGGCGCGTCCACCAACTCGACGCCGCGGTCGCCGCAGACTGCGGCGAGTTCTTCGGCGGTGCGATCGCTGATCGTGGAGTGCACGGCGACCACGGTGCCCGGCGCGGCGGTGCGCAGCAGGCCCTCCGGACCGGTGATCACCTCGCGGACCTGGGCGTCGTTGACCACCGTGATCGAGATGATCGCGGCTTGCCTGGCCAGCTCGGCGGCGGAGACGACCGCGTCGGCCCCGGCCGCGAGGAACGGCTCGACCGCCTCGGGCCGCATGTCGCAGACCGCGAGCCCGCCCGGCCATTCCAGCAGGCGCTCGGCCATCGGCGCGCCCATGTTGCCGAGACCGAGGAATCCGATGCGCGCGCTCATGACCGCACGATGTGTCCGCCGTCGACGTTGAAGATCTGACCGGTGACCCAGCTCGCCTCGTCCGACAGCAGGTACAGACATGCCCCTACCAGGTCCTGCGGTGTGCCGATCCGCTTGAGCGGCAGGCGCTTGACGATGTCGTCGACGATCACGTCGGGGGTGACCGACTTGGTCGCGTCGGTATCGATCGGGCCCGGCGCGATGGCGTTGACGCGGATGTTCGACCCCCCCAGCTCGAAGGCCAGCTGCTGGGTCAGTCCGTTGACACCGACCTTCGCCAAGCCGTAGAAGCTGGAGTACAGCCACGCCGCGGTGGACGACTGGTTGACGATCGAGCCGCTGCCGCGTTTGGACATGTGCGGGTAGACGGCGCGGGTCATGATGAGCGCGCCGTCCATGTTCACGCTCATGAACTTCTTGTAGTAGTCCCACGGCACCGTCAGCAGCAGGTTCAGCTTCATCTCGCCGTAGATGGCGGCGTTGTTGACGAGGTGGTCGATGCCACCGAATTCGGCGACGGTGAAATCGGCCAGGGCGGTGGCGGATTCGGGATCGGACACGTCGAGGAGTCCGAATACGGCGGTGCCGCCGTCGGCGACGATCTTCTCGACGACCGCCGCACCGCCCTCGGCGTTCTTGTCGGCGACGACGACGTTGGCGCCTTCGGCGGCCAGCGCCCGCGCGTAGGCGGCGCCGATGCCCTGAGCAGCACCGGTGACGATGGCGGATCTTCCCGTGAAACGGGCCATGGAGTTCAGCTCCTCTGTGTTGTCGTTGTCCCGCGCTGATCAGACAGCGGTGGCGATGACTTTGGTCTCGAGGTACTCCTCGAAACCGGCGATGCCCATCTCGCGGCCGAGGCCGGATTGCTTGTAGCCGCCGAAGGGGACGTCGGCGGAGTACCAGATACCGCCGTTGACGCTCAACGTCCCCGTGCGCACGCCTGCGGTGACGCGCCGGATGCGCTCGGGATCGGTTCCCCACACCGAACCGGAGAGGCCGTAGGGGGAGTCGTTGGCGATGCGGACGGCGTCCTCGTCGCCGTCGTGCGGGATGATCACCAGCACGGGGCCGAAGATCTCCTCGCGGGAGACCGTCGCGGTGTTGGGGACGTCCGCGATCAGCGTCGGTTCGACGAAGAACCCGCGCTCGCGCCCGGCAGGCCTGCCGCCGCCGACCACGATCCGCCCACCTTCGGCCCGCGCGATGTCGAGGTAGCGTTCGACCCTGGCGCGCTGACGTTCGGAGATCAGCGGCCCGCACACCGTGCGCGGATCGGCGGGATCGCCCGGCCTGATTCCCCCGAGCGTGGCCGCGGCCGCCTGTACCGCTTGGTCGTAGGCCGCGCGCGGCACCAGCAGCCGGGTGGAGAGCGCGCAGCCCTGTCCGGCGTGCACGCACACCGAGAACGCCGCCACCGAGCATGCCGCCGCGATGTCGGCGTCGTCGAGCACGACGAACGCCGACTTGCCGCCCAGTTCCAGGAACGCCTTCTTCAGCGTCGTAGCCGCGCCCGTCATGACGGCGCGTCCGGTCGCCGTGGATCCGGTGAAACTGACCATGTCGACGCGTGGGTCCTCGGTGAGCCGGGCGCCGAGGGTGTGGTCGGCGGAGGTCACAATGTTCACGACTCCGGCCGGGATATCGGTCTCCTCGGCGATGATCGCCCCGACCGCCGCCGCGCACCACGGGGTATCCGGGGCCGGTTTGAGCACGACGGTGTTCCCGGCGGCCAGCGCGGGGCCCAGCTTCGCGAAGTTGATCTGATGCGGGAAGTTCCATGGTGTGATCGCCCCGACCACGCCGATCGGCTCCCGGCGCAGGACCCGGCGCGTCTTGATGCCCATCGGCTCGGCCACGCCCAAATCGGTTTCCCACTCGTAGGTTTCGGCGAGGTCTGCGGCGTACCCGAGGTCGGCGACCGGGCCTTCCAGCTGCGGGCCGCCGGTCAGCATCCTCGGCGCGCCGACCTCGGCGATCGTGATCTCGCGCAGGTCCTCGACGTGGGCTTGCAACGCGGTGCGCAACTGCTCGAGACAGCGAGCGCGGAAGGCGTGATCGCGCGACCAGTCCGTCTCGTCGAACGCGGTGCGCGCGGCGTCGACGGCCGCGTCGAGATCGGCCGCGTTCGCGTCGGCGGCGAGGCCGAGGACCTCCTCGGTCGCGGGGTTCACCGTCGCGAAGACCCCGTCGGCGCCCTCGACCAGCTTGCCGCCGATCAGCAGGCGGGACCCGTCGGCGGGCAGAAGGCTGCTCATGGATAACTCCGATCCTGTCTGGACACGTGTACGGAATATAGTCTCGGATCGCGATCGGTGGCAATAACAGGTTCTAACTGTCTCATCTTTGCCGAGATTGCTCACCGGGTCGGGTGCCCCCCTTGTGGAGCTCTCGGAGATACCGGTTCCTCGCGCGAAGTGGCTGCGGTCCTGTAGGGATTGTCCGGGTCGGACGAAGGATGGTAGCGTCCAGACACATGTCCAGCTATCTGTCTCTGTCGATGTCTCGCCGTCGCGCCGTACGGCAGAACGTGTTATCGGATTGGGAGTGTGTGTGATGACGGTTGTGGTGGGGCCGCTGGTGTTCGATCCGTATGACTATGGGTTTCATGAGGATCCGTATCCGGTGTATCGGCGGTTGCGGGAGGAGGCGCCGTTGTATCACAACGCGGATGTGGGGTTTTGGGCGTTGTCGCGGTATGTGGATGTGGTGGGGGGTTTTCGGGACTGTGTGGGGTTGTCGAGTGCGAATGGGGTGTCGTTGGATCCGGCGGCGTGGGGGCCGGATGCGCATCGGGTGATGTCGTTTTTGGCGATGGATGATCCGCGGCATATGCGGATGCGGCGGTTGGTGTTCAAGGGGTTCACGCCGAAGCGGGTGGCGGGGATGGAGGCGCGGGTTCGGGAGTTGACGTTGTCGTATCTGGTGTCGGCGTTGGGGGGTGGTGGTTTCGATTGGATCGATGAGGTGGCGGGGAAGTTGCCGATGGATGTGATTTCGGAGTTGATGGGGGTTCCGGTGGTGGATCGGGGGGAGATTCGGCGGTTG
>NZ_VUOT01000046.1:0-40790 GCF_009829295.1 Nocardia sp. CY15
GCTACCGCCTCAAAGACCGAGACCTCGGCCGCGTCCCCGCGGCCAAAACCAACGACTGAAACCAACCAAAGGGTGGGTCAAGATTCCAGCGAACAAGCCGGGTCACGATTCGACCGACGTTGACACTCTAGTTCCAGGCGGTCTCATTCACCGGGGACAGGCCAGATCTGTCAGCGTCACCGCCCACTGGCGAAACTCGGCGCCGCGGGCGGCCCGCTCCACGATCCGCTTCTGCGCAGGTGGCCTGAAGAGGGCGGCGAGCGCCTCTATCTCCGGTTTACTCATTGACCGATAATGCCTTCTCGGCATGACGCGAGTAGCAGGCAAGTCCACCCGCACCGCTCCAAAGCGATCTTGAAGTGGGCTGGCCAACACGCCCACTTATCGGCGGTCAGGATCGGACTGGCTGTTGACCTTGATCGGCCAGACTAAGGAGGGCGGCCCTATCGGTCGCTGATAGTCGGATCGGACGCTTGGGAGGCGAGGAGCTTGTCGATCAGCTCGACTGTCGAGAGGAACCACCAGAAGACCCAGTCGAGGTAGGCCGGGTCGTAGTCGGCGCGCTGGTCGGCTCTGCGGTGGCGGATCGCGAATTTGTTGGCGATCAGGAACAGGGCGCCCTCATCGGCGCTGAGCAGTTCTTCTTTGAGTAGGGCGCGTCGCTCCTCGAGCAGGCCGGCCAATGCCACACAGGCACTGCGCTTGTCTTCCACTCCGGCACAGCGGCTGCGGAACAGGGCGATCGCGTGGGCAGTGACCGCTCGGCGTTCCGGGTCGGCTGTGGCCAGAGCGGCGTCGACCAGATCCGCGCGGGCGTTGTCGACCTCATGGACCAAGCGGCCGACATCTTCCCCGCTCTTCGCCAAGCGCAGGCCGATGCCGTTGCGTGCCAAGAGCCGGTTGACCGTCCATCTATAGGGGATCTGTGCAGGTCGTGGAGTGAACGCTGAATAGTGCCAGCCACAACCGCTGTAAGAGTGGAACCGGCGGCGCCGGGGCCGGGAGACCAGGTCGTGGAAGATCTCGACAAGGTCGAAGAAAGTGGCCTCATCCCAGGCCGCAGGACGGGGAGACCACAGGTTCTTCTTCCCGAGCCGATCTTCGATCAGAACATCGAGAACCTCATCTGGAAACGCGCCCGCGAAGTTGTCGTCCACACATGGATCTGGGGCCACCATCCCCAAATACCCGCGTTGCTGAAGGTCGTCCACCACAGTCCGCCAGTCACGCTGCGCCGAGTCGAGATCTCGCTCTAATACTGCAACGGCACTCGAGTCGGGTAGCGTGCCTGCGTGGTTGTGAATGTCGTTGCAGCGGAGTTGGATTCGTTGCACGAGAGGATCGGTTGCCGGTTCACGCGGTGAATGAAACGGACACAGGCGGGCCCGCGGCGGTAGCGGATTTGCAGCGCCTGGCGGCAGCCCCTCCTGCGGGACTTGTCCGCCGCGACGGCGTCTTCACCTGGGTCACCGGCCCCGAAGTACAGATGGGCGTGCCCAGTGTCGACGGGAATGTCCTGCTCGGCCAAATCCTGGCCTTTCTCGACGTCCCGAGCTTGGCTCTGCGACAGGCGCACCGAACGTCCGCTTCGTATTCGCGGTCGGTGAAACGGCGAGCAGGCGCCGCGGCGAACCCTCTTCTACCGAGGTCAGGATCGACCTCGAAGGAATCGATCGCGCGGGTGCACCGCTCAGCACGAGCCGCGCTGCCTCATCCACCCGGCGGGGCGGCGTCCCTTGACCGCACTCGGCGTCGCACTCGGGGTCGAACGACTGCTCAGCCTGCGCGGCGAGGTCGTGGCGCCGGGTATTCACACTCCCGAGGGCTTGCTCGACCCCGCCTACGCGATCGAGCGGATAGTCGAGATCGGCGCCAGCTTCCAATCGGTTTGAGCTACGGCAAATCGCCTCACTCCGCGGTGCATCGGGAGTCAGGGTTGTCAACAGGTGAGCGACATACGGCCATGCGTCGAGTCAGATGAGGGTGCCGCTGACGCCATCGGAGGCCTGTGCTGATACGTGTCTACTGATGTGCGCAGAATACCTACGCGCCGAGAATCGGGACGTGGTGATCGGCTACGGACGAGTCACCAGCGAAATGTACAGCGTCATGGGGCATAACAGCTGACCGCGACCTGCTACGCGCTGGTACGCGGCAGCGGGCGGTCCCGCTGATGATCCAGCGTCAGCCGCATGACAGGAGCGTCAAGATGTCCACTGAGTACGATCGGCGACGTTTCCTGTTGCGTGCGGGTGTCGGAGTGGCCGCCGCGGCCGCGGTGGTGGGATTCGATCCGGTCGGTCGGCGGTGGATCGGTACCGCGAGCGCCGAGGAAGCGATGTTCGCCGATGTTCCCGCGCTGGACGGGATGTTGGTCTTCGACGACGCCACTCGTACATCGGACTCGCTCGACCAAGGCAACATAGTCAGCCGCCGCCCGACCGCGGTGTTGCGCCCGGGATCCGTCCGTGACATCGCCACCATGATCCGGTACTGCGGGCAGTACGGCATCGAGGTCGCGGCACGGGGAGCGGCGCACACGGTGTTCGGCCAAGGTTTGGTGGCCGGGCTGCTCATCGAGATGCGAAGTCTGCGGCGCATCCACTCCATCGACGCAGACACCGCTGATGTGGACGCCGGTGTGCTGTGGCGCGAACTCACGGTCGCCGCCTTCGAGCAGGCTCGGCTGACACCGCCGGTGTTGACCGGATCGGTGGACCTCACCGTCGGCGGCACCTTGTCGGTGGGCGGGGTGGACGGCAATACGGGACATTTTCAGCGCGGCTTGCAGATCGACAACGTCCGCGAACTCGAGGTGGTGACCGGCTGCGGCGATATCGAGCGTTGCTCGACGGAGCGCAATCGCGACCTGTTCGAGGCCATGCTCGGCGGGCTCGGCCAATGCGGCGTCATCACCCGCGCCACGGTGGATCTGGTGCCCGTTCAGCCCATGGTCCGGGTCTACCGCATCCACTACACCGACAGCGGACGATTCTTCGCCGACCTGCGCACACTGCTGCACCGCGGCGAGCTCGACGGAATGTACAACCTGTGGATGCCCCCCGGCACCTCGGTGCTGTACGAACTCAACGCATTCGCCCACTTCGACCCGTCGCAGCCACCCGACGACCGGTACCTGCTGCGTGGTCTGGGTGTCGAGGCAGCGACACCGCTGACCCTCGATCTTCCGTACGTGGCGGCGATACAGTTCGTCGACGATGTCCTCATCGCGCCGCTGAAGGCGACACTGAACTGGGACCGGCTCGTCAAGCCCTGGTTCGATGTCTGGCTGCCCGATGAGACGGTCGAACAGTTCGTCACCGATGTCGTACCGACATTGGGTCTCGACGATATCGGTGTCGGCGGGTTCTTCCTGCTCATCCCGCAGCGGCGATCGGCAATGACCAGACCCTTCTACCGCGTCCCGAACCAGAGTTCCAGTGACTGGATCTACCTGTTCGACTTGCTGTCGGCGTCCATGACACCGGGGCCGGATCCCGCATTCGCAACCGCCAAGCTCGCCCGCAACAGACGCCTCTACGACAAGGCCGTTGCAGCCGGTGGCACACGATATCCGATCAGCGCCATCGAATTCACCATCGACGACTGGAAGAATCATTACGGTGACACCTGGCCCCGTTTTGTGTCACTAAAACACCGATACGACCCACACAATATCCTCGCACCGGGTGTCGGGATCTTCTGAGCTGCGCAGCAGTCGCGGCACATCACGGACCGACCGGGCAGATACACACAACTGGATGAAAGTCAGGGAGCGCCACCGACTTATGGACAACTCTGCGGTTCCGAGCCGCACAGCACTCATGGCCGCCGCCGCCCGCGCGGCTCATCTCCTTGTCGACAAAGAGCCGTTCATATTTCGTGATACGTTCGCCTACACATTGCTGGGATCGCAGGCCGAAGAATTGATCGGCGTTCACCGAGCGATCGACAGTCCCATTCTGGCGACGGCACGGACGATCGCGGCGACCCGCGGTCGTTATACCGAGGATGCGCTGGCACGTTCCGAGCTCCGGCAATACGTCGTCCTGGGGGCGGGGTTGGACTCCTATGCCGTCCGGTGTGGTGAATCGGATCTGCGCATTTATGAAGTCGATCATTCGGCGACCCAGTCATGGAAGCGAAAGACTCTGGAGGCGGCCGGTATTCCGCTTCCCGAAGGACTGACGTTCATCTCCGCCGATCTGGCGTCGGGATCCCTGCTGGACCGGTTGGGTGCGGCCGGTTTCGATTCGTCGTGTCCGGCGTTCGTCAGCTGGCTCGGCGTGACCGTGTACCTACCGTACGCCGCGATCGTAGACACCGTGGCTGCGATCGGGCAGTTCGCTGCCGGGAGTGAGGTAGTTGTCGAGCACATGCTCCCCGCCGACATGTGCGATACCCCGGGCCGTGAATTCGCGGAGGTAGGTGCCGCGGTGGCATCGGCAAATCTCGAATCATGGCAGACCTTCCTCAGCGCGACTGAGATGGCCACGCTATTGCAGGAGTATGGCTTCGACATCGTTCGACAGTCATATCAACGGGAGATGATCGAGCCTGGCTTGTGGATCCGTTCCGATTCATTGCGCCCGGTCAGGTCGACCGCGATCAGTCATGCCCGGTTGCCTGTCCACCCATAGGCAGGACTATTTGCCCCTGCACCTTCCAGCTGTCGGTTCATCCGTCGGCCAAGCGGCGGGGAGGCGTCGCGAACGGCGCGGCTGCGAACGGATGCCCCAGGGGGCTGCCACGACACTCGCCGAATCGTTGCGTGCGACAGCCGTTGGTCACTTCGGCTGGTGCGCTGCGAAAACAAGGTCATCGCAGTGGCGAAATCCGGCGCCTCGCGTGCCGTATGTCATGCAGTCCGCTGCGCGGACCGGTATCACGACCCTGACACCGCCCAGGTTATCGACGCCGGGGGCAGAACAGGGCTGGTCGGCTCGATGCCGTACGGCCATGCCCCAGCCCAGCGAGCCCGCGACGAACACGCCACCGTAGGCGGCGAGGATGCGGCCGAAGTGGGCGGCGGGTTGCACTGTGGCGACGAATCCGTAGAGCCCGAGGGCAACGACACCAGCGCCGATCCAGGCCCAGCCGCGATGTTCGCGAACACCGTGCCACACCAGCCGAGCGCCGCCGCTCTCCGCGGCGGCGGCCAGGGCGAACAACAGGATCGAACGCAGCACGGTCATGTCCACCGAGCCTACGAACCCGGGCTCAGGGTGCGGCGGCGCAGCCGCTAGGTTCACCCCAGTTCTCGCCGGTATCCGGATGCCACGGCCGGGTCCGGGTCGGCCATGGACGAGGCCGCGGCGGGTGCTGGCCGACAAGGGCTGTTCGACTCACGCGATCCGCGAGCACCGTCGAGGCGCGGTATCACCGCCCGATCCCCGAACGCAGCGATCAGCAGGCCCACCGTCGTCGCCGGGCAGTGCTGGTGGTCGCCCACCGACGTTCGATCCGACCGCATTCCGGCGCCGCAACGTGGTCGAACGCTGCTTCAACCGGCTCGAGCAGTATCGGGCCATCGCGACCCGATACGACAAGACCGCGATCGCCTACCGAGGCATGCTCGACCTGGTGGCTTGAGGACGAGCCCTAGCCGCGTCTGGGGCGAGCCGTGGTCGGCTCGGTGCCGGTCGGGACCTGTTGTCGGCGGGGTTGTCGGGGTGATGGTTTCTGCTCGGTCTGGCGTGTTCGTCGGGTGGTTTCGACTCGGACCTGGTCGATGACATCGCGGGGGACGTGTTCGATGATGTCCTCGCGTGAGGTGATGGCCAGCTTGTGGAGGATCGATGCGATCTGGGCGTCGATGGTCCTCAAGGACTTACCGCGGCGGGCGGCGATGGCGGCGTTGGTCCACCCGGCCGCGGCCAGGATGGCGACCTGTTGTTCGGCGGGGGTCAGCTCGGGCCAGAGCGAACTGATGGTCTTCCCTGGTGGCGTGGTGATGGTCAGGGTGCCCATGGCGAGTCGTTGCACCTCGTTGTGTTCGGGCCGCAGACGGCTGCCGCGGGTCTCGGCTGCAGTAAAAGCCTCGGTGCCGAGCACCTGACGGGAGACGGCAATGGCCTTGGCGGACTTCTCGGCAAAAGGCTGGAGCTGGTTGATATCCAGGCGGAGTTTGGCTTCTAGGGTTGTGGCTCCGCCCACCAAATGGGCGATTTCGGTGGCCAGGGCGACCAGCGTGTCATGATGGGTGTTTTCGACAGTGCTCGAGTCGGTGATGATGCGCGCCAACGACCAGGTTCGAACCTGCACCAGCAGCCATCCGCCCCACTGATCACCGGCAGTGAGTTGATATGCCAGCGAGGCCTGTTCCAGGTCTAGCGCTTCGACAGGGTCGCCATGTCGGGTCGAGGTGATCGCCCGGACGAGTTCGGCCCACGACTTTTCCCACAACGATCCCGACACACTCGCGTAGTCACAGTAGCGTTGGGTGATCTCCAGGGCCTGCTGCGCTGTCCCCAACAGACCCGCGGCCATCGCGGCGAACAGTTCGCTCAGCGACGCGGTGCCGCGGTCGCCGAGAGTATGGAACTTGTCCCGGGCTCGGGTGAAGACGGTGATGGCGCGGGCGTCGCCGCGGGCGAGCATTAGCTCCATCCCCCACGCGAACTCAACGGGAGCAAGCAGCCCGATATCGGTCTCGGCGGTCTGCCGCCAATTCGCTCTGGTGTTCGGGTCGGGGACGCAGGCGGCGACACAGTCCTCGAGAACCCGCTCGGCATCCTCATGGTTGCCTTGAACGACGGCGAGCCATACGAGAGCGGTCATGGCCCCGATCTGGAGACCAACTGGCTGCGGGGTCGACGCCCGGGTGGCGTCGAGACAGCGTTGAGTCCAGCGGCGCACTTCCCCCACCGAGCCGCTGATGAACGGCACACGTAAGGAGATCAGGCCGAGGCAAATCTCCAACCCGGTACCGGCCTGACCGGGGGTGGTGAGGCTGGTTTCGATCGCGGTCACAGTATTGGCCCAGGTCGTGCGCGCCCAATCCAATAGTTCCTGCCCCTCGGGGTCGGACCAGTTGGCTGCGGCGTAGGCGATTTTGTCGTGGTAGTAGCGCAGGTGCCGCTCGGCCAACCGGACGGGTTCGTCCACCCCGGCGCTGCTGCGGTGTCGCAGCCGCTGCTGCGCGAACACCCGCAGGCTCTCTACCAGGGAATACCGCGCCGTAGTGGCTGTTGTGTGCATCGACACCAGCGACTGGTCGACCAGTCGTTCGAGCAGGCCCTCGATCTCTTGCCCGACCAGACTTACCGCGGTGTTGCTGTTCTCGTCGTCGCAGCAGATGCTTTCGATGGCCTCCAGATCTGCACCCACATCCAGAGCGGTGCCGGTGGTGTCTTCGGGGTTGGTGTCATAGCCGGCGGCGAAGACCGACATGCGGTCGAACAGCAGCTGTTCGGTGTCGCTGCATAACCCATAGGACCAGGCAATGACGTCGACGACCCCACGATGCCTGAGGTCGACCCCGACCCGGAAACCGTGCGACCAGCGCAGGCGGGTGTCGTCGGCTCGACCGGTGAGCCCGTGCAGGATCATGGCCAGGGGCTGATGGCGCAATCGTGCGGCCGCCAACTGGATGTAGAGGGGGTAGTTGTGGATATGGCGGCAGATCTCAGCGGCGACGGCGATCTGGTCATTATCTGTGATCGGGCGCTCGACCAATTCGGAGCGCTGCCGGAACAGGGCCACGGCCTGTCGGTGAGTCAGCGGCGGCACCTGTATCAGGTATTCGTCGATCCAGCCGATCGGTTCGCGACTGGTCGCCACCACGGTCAACTCCGGTACGGTGTCGAGCAGGTCGGCGATTAGGGACGCGACGCCGGTGTGCACGTGTTCGCAGTTGTCGAGCACCAGCACGGTGGGTGCAGTGTGACCGGTGGTGTCGGTGCGGGTGAGAGTGTCGACCAGGGCCTCCCATGCCGATCGCCCGGAGAAATCGGCCTCGATCACCGCGTGGGCGACCTCTTCTACGATCGCGGTGGTGTCGGAACCCTTGGCCAGCCGTGCCAACCGCACCCAAAACATCCGGGTTTTCCTGGCGGCGGCTTTACCGTAGCGGTGAACGGCTTCGGCGGCCAGACGGGTTTTCCCGATACCGCCCCCGCCGGTAAGGGTGATCAACCGGGCAGGCCCCCGCAGCAGGGTGCTGATTTTTTCCAGCTCATGGTCTCGGCCGACAAAACCGGGGCCGGGCGCGGCCAAGTTACCTGCGCCGTCCCGACGCCTGGTCTGCATACCGTAGAATCATATTGCTCACGCGGATGCTGTGTCCTGCGGAGCGGTCCCGGCCAACCCCACAACGCAGCTACCCTCATGTACCTCTACGGCTGGTACAACAACCGGCGCATCCAGAAGAAGCTGGGTTGGCGATCACGGGACGAGTTCGAGGCCAGCTACCATCAACGGCTTCCAGCCGGAACCAGATAATTCGCTCTCCGGCGAGGCGGGTGCCTCTTTGCCAAGTCGAGGACAGGGCCGATGCCGTCGGTGCGCAGGTGGAACGAACTCGGTGAACGCTTCGACGAGTCGGGTTCGTCCGGTGGCTCGAGGATGCAATTCGTTGTGCGCGTTGCGCTTCCGCTCGGCTGGTTCGGCAGTGAACGCGTCACTGCCGAACTCGGTGCCGATCGTGCCCGGCTTATTCGGCTGAGCCGACGTCACCGCTGCTCATCGAGCGGCCGTGCCGCCACCGCCCGACAGGCTGCTGATCGCGCAGACCAGCGCCACGAACGGGTCGGTGATACCACCACAGGTCCTCAGCGCGCTGAGTGTCCGCGCGGGTGGCAGTCATCATGTAGCGGTAGACGCGGTCGTGGTGCTGGCGGTAAAGCGCTTCGAACGGTGCCCGTCCGGTCGGCTTGGCGCGGCGAAACCTCATATCACCCGCATCTGTGTGGCCGGCGGCAATACCCCCGCACCCGTGCACGGGCGCCGACCGGCGGAAACCTCGATGATGCAGGCCGACACCGACATCCCGCTGCGAGCCAGGTACACGACACGGCTGCCGTCTGCGGCTTCCCGCAGAATCATCCGTGTCTCCACGAGGCGTTGATAGCGGCGCACACAGCCGACGATGCTCAGCCAGACCCCGCAAAGCACCACACACAGCGCACCCCATAGCGGGCCGGCGGTCCACAGCACGTGGACCCAGGAAAGCGTCATACAAAGCAAACGGGCCACCACCGGAAAGGTAAATATCCCCAGCTCAGGGTGTATCGCAGGCTCGCCGCCGCCATATGTCCCCGACCATCGACATACTAGAATCCATCCCCCACGGCATGCCTGCAACCGTCACCATTCGTATCTGTCGCGTGTCGGTCATGACCGGCGGGGGAGGACCCCGCCGGGCGGGGCCGAGATCGGGCAGATCCGTATCGACGGAGACACCCCGAAGCCTCACCGGCTCGAGAGGGACACCGCGCAGCCCCTGGGGCGGCCCACCATCCAATATGCGTCGTCACCGGCCTGGAGCGGACCCGTGACGGTAAGAATCGTAGAGTCCCGCCGGTCCAGTACGGGTGACACCGCCGTGCATGCGCGTCGGAAAGTGGCGCGACAGCGTGTTCCTCGAACGCCGCAGCCCAGTGTGCTGACGGGTCGATCGTCCGCGGCTGCAGGGGGATACGGACTGTCTGAGGCCGTAGTCGTCGGCCAGTGGCGGATGGGTGTGTCGCACCACCCGGTCCGCGTCCGCGGCGTGATGATCATGCGGCACCGGCCTGCCTCGGACGAACTGCGTGATCTTTGTGTTCGCCGCGTGATCGGTCGGCGCCGAGATGTGCGCGCCAGCTGACTACCGTGCCGGTCGTGGCTGCGCGGGCGTGGCGTCGAGCATGGTGAATATCGCTTCCAGCTGGGTGCGGGCGGCGTCGATTCCGGCGGAGTCTCCCGCGAAGTGGTGCAGCAGCGCACGGTGGAAGACCCCGTCGAGCAGCACGTACGCGGCGGCTCGATCGAAACTGGGAGAGGTTCCGCGTAGCTGGCAGTAACGCGTGACCACCCGCCAGATCATCTCTTCCCGCCGCACCTCGATGTCGAGGACATCGCTGCGAAACGACTCATCGAACAGAACCTGGTTGCGCAGGTCGTACCAGAGCCGGTGAATCTGCGCGTCGGCCACCAGCGTGCCGAAATAGGTGGCGGCGAAAGCGTTGCGCAGCTCATCGGCGTCCATCGACGCCTCGACGACCTCGTCGTAGCGGGTCACACACACGGCTTCGAACAGCCGGACAGCGTGGGTGATCAGATCGAGCTTGCCGGAGAAGTAGTAGTGCAGGACGCCGTGTGAGTACTCGGAATTCTGCGCGATCTCCCGCAGGCTGGTACGCGCGTATCCCAGTTCGGCCAGCGTGTGCAAGGTGGCCTGCGCGAGCTCGGTGCGCTTGGTCTGGAACTTGTCCCGGGCGCGTTCTTCCACACGTGCACGGGCGTCAACGACTTGTGTCACGTGTCGAGTTCCTCTCCGGTGCATCCTGCGGTTCTTTCCGAGTGTAGACGGCCATCACGACCCAACTTTTGGACGACTGTCAAAAGAATTCTTGACAGTCGTCAAGACGCGACTCTAGTGTGGCGTGCAGCACATCGCGACGCGGCTGTGAGTCGCATCTCGGCGGTGCTTGTTCCAGCTGATCCGCTGCCGGGCGTGGCGGGCAGTCCCCACGAAAGGAATCTCTGCATGGCAACCGACAAGCGCGTCGTCGTCTACGGCGCTTCGGGCTATACCGGTCGACTGATCTGCGAATATCTGCGCGAGTACAACATTCCGTTCGTGGCCGCCGGGCGTGACTACCGTCGGCTGAAGAGCGTGGTCGATGCGGTTCCGGGCATCGATACTGTCGAGCACGACATCGTTGAGGTCGAGCACTCCGAATCCGCGCTTGCGGAAGCGTTCAAGGGTGCGGCCGTGGTGCTGAACACGGTCGGTCCGTTCGCGCGCTGGGGCCATCCGGTGGTTGAGGCGTGTCTGGCCATCGGCGCTCACTACATCGACACCAACGGCGAGCAGAACTGGATGATCGATGCCGAGCAACGCTATGGGGCCGACTTCGCGGCACAGGGCCTGGTCCTGACCCCGGGGTTGGCGCAGATGTACAGCATCGGTGAGATCGCAGCGAACATCTGCCTGGAGACACCGGGCCTGGACACGCTGGATATCCAGGTGTTCTGGAAGGGCCACCCGACGGTCGCCTCGACCAACACGATCTTGACCAATGCCGCGTTCGCCAAGTCGTACTACCTGGAACAGAACGAGTACATGGAGTGGCCAGCAGACGAGGGCCTGTACCAGGTCGTGGTGCCCGGTCAGCATGAGCTGGGGCTGGCGTTGCCGTGGGGCGGCACCTCACATCCGGTGTGGTTCAAGAACGACCCGCGGGTGGCGAACGCGCGAGCGTTGGGTGGTGTGATCAACCGCCCGTTGATGCTGGGCGTGCCGCAGTTGGTGGCGGCGGCGCTGGAACAGATGGAGGGCAAGCCGGAGGCGGAGAAGTATCAGATCATCGACACGATCTCCGCGTCGATCCGTAGCGAGACCCCGCCGCGGGAAAATCCCCGGATCAACACCTCCCTGGATTCGGTTTACGCCTCGGGTCCGCTGGGGCGGGTCCACTGTGTGATCCACGGCAACTGCAACTACAAGCAGACCGCGCTGCTCAACGCCTACGGTGCGGCCCACTTGCTGAAGGCGCCGCCGCGGGCGGTCGGGTTCGCCTCGAGCTGCCAGGCCTTCGGGCATCGAGAGCTGCTGGGCGTGCTACGTGCCTTCGGTCTCGTGCTCGACCCGATCGTCACCGCTCATAGCTGAGGCCGATGATGCGACTTTCGGACTATCTGGACAAAGGGGTCTCACTCGGGCGCGACGCGCCCTGCCTGACGGCCGGCGGCGTTACCCGCACCTACGGCGAGGTTGTCGACCAAACTGTCGCGATCGCCAGCGCTCTGCAGCACACCGGAATCGAGGCAGGCGACCGGGTCGCGGTCCTCTCGGCTAACGACCCGATAGCCTTGAACTGCGTGTTCGGCATCTCCCGGGCCGGAGCGGTGTGGTGCCCGGTCAATCCTCGCAACGAGGCCGAGGAGAACCGTCAGCTGTGCGAACTTTTCGGCTGCCGTTTCTTGTTCTTCCAATACGCGTTCGCCGACCTGGTTATCCGAATCCGCGACCAACTGCCGCGGCTGCAGTGGCTGGTATGCCTCGACGGCGAGGTCGAGGGCGCGGTGAGCTTGCAGGACTGGCTGTCGGACCATCGCGGCGATCTCGTTCCCGACCGCCGACCTGCCGATAGGCTGTGCATGCTCGCAGGCACCGGCGGGACCACGGGTCGCCCCAAGGGTGTGCGGTTGACCGAGGACAACATGATGACCTCGACCGCTCTGGCCTTGATGAGTTATCCCTTCGGTCACCGGCCGCGCTATCTGGCATTGGCTCCGCTGACGCATTCGGCAGGGGTTCTGACCTTCCCGATCCTCAGTCTGGGCGGGGAGATCGTCATCATGCCTGCCCCCGACATCGGACAGTTCCTCCGCCTGATCGAGCGCCACCGCATCACGCACGCGTTCTTGCCGCCCACCGTGATCTATGGGGTGCTCGACCACCCGGACCTCGACACCACCGATCTGTCGTCCTTGCGTTGCCTGTGGTACGGGGCCGCGCCGATGTCACCGACCCGGCTCCATGAAGCGTTGACGCGGATCGGGCCGGTTCTCGGGCAGTTGTTCGGTCAGACCGAGGCGCCGAACATGATCGCCACACTGGCTCCGGCCGATCACTTCCGTCCCGACGGGTCGATCGCGACAGAGCGCCTCACGTCGGCCGGCCGCCCGACACCGTTGACGACGGTAGCGATCATGGACGGCAACGGAACCCTGCTCGAGCCGGGGGAACGCGGCGAAATCGTGGTTCGCGGACCGCTGGTGATGGACGGTTACCATGACAACCCCGATGCCTCCGCCGAGGTGAGCGCCCACGGCTGGCACCACACAGGCGACATCGGATACCTCGACGAGGACAATTACCTCTACATCGTCGATCGCGCCAAGGATTTGATCATCACCGGTGGATTCAACGTGTACTCCGCCGAGGTCGAACAAGCGCTACTGGCTCATCCCGCGGTCAAGGAAAGCGCCGTCATCGGCCTCCCCGATGCGAAGTGGGGCGAGCGTGTCACCGCCGTGGTCCAATTGCGGCAGGGCCGAACGGTTTCCACCGAAGAGTTGATCTCGTTCGTCAAGGCCAGGATCGGCAGCGTGAAAGCTCCCAAGCAAGTCGAAATCTGGGACGATCTTCCCCGATCCAAGGTGGGCAAGATCTTGAAGAGTGAGGTGCGTAGCGCCATGCGCACAGAAGTACTGAGCGCGACAGACTGACACCATCGCCTCTCACCCGAACGGCTTCGCACGCCGACGGCGTTGCCGCATCGGGAATAGACCGCGGCGTAGGCGTATTCCGGTCTCGCAATGGGCCGTACGAACCGGCCACCACGACCTCTACGCCGATCGATGAGAATGCGAGACGGTCGGGATCATTCCCGGTAAGCCGCCACCACCGCGGCGATGGTTCATGAATCGCGCGGTGCATACGGGCCCGCGTCGGCGGACGATCGCCGTAACCACCGTGTGCGCGCCGGGATCGCAGAGATACCGGATCTGTCGGCAACAACATCCCAACGGAAAGGAACGAAAGAAAATGGCTGAGTTGAAAGACAAGCGAGTGTTCGTCACCGGATCCGGTGCCGGAATCGGCAAAGCGATCGCCGCTCTGTTCGCCGAGCGCGGCGCTCGTGTGGTGATCAGTGACATCGACGAAGGGTCCGCGGCCCAGGCCGCCGCACAGATCGGGGCCGCCGGGATCGCCAACTGCGACGTCACCGTCGAGAGCCAGGTGCAGACCGCGATCGCTCGGACTGTCGAGATCCTCGGAGGTCTTGATGTCTTGATAAATAACGCCGGAATCGAAATCTCCTCGCCACTGCTGCAACAGTCGACCGACAGCTTCGATCGCATCTTCGCCGTCAACGTTCGCGGCCCCTTCCTAGTGATGAAAGCCGCTATCGCGCCGCTCATCGCGTCGAAAGGTAATATCGTCAACATCTCTTCCATCGCCGGCATCGGCGGCAGTCCCCTGCTCGGCTCTTACTGCGCTACCAAGGCCGCGCTCATCCAGCTCACCCGCGTCGCGGCGGTGGAAATGCGGTCATCCGGCGTACGCGTCAACGCCGTCTGCCCAGGCTTCGCCGACACTGAAATGGTCGACCGGCTGATCCCGGATTTCGAAGCCGCGACCCACATGCCCTTCAGCGATCTCGTCGCTGCCAAACAAGGCCGACTCGGCACGCCCGAGGACATCGCCGAACTCACTGCCTTCCTGGCTTCCGACCGAGCATCCTGGATCACCGGCTCCCACTACGTGCTCGACGGAGGCCTCACAGCGTCGTTGGTCTGAGCGTACTCACGCGGGCTGACTGGTGCCGAGCGGGAGGCAGAACTGCAGCGAGAGTTGCGGCCGGTGTAGTCGCAACTCACGGTCAGCACGACGAATCTTCACTGTCATCGGACCGGCGTCGTCCCACATGCATTGCGCGCCGCGTTTCGTCGGATGCATCTTCACCCGAATGGCGTCGAGTTCGACTGCATGCTGATCGCCGAACCGACAACGATCAAGTCATCGAATTACGCGCCGAGACGCTGAAGCCCGCAGCGCCGCCGAGCCGACATGCTGTCCGGCGTGTGGTGCGCGGCTCTCTCGTGGCGTGCTCGGTGATGTCGGTGACCCACAATTGGTTCGGCCGTGATCGGGTGAACGCCCGGTTGACCAGGTCACCGGCGGTCGGAGTCTGATGCGTGGACGGGCCCGCTGGTTCTCCTGCCGCAGGGTCAGCGAATCGTGGACGGCCGCATCGCACATCGACATACTGCCGGGAACGGCTCGCTCACGGAGCTCGAGTTCGCAGCTCTCCAGAATGGATAGTGCGAGCAGATCCGCCATGACACCAGCGGCGGCGTGCTCACATCTTCATTGCAGCACGGCACGCTGGGTTTTTCGGATAGCTACTCTGCTCATGACACGCCGTCACCGACAGGCCAGCCCTCGGCTGCGCTGCGGCCCGGGTTTGTGTACCTCGCTGGTGTCGCATACATTCGTCTTGTTAGTAGCCGAGCGAACGCTCAGGTAGGATACCCCTGATCACGGCCCCTGGACCGGTTTGTCTGGTTCAGGGGCCGTGATTGGTTATCGCCGCCAATAGTTGATCATCGGTATAGGCGTGGTCGCCGACGAGGGAACCAAGTCGATCTGGGCCATCAACGGTAGTTCCGCGACGATCTCGGCGTTCATGGGCTGCTGCTTGCGTGCGGCATTGGTCTCACGGAGGTGGCCGTGCACGTGAATGCTTATGCCCGGCGGTTCGCTGGCCTGGGCGGCGCCGACTACGTCGATCTGTGGTGCGACGGGATCCACCTGAAAGTGCATCTCGAGCAGGAGAACTGTGCCTGCTGGTGATGATCGGCGTTCGTGCCGACGGCCGCGAAGACCTGGTCGCGCTCACCGACGGTTTCCGTGAATCGCGCGAGTCATGCGCGGATTTGCTGTGCGACTGCCGTCATCGTGGCATGCGGGCACCGGTGCTCGCCGTCGGCGACGGGGCGCTCGGGTTCTGGAAAGCGGTCCGGGAGGTCTTGCCCGACACTCGCGCGCAGTGCTGCTGGTTCCACAAGCAGGCCGATGTCCTTGCCGCGACGTGGAAGTCAGCGCATCCGGGTGCGACCGCGGCGATGGAGGAGATCTGCAACGCCGAGGAAATCGACCATGCGTAAGCCGCGATCAAGGCGTTCGGCATCGACTACGGCAAGAATTATCCGAAAGCTGTCGCGAAGATCGTCGATGACACCGATGTGTTGCTCGCCGCCGGGCCGGCGATGGCCTACAAGCTGATCGAGGCCGCTCGAACCCGCTGGCGAGCGGTCGATGCACCGTACCTGGTTGCCCTCGGCCACGGCGACTTCGTCGATGTCGCCCCACCGGAGCCCGGCCTGCTGAAGGCACCACGCGGCCGCGGATGCGGCGCTGCGCGAATCGCGGTGATGTTTGATCCGGGAGAATCGCTCCTCTTCGGCGAACGCGACGGGTTGCCCGTCGGCGACGAGGCAGGCGGAAGCGTCGTGGTGATAGGGACCGCCCAGCCCGAGCACGTACCCCATTGCTCAGCCCTCCGCGCCTGTGTTGGCGGGCACCGCGGTGAGCGAGTCGCGGACCGCGGCGTGCACGGCGGCGACGGGGATGGTGTCCATGCAGCCACCGACCCCGCCGCAGGCGACCTGGTGCGCGCATGGTGAACACGGCAGGCTCGCCCGCAGCGCGGTGACGGTGTCGGCGTGCTTGGGGATGACCTCCGCGCCGTTGCTCGGGCCCAGCAACACCACCACCGGCAGGTCGTAGGCGAGGGCGAGATGGAAGCCGAGAGAATCGCCGGTGACCATCGCGTCGCAGAAGTCCGGGACCGCGGCGAACTCTTTCAGCGGCATCGCGTCGTGGCGCACCCGGCCCTCACCGGTGTCCAACTGGCGCAGCAGTTTGTGGCAGACGTGCGCGTCGTCGGGTCCGCCGGTGATGATCAGGCGGTTGCCGTCGTCGAGCAGCCGTTGCCCGAGTTCGCTCCAATACCGAGCCGGCCACAGCTTCGTGGTCTTGGAGCCGCCGAGGTTCAAGCACACCCAACCGCCGCCTGTGCCCAGCCGCGCCGCGAGGCGGGCCCGCGCATCCTCCGGGATCACCAACTGGTACGGCTCGCCCGCGTACTGGTATCCAGCGACCTCGAAATACAGCTCGGTCCAGGTCTTTTCGTTGCCGCGGGTGCGGAAGTTGTTCCAGGTGTTCATGGCGAAGAAGTGGCGCGCCGCCTGCCCGATCGGGTAGAGGCAGTTGTGGTCGCCGCCGTAGGCCAGGCCGGCGCGGTGCTCAGCGCTGATACGGGGGATGAGCCCGGCGGCGGCGGGATTGCGTTCGAAGCAGTAGACCGCGTCGTAGTGTTCGGCGAGCAGCGTGCAGGCGCCGTCGGCGTCCCAGATCAGGACGCGGTCGACGTGCGGGATCATCGTCACGATCGGCGCGGACTCGGCGCCGACGAGCCAGGTGATATGCGCGCCGGGATGCTCGGCTTTGATCCGCGCTGGGAGCGGTGAGGCGAGGAGCATGTCGCCCATGCGTTTGAGCATCACGATCAGGATCCGGTGGGTGATCGGATCGTAGAGCAGCCGGGGCAGGGCCGCCAGTGGCGGCACGGCAGCCCACCGACGAAATGGCGGCAGTCCGGCTTCCAGTCGAATCCGTCGATCTCCAGTGTGATGTCGGCGGTGGTCATGGGGTCCTCGCTTCCGGCTGCCGAACATTTGGCATCAGATGCGCGAGTTCCTCGGCTGCGTGTTGGTCTTCGTTGGTGAGGTAGCGGGCGCGCAAGGCTGCGACCGCGTGGGCGACCGATTCGGGTGGGTCACGATGGATGACTGCGCAGGCCATGAGCACGGCGAGTTCGTCGGCGCCCGCACTGTCGAGACCGGCGAACGTCAGCTCTTGCACCCCCAGCCGCAATCCCGGCGCGCTCAGGTAGGGAATGCTGATGGCGTTGACCACGATCCCGGCCTCATACAGCAGCCGGGAGGCGGTTTCGGCACGACAGATTCGGTCGATGTCGACCCATACCTGATGCGATTGGGTGTAGCCGCGTTCGGCCGCGCAGATGGTGAATCATTGCTCAGTCAGGGCGGTGGCGAGGCGGCGTGCGTTGGCGACGACCGCGGCGGCGTAGTCGCGGGCATGGTCGGTCATCCATGCCACCGAGAACGCCAGCGCCGCGGGGTCGGCCAGGTGGCTGTGTGATATCCACCCGGCGGCATGATCGTCGATCCGGTCCGCCACCCCCGCATCGTTGGTCGCCACGATCCCTTTGCCGGTCGGGCCGGGCCAGGTTTTGTGGACGCTGCCGCCGACGCTGTCGGCTCCCTCGGTGAGAGGGTCTTGGAACACCCCACCGGCGATCAGCCCCAGAGTGTGGGAGCCGTCGTAGTGGATCTTCACCGGATCCCCGACCGCGTCACGGATTCCCTTGATGTCGTGAGGGAACAGTGTCATGAACGAATCCAGGTAGATCAGAACCGGTCCGGTGATGCAGCGCGCCTGCCGCGCCAGCGCGGCCACGTCGACACACCAGCTGGTCGGGTCGAACGGCAGAGGTTGCCAATGCAGGCCGAACCGGCGTGCGACGAATGCGGTGGAACCGTGCCCGCCGTCGGATTCGGCCAAGCTGAACACCGTGCCCGTTGATTCGGCCAGCGCGGAGATCGCGACGGTCATCGCCGACAGCCCGGAGATCGGCTTCACGTTGACATATCGCGCGCCGAGCAACGCACCTATACCGCGTGCGGCCGCTGATTCGAGTTCGGCGAGGTCGCCGCGACCTGGCCAACCCCAGTTCTCCTCGCCAGCACCACCGAAGCAGTATCGGATGCCGGCTTCGGTCAGGTAGGGCGCCCACGCGGGTTCGGGCATCTGATCTTCGCTGGCGATCAGGTGCAGTCGTTGTGAGCTTGCGGCCTGAAACCTGAGCAGACGCATAGCCATTTCTTCGACGTTCACCGGCGCACCGCCTCGATGCGGGCCTGCACCGAGCCCGCCGGGGCGCGCACCGGCTGAAACCGCGCGATCTGCGGTCGCTGACCCGCAACCAGGTCGATCCGGTGCCCGGCCAGCACTACCGCGGCCAAGAGCAAAGTCACCGCTTCGGCCAGCCCGCGGCCGGCACACGCATGCGCTCCCCGCCCGAAGGCCAGCAGGCCCGCGGCGCTGCGCGCCCCCTCGGGCCCACAGAACCGCTGCGGGCGAAACGCCTCGAACGCCGTGCCGGTGATGCGGGTGTTGACCAGGGTTTCGCGTACCAGCCGGTCCGCCGACTGCAACCTGATGCCGACCTCCAGCTGAACGTCGCCGAGTGCGTCGAGGAAAGGCAGGAGCGTTTCCGCGGTCACGAACTGCGGCAGGCTCTCCACGACCAGGCGGCGCACACCGGTCGCAGCGACTTCTCCGGCAATGTCGAGCTGCACATCCAATGGCACTTCACGGCGGGCGAAAAACGAGCCGTCGTTGTAGAGGGCGAGCATGTCGTATTCCGGCTCGTCGCTGGTGCGCGCCAGCAGCGAAGCCACCTGCTCACGCAAGCCATCGGCGTTGCCGCCGCGGCCGAAGTTGTTGAAATTGGTGAACGGGCACATGGTGCAGGTCGGCACCGAACATCCGCCCGACATGAGGATCGCCTTCTTGCGGCTGTGGGTGGCGCCGTCGGCGTCGCGGACGGTGTCGTAGCCGACAAATCGCGGCGACGGTGCGTGTTCGACCGGTGCGACTTGCCGAAGCGACTGCGACAACCTCGTGATCCGATGCCGTAGCGCGGACTCACCGTCGAGAACGCCGATTGCGTTGATAGACATAGCATTTTCCCCGATCACAGAAAGTTCACGAGCTCGCCCTGCGCCGTCGCTTGGGCGCGGGCGCGGTCGAACAGGGCGTGGGCATAGGCGCGGATCGTCGCCGTGTTCGCCGACGGCAGGCCAGGTAGCGCCGCACGCAGCCGGCCCATGTCCGCACAGGTCCAGTACTGGTAGCGGTCACGAACCGGGTTGGGCACCGGAATCATCGGAATCGGCGCCCCGGCCCATGCGGTGCACCAGCCCAATAGCGTCTGGAAGCGGACCGGAACTGCGGAGCCGAGGTTGTAGATTCCCGATACTCCCGGGTTGTCCAGCAAACGCACCAGCGCCGCCACCAGCAGCTGCACCGGGAGGTAGTCCCGCGCGGCGGTCAACGTGTCGTCGAACAACGCCACCGGTCGTCCCGAGGCCGCGGTGGTGACGATCTGCCACAGGATCGACGCCATCGGCCCTTTCGGGCCTTCCCCTGGGCCGAACACGTTCGTGTAACGCAGCCCGACGAAGTCCAATCCGGTCGTTTCCGCGCGCCGCCGCATCGCCTGATCCATCGCCAGCTTCGAGCGGGCGTATGCGTTCAACGGGCCCGAGCAGCGCATCCGATCTTCGGCATCGGATTCCATCGAGGCAGTCCCCGGCCCTACAACGCCGTACACGGCACCGGACGAGGCATACACCAGCCGCGTCCCAGACCTCGCGCACGCACTCGCGATCCGCTGCGGCACGGTCACATTCGCCCATTCCAGCCGCTCGTCCGCCGGGGTGAGGGTGTCGGTGATCGCCGCCTGGTGAACGACCACGTCGAACTCGCCTGCAGCGACCCTCGCCAGCACGGCCGGGTCGGCGGCATCCGTGGTGATCGACTCCCACCGGTTCGTCTCGCGGACCGGAGGCCGAATATCGACACCGGTCACCGACCACCCCGAGGCATGCAAGCCGGCCGCGGTGTGGCTGCCGATGAACCCGGTCGTACCGGTGACCAGCACCGTGCGGGTCATGACCGCACCGCCCCCGCCGCCGCGGCGCGCGCAATCAACTCGCTCGTGGACACCCCATCCAGGTACGGGCCGAGAACGACCTGGCCGCCGTGGCGTTCGATGACCGCGGTCTCGGGAAGCTCGGTGTGGCCATAGTCGCCGCCCTTGACCCACAGATGCGGCCGCACCCGCTCCAGCAGCTCGGCGGGGGTGTCCTCATCGAACACCACGACCGCGTCCACGCAGGCGAACGCCGACAACATCGCCGCCCGTTGGGCCTGCGGCACCAATGGCCTGGCCACGCCCTTGAGCCGAGCCACCGAGTCGTCACTGTTGAGCAACACCACCAGGCAGTCACCCATCGCGCGCGCGGCCTGCAACAGAGGGCGGCGTCCGTCGTGGAGCACGTCGAAGCAGCCACCCGTCGCCACCACCGTGCCCCCGGCCGCGCGCACCCGCTGCGCCATCGCGACGCCATCCACGCCGCGATCGACTTCCGGGCGCGGGTGTGGGCCCGGCATCCGGGATCCGGCGACGTAGTCGGTGGCCACACAGACCGCCTGCTGCACGGCCGTCGGGGCGATCCGGGCGCGGATCAGCTGCTCGAGCAGCGTGACCGCGAACCTGTCGCCCGCACCGCACGCATCGCCCTGCTCGCGCCGGGGTGCCGGGAACACCTGCGCAGGCTCCGTATCCCCGCCGACCAGGACAGCGCCGTCAGCTCCCAGGGTGACGACGGCATGATCGCAGCGCCACCGCGCCCGCAGATTCCGAGCACGGCGAACATCGGCGTCCAAATCGCTTCCCACGATGTCGTCGTCGGCGAGGCAGGTGGCTTCGTCCTGATTCGGCACGACGACGCTGACGCGTGGGATCGGTGCCGGTCCATGCCGGTGCGGATCCCACACGACCGGTACCCGGCCGGAAACGGCTGTCAGCAGCGCGCGCAGCTGCGGTTGCGCGGCGACCCCGCGCCCGTAGTCGGCGACCAGGACGCCGTCCGCCACGGTGAGTACCCGTGCGACGTCTGTCGGTGGATCACCGACCGCTGTCACCGGCGCGCAGTCATCGACCATCAGCAGGGTTTGGCCTCGCGCCCGCATCCGCAGTTTCACCGGCGTCGGTCCTTGGCTGGGAAGTTCGATCACCGACACTCCCGCCGCGGCGAGATCCGTCCTGATCCGCTGTCCTGGTTCGTCGTCGCCGAAGGCCGCCACCACAGTCACCGACCAGCCGTCGGTGGCGGCGAGCATCGCGGCCAGCCCCGCACCGCCGGGGCGCCACTGTCTCGCCGGCCTGCTCAACACCGGCACGCCTTCGGCGCTTGCGTTCGCTGCGGTCGGCTTGATCTGACGGACTGGAGCGACGGTGTCCGGGTGCCGCGACCTGTATCGAAACGGGCGGGTTGAGAGTCTAGCTATGTCCCTGCCGACTTCGCCGCGGTTACACCGCAGACTCTCACCGTCGGTTCCTGGGAGCGACATCAACCGGCGGAAAAGTTCCCAACGCCGAGGAGTCTCATTTGGCCGTAATAGAATTCGGCCCCACCTGGCGCCGTCCCGGGCTCGACTGAGCGGCCTGGCGATGCGGGCCAACTTGACGCTAGGTAGCTAGGCGGCTGAGACACTTGGTATCTCAAAGGATCAGCAAGGTCGACCACGAGTTCGCGGATTCGGGTGCGCGCACGTTTCCTGATCTTCTCGACGCCCGCGTCGGCACCGACGGTGATCGGATTGCGGTCAGTTTCGTTCCAGACGATGGTCCCGACCTGCACCTGACCTACCGCGAGCTCATCGACCGGGCCACGGCGATCTCGGGTGCGCTGCTTCGGACCGCTGTTCCGGGTGACCGCGCCGTGCTGTTGTTTCCCCCGGGTGTGGAATTCGTCTCCTGTCTACTCGGCTGCATGTACGCGGGTGTAGTCGCAGTTCCGGCGTACCCACCGCGCGACGCCCACGCAATACCGAGGTTGACTGCCATCGTTGGCAATTCGGGTGCGTCCATCGCGTTGACGACCACCGATCTACTGCCCTGGATCGAGAAGCTGCTCTCCAGCACGCCGGGTGGTCCACGGTGCGTCGCAATCGATTCCATAGTGTCGGTGTCGGACGGTGGTGGCCCGCAGGCGGTTCCGGGCCCCGAATCGTTGGCTCTGTTGCAGTACACATCGGGATCGACCGGCGCGCCGAAGGGCGTCATGGTGACCCATGCGAACCTGCTCCACAACTCCGCGAGCATCCATCACACGTTCGGCTGCACCCGGGACAGCGTCGCGGTGATCTGGCTGCCTCCCTATCACGACATGGGTCTTATCGGTGGCATTCTGCAGCCGCTGTTCGGAGGGTTTCGTACGGTGCTGCTGTCTCCCCTGGAGGTTTTGCAGAGGCCGCGACTCTGGCTGGAGACGATATCTCGGTATCGCGGAACCATCAGTGGGGGACCGAATTTCGCGTACGAACTGTGTTCGGACAAGGTTGGGCCCGACGATCGCCAGAATCTCGATCTGACGAGTTGGACCGTCGCATTCAATGGCGCCGAGCCGGTGCGGGCGAGCACTTTGACGAGATTCGCAGACGCATTCGCCGCGTCCGGGTTTCGGTTGTCGGCCTTCTATCCCTGCTACGGCCTGGCCGAGGCGACGTTGTTGGCGGCCGGTGGGGACAAGGCCGCGGAGCCGAAGGTCATCACAGTGCCCGATTCGACTCCGCTGGTGGCATGCGGCTCGGCGCCACCGTCGCATGAGGTGGTCGTCGTCGATCCGCACAGCGGCAGGCCGAGGCCGCCTTCCATGGTCGGCGAGATCTGGGTACGGGGACCGAGTGTCGCCCAGGGCTATTGGCGTGCGCCGGAGGAGACGGAGCGCATCTTCGGCGCACGGCTGGCGAATGATGATGAGGGCAGCCCGTTTCTGCGTACCGGAGACCTGGGCATGATGGTGGACGGGCAGCTCGTCGTCACCGGCCGCCGCAAGGAACTCATCGTTGTCAGGGGGCGAAATCTCTACCCACACGACGTCGAGTCGGCATTGGATCGCAGTCATCCCGCGATCCGGCGTGGCTGCGGCGTGGCGTTCGCCGTTGTGGACAACGAGCTGGAACAGCTGGTCGTCGTTCAGGAGGTCCGCGCGGAGCCGGGTCGCACAGAGCAGGAACTCGCGGACATCGTCACCGCCATTCGCGGCAGGGTCACCGCGGAAACGGAGATACAGCCGCAGCGGATAGTTCTGGTCCCGCCGAGAAGCATCCCCAAGACCTCCAGTGGCAAGCTGCGGAGGCTGGAGACCCGGCGTATGCTGCTCGACGGAAGTCTGGATGTACTGGCGGATAGTGGCGTCACCGGAGGCACGGCCGAGTTGGTATCCCGCGATCGCGGGAGTCTTCCGGCCCAGTCGGAACAGTTGCCGCTGCTGCTGGCCGAAGCCGTGCGCCGTGCGACCGGCGTTTCGATCTCACCTGCAGACTGGCACCGGCCGTTGATCCGGCTGGGCATCGATTCGCTCGCGGCACTGCGGATCCGGCACGAGTGCGAGGTTGCGTTCGGAGTTTCGCCGGACATCGCGAGCCTGCTCCGCGGCGATGTCATCACTGTGGCCGAGGAGTTGCGGACCCGCACGCGGTCTTCGAAGAGCTCCAGCGGGACCGCGCTGCCGGACGGTGCACTGTCGGCGGCCGAGACCGCGCTGTGGTTACTCGATCGGATGGGGACGGCCGGTACGGCATATCACCTGGCCCGAGCCTTTCATGTGCGCGGAGCAGTCGACCTGTCCACTATCCGCGCCGCGTTCGACGGGGTCGTGAGTGCTTGTCCGGCACTGCGGTCCCGGTTCGTCGAGCTGGACGGTGTGCCCGTCCGCATGGTGGACGACCATCCGGGGGAGTGGCTGTCCGTGGTCGACGCGTCCAGCTGGGACGAGGACCAGGTGCGCGCGGCCTGCCAGACGGAGGCTGATCGCGCGTTCGATCTGACGACCGGACCGGTCTTCCGGGTGCGGCTGTTCGATCGTGGTGCAGCCGCCCCGGTCGTCGTCGTCACGGCGCATCACCTGGCACTGGACTACTGGTCGTTCCTGCTGGTCATCGACCGTCTCCGAATCGGGTTCGCGGGTGGTGCCGCACCCCCCGAGCGGGCGGACGTGACACAGTACGCGCGCCGGGAAGCCGAGTTGCTGAACGGGCCGGAAGGTCGACGGTTGGCGCAGTTCTGGCAGACACGGCTCGACGGTGCCCCGGTCGGGATGCGGCTGCCCGCCGACCGCCCCGATCCCGGCGCCCGGGACGTGCGAACCGGCGGCAGGGTGATCCGTGAGCTGGACCCTGCGCTGTTCGATGTGATCACCGCTGTCGCGGACGTCACCTGCGCCACACCGTATTCCGTGCTCGCCGCGGCGTGGGCGGTGGTTCTCGGCGCATGGACCGGCGATGACGAGCTGGTCGTCGGGTGCCCCACGTCCGGCCGGACCTCGGCCGAATACGCGAACGTGGTCGGCTATTTCGTCAATCCCGTCGCACTGCGGTTGCCGGTGTCCGGCAATCCGGTCTTCGCGGATTTCGTTCGCCACGTCCACGGTGTGGTCATCGAGGCGCTCGCACATCAGGATTATCCGTTCGCGGAACTCGTCGCGCGGTCGAGCGGTCCGGCGGACCGCGGCCGCGACACATTGTTCCGAACCATGTGCCTGCTGTACCGCGATCTGCCGAACCGGCCAGAGGGGGCGGCGCTCTTCGCCCTCGGCGCGCCGGGGGCCCGGATCGCCTGCCACGACGTCATCTTGGAGAGCATTGCGCTGACCCGCGGCGCGGCTCAGGTCGATCTGACGTTGGTCATGGCGGGGGACAACGGACGCGCCGCCGTGCTGGTGGAGTATGCCGATATCTTCGAGCCGGGCACAGTCGCCGCCCTGTGCGATCGACTGGTCGCAGTCCTCGAGAGATTGCCCGGCGGCGCCGATCGCCGCGTCGCATGGTTGGCGGCTGCGACCGGCGCGGAACGTGCTCGCGTGCTTGCGGCCGCGACGACGGAGGCGGTTCCGTCCGCGGCGGAGTGCGTGCAAGACTGTTTCGAGGCGGCGGTGATGCGCGCACCACAAGCGATCGCGGTGGATCACCTCGGCGTACAAACGTCCTACAGCGAGCTCAACCGGCTCGCCAATCGGGTCGCTCATCGACTGCGAGCACTTGGTACAGCCCCGGAACAGCGGATCGGCATCCGGGCGGACCGCTCGGTCTGGACGATCGTGGCCATGCTCGGCGTGCTGAAAGCTGGCGCGGTGTACGTGCCGCTCGATCCCGCATATCCCGAGGACCGGCGGGCAGCGATGGCTACCGCGGCCGGAATAGCAGTCGAACTCGGAGCAGGCGCCGTCCACGTCGAATCGCTCTGTGCGGCAGGGCCTGCGGGGCTGGACGAGAATCCTGATCGTTGGACGACGCGATCCTCGGCCGCGTATCTGCTCTTCACGTCCGGCTCCACCGGTCGCCCGAAAGGTGTGTTGATCGAACACCGCAGCGTGGTCAACATGATCAGCGGGCAGGCAGCCGTACTCGGTCTGACTTCGAGTAGCTCCGTGCTGCAATATGCCTCGCCCAGCTTCGACGGCTCCGTATGGGAGATTTTTCCGGTCCTCGCGGTTGGCGGCACGCTGCGCTTAGCGGATCCTCGCTTATTGGTGCCTGGGCCCGACCTGATGCGATTGCTTGCCGACGGTGTGGACACCGTGGCCCTTCCGCCCTCGGTGCTGGCGTTGCACTCCGGCGCCGAGCTCCGGAACCTACGCGCAGTCGTCTCAGCAGGCGAGCAGTGCACTGCGGATGTCGTCGAACGCTGGGCAGGCGGTCGCAGGTTCCTGAACTCGTATGGCCCAACCGAAACAACCGTGTGCGCGACGACCCGGGAAACTGTCGATGGCCGGGATGCGGCACGGATCGGCCGAGCCGTGCCGGGGGCGTCGGTGTACGTGCTCGGTCCTGGGCTCGAGGTGGTGCGCCCAGGAAACATCGGCGAGATCTATGTCGGTGGTTCCGGCGTGGCCCGCGGATACTTCGACATGCCGGGACTCACGGCCCAGCGGTTCGTGCCGGATCCGTTTATCACGTCGGTGGGCGGGCGAATGTATCGAACCGGCGATCTGGCGCGGTTGGATTCCGACGGCGGTCTGGAGTTTCTCGGCCGGATCGATAACCAGATCACACTCCGCGGTCATCGCATCGAGCCGGGGGAGATCGAGGTGGTGCTCCTGGAACATCCAGCGGTCCGGGAGGCGGTCGTCGTGGCACGGGAATTCGCGCGGGACATCGCGTTGGTGGCCTACCTTGCGGTCGAGCCGACAGCTCCCGCCGCCGCGGAGTTCCGCGATCTGGCGCGGGCGCAGCTGCCGCGCCATTTGGTTCCCGCGACGTTCATGCTGATGCCTGCGCTGCCGCGCGGCGCGACAGGCAAGATCGACCGTGCCGCGCTGCCGCCGCCGGTGCCGGTGTTCGAGACCTCTTCGTACAGGCCGCCGCGCGAGGAGCACCAGCTGTTGGTGGCCAGGGTGTGGCAGGAGATTCTCGGCGTCGAGCCGATCGGACTCGATGACAACTTCTTCGATATCGGTGGGCATTCACTCAATGCCTCGCGCGTGCACGCACTTCTGCAGGAACGGTTGGGTTGGCAGTTCGGGCTGATCGAGCTGTTCGAATTCACCACCGTGCGCACGCTCGCGGCCCGACTCGCCGGGATGTCACCTGGCATTGAACCCGATAGTGCGAGCATCGCCCAGGTACAGGGCCGTGCGCGGCAACGTGCCCACGCGCTCGCGCGCCGCCGCGCCGCCCACAGGAGTGAGCAATGAGTGAATTCGATATCGCGATCATCGGAACGGCGGGACGGTTTCCCGGCGCCCCGGACATCGACGCGTTCTGGCGGGCACTGCGCGCGGGACGCGAGCTGATCACCCATTTCGAACGCGAGGACCTCATCCAGGCGGGTGTGCGCGCCGAAGATCTCGATCGTCCGGGCTATGTCGGCGCGCGCGGAGTGCTCGACGACGCGGACCTGTTCGATGCTGGTTTCTTCGGGTTCAGCCCACGCGAAGCCGAAGTGCTCGATCCGCAGCACAGGTTGTTCCTGGAGTGCGCGTGGGAGTCCCTGGAGGACGCCGGCCACGACCCGGCCCGGCACGACGGCCCCATCGGCGTCTTCGCAGGCGTGGGCATGAACACCTACCTGCTGAAGAACATCCTGCCCGACGGCGAACTGATGGCCGCGATGGGCGACTTCCAGATCATGACCCTCAACGACAAGGACACCCTCCCGACGCGGGTGTCCTACAAACTCGGCCTGCGTGGTCCCAGCGTGGCGGTGCAGACGAGCTGTTCCTCGGGTCTGGTCGCTGTTCAGTTCGCCTGCGACAGCCTGAACAACTTCGGCTGTGATATGGCGCTGGCCGGAGCGGTCGCGGTCAAATTCCCGCAACGGGTGGGCTACCGGCATCTCAAGGGTGGCATCGTCTCGTCGGACGGGCACTGCCGCGCTTTCGATGCGGAGGCGCAAGGAACGGTCAGCGGCGGCGGTCTCGGCATCGTCGTGCTGAAGCGGCTGGCCGATGCGCTGGCCGACGGCGACCACATTCACGCCGTCATCCGGGGCGGAGCGGTCAACAACGACGGCAACCGGAAAGTCGGCTACGCGGCGCCGAGCATCGTCGGCCAAGCCGACGCCGTCGCCGCGGCCATGGCCCACGCCGGGGTCGAGCCGGAAACGATCGACTACGTCGAAACACACGGCACCGCAACGCCGATCGGTGACCCCATCGAGATCGCGGCGCTCACCCGAGCTTTTCGCATGGGTACCGACGCCACCGGGTATTGCGCGCTCGGCTCGGTGAAGACCAACATCGGCCATCTCGATGCGGCAGCGGGGATGGCCGGCCTCATCAAGGTGGTGCGGGCACTACAAGCCGGGGAGATCCCGCCGAGCCTCCATTACGTGCGCCCCAACCCGGAGATCGATTTCGACTCCTCTCCGTTCTTCGTCAACACCCGGCTGCGTCCTTGGCCGGTGGCCGCGCACCCGCGCCGCGCCGGTGTCAGCTCGTTCGGGGTCGGTGGCACGAACGCCCATCTCGTACTGGAAGAAGCGCCCCGCTCAGATCGGATGACGACGTCCTCCACCGCATCGCCCGAGTTGCTGGTGTGGTCGGCTCGCGAGCCGGAGCGGCTGGACACGGCGCTCGACCGGTTCCGTGACTGGTTGCCGAGTGCTCCGGACGATGTCGGGCTCGGCGATATCGCGTTCACGCTGCATCGGGGACGAAGAGCCTTCGATCACCGGGCCGCTGCCGTCGTCGTTGACCAGGACGATGCGCTACAACTGCTCGACGAGCCGCTCCGGCCCGCGGTGCTCCGAGGTCAACGGCCGACCGCCGGCTCGCCGGATCTGGTGTGGATGTTTCCCGGCCAAGGTACGCAACGCGTTGCCCTGGCACCGGAGTTGTACCGTCGCGTCCGGCCGTTCCGCGAGACGATCGACCGATGCTGTGAAATCTTGCGCAGCACAGCCCAGCTGGATTTGGGCGCGGTCCTGTATCCCGTGGCGGACCCCGACGCGGCACGGGCGGAGTTACGCCGCACGCGCACCGCGCAGGCGGCCGTATTCGTCCTCGATTACGCGCTCGCGGCGACTTGGCAGTCGTGGGGCGCCCAGCCGGTGGCCATGATCGGCCACAGCCTCGGCGAGTATGTGGCCGCGTGTCTTGCGGGTGTGTTCTCCCTGGAGGATGCCTTGCGAGTGGTGGCGGCACGCGGCCGCCTCATCGACGGTCTCGCCCCTGGGGTCATGCTGTCGGTGTGTATTCCCGAGTCGGCGCTGACCGAACTGGTCCGCGACGCCATCGCAGTCGCCGCGGTCAACGGGCCCGAAAACACTGTGCTTTCCGGGCCGCCCGCCGACATTCTCACGCTGGAGCAGCAGCTCGCGGCGCGACAGGTGCCCTGCGCACGGTTGGAGACCTCGCACGCGTTTCATTCCCCCGCGCTGCGACCCGCCGCCGCGGAATTCGAACGTCTACTGCAGGGCACTCCGCTGCAAACACCACGGATACCGATCGTCTCCACCGTCACCGGCGAACTGTTGCGCCCCGAGGATGCCCGCGACCCGGCCTACTGGGCCCGGCAGATGGTGTCGACGGTGCGGTTCGGCGCGGCCGTCACGACGATGCGAGACGCCCATCCGCACGCCTCGTGGCTGGAAGTCGGTCCTGGGCAGTCGTTGTCGGGCCTGGTGCGACCAGTTCTCGCCGACCAAGAACACGCCGCGGTCGTGAGTTCGCTGCCCACCCCCGAACACGGATCGGACCTGCCGGCGCTGCTGGCCGCGGCAGGCAAGCTGTGGGTGCGCGGACACGAGGTGGATCTCGCGTCACCATATGGGGAGCGGCGCAGGCGGATGCGGCTTCCCACCTATCCGTTCGCACGGACAAGGTATTGGGTCGATCCGCCGGAGACACGCCCCGTGTCGAACGGCAGACAGTTGGCGCGCAGGCCCGATGTGGCCGATTGGTTCGCGGTGCCCGGGTGGGCACAGCGTCCGCTCGTGCCGCGAACTCGTCCCGGTCGGCAGTGGCTGATCTTCGATGACGGCGGCGCTGTCGGTGCGCGTCTGGCGGCGGAATCGACCGCCGCGGTGCGCGTGTCCACCGGCGGCGGGTTCGAGCGTAGAGGAACCCGGCATTATCTCGTCGAGCCATCCACCGCCGACGACTACCGGGCGTTGCTGCGCGCCCTGCGCGCCGACGGCATCGAGCCGACGGGCATTGTGCACGCCTTCGGGCTCGGTTCCAGCGCGGATTTTGCCTCCGCGCAACAATCCGGCCTGCACAGTCTGATCGCCTTGGCGCAGGCGATGAGCCTGCCCGGCGCGGGTGACCCGGTGCCGATCTGGGTCCTGACGCGTGGCTTGTTCGATGTCCTCCCCGACGACATGGTGACTCCCGAGCGGGCCACCATACTTGGTGCGGTCACGACATTCGCCCAGGAACGACCTTGGGTCCGGTGCGGCGTGGTCGACGTCGGCACCGCCGACGCCGCCGGGGTGTCGGAACTGATGGCCGCGGAAGCTACCCGGGGCAGTCCCGAACCGGCCGTCGCCTGGCGTTCCGGCCGCCGATGGGTGCGCACTGTCGAGCCGTTGCCGCTGGCCGAGTCCGACGGCGCGAGGATCGAACCAGGTAGCGCGAGCGCGGTCTTCGGCGGGCTGGGCAGTTTCGGTTTGCTCGCGGCTCGCCTGCTGGCCCGGCTGGGCTGTTCGCGTATCGCGCTGATCGACACCGCCGCGCCGACCGACAACACCCACCGTGCGCTCGAGCAACTGCGGGCCGACGGCGTCGAAGTGCTGGTCCTGGCCGCGGATATCGCCGACGAGCGACAGACACGAGAGGCGGTGCGCCACATCATTGCTCGCTTCGCTCGCCTCGACGGCGTGCTCCACGCGGCGGGCCCGCCGCCGCTGTTGGCGACGATCGAAGAGATGGACGTCGCCGAATGCGAGCGGCAGTTCGCTACCAAGGTGCACGGGCTGGTGAACCTCGACCGAGTGCTCACGGAATCGGCTCCCGGGCTCGACTTCGCGGTAATAGCCTCGTCGCTGGCATCATTCCTCGGCGGATCGGGACACACAGCCTACGCCGCAGCCGCGGCTTTCGCGGACGCATTCGCTCGAACTCGCAGAAAATTGCCTTGGCAGAGTGTCAATTTCGAAACATGGAACCTGAATGTCGAACAGGTCGATCCGGCGTCCGCTGGAGCGAGCCGTCTGGAACTGGCGATGACGCCGCAGGAAACCGCGGCTGTGCTGGCGAGAGTGCTGTCCACACCGGCTGGCGCGTTTCGCGAACTGATCGTCTCGACGGCCGACCCGGTCGAGCGGATACGTCGGTGGCTGGAACCCACCGACGAAGGCGCGACGTCCCAGCAAGGGCGGGCGACTCATCGCCGCCCGCACTTGGCCACGCCGTACGTGGCGCCGCGCACCGAGCTCGAATCCGCCGTCACCGTGCTGTGGGAGCACCTGCTCGGCATCGCCCAGATCGGTGTATTCGACAACTTCTTCGAATTGGGCGGCGATTCGCTGCTCATAACCCGTCTGGCCGCGCGGATCCGCGCGGATTTCCAGGTCGAATTGTCCTTGCGGCAGCTTTTCGAATCGCCTGTTCCCGCCGAGGTGGCGACGCTGATCGCAGAATCGCAAGCGGATCCGGACGACTTGGCCGTGGTCCAGCAGATGCTGGCCGAACTCGACGACCTGCCTGACGGTCAGGCGCTCGAGGTGCTCCGCAACGTGGGAATCACGCTGTCCGACGTCGGAGAACTGGAGCAGTGACGATGTCCGAACACCGTCTCGACGAGGTCGGAGCGTTCGACCGACCGGAGATCGTCGCCGATCCCTACGACTTCTATCGTGCCCTGCGCGAGACGCCTTCGCCGACCTACGACCCGGTGCTGGACGCCTGGCTGGTGGCCAAACATGCCGATGTCGTAGCGGTGCTGCGTGACCCGGCGTTCTCGGTGCGACGCAACGCTCGATTCCTCGAGGTGCTGCCCACTGCGACGGGTGAATTCGATTCGCTGCGCGGGTTCTTCGGTACCTGGCTCGGTTTCTCGGATCAGCCCGAACACACGCGCCGTCGAACAGCGTTCAGCAGGAAGCTGACATCGCGCACCGCGATGGGGCTCAGGGAGGTGATCCAGGACGCCGCGGACCATCTGGTCGCCAAGGCCGCCCAGCTCGGAGGCTGCGATGTGGTCACCGATTTCGCGCCGCTCCCGGCGGTCGTGATGTCCCGACTACTGGGTGTCGATTATGAACGGCTGATGTCGTTTCGGCCGTGGATCATGGACGTGGCTACGTTCATGCGAACACCGACACGCGACACCGCACGTCGAGCACAGCACGCCATCGAACAGTGGCGCCGCTGGTTGGACGATCATCTGGCGTGCTCCGGCGGTCAGGGCATGATCGCGTCGCTGGCCGCGGACGCAGGCCTGACTCGCGACGAGGTCTTCGCTCTTGTTGCCGCTGTGGTGACCGGCCCACCATTCCGCAGGTACGGCGAGAACGAGCCAACCGCACAGTTTCTCGCCAAAGCGATGTACCTGCTGTTGGAGCACCCGGATCTGCTTGCCCGCTTGCGCGCCGACCCCAGCCTGATCCCTGCCGCCGTCGACGAACTGCTGCGGTACGAGCCGCCGTTCCATTTCATCACACGCCAGGTCGAATCCCCGGTGCGGTTCCGCGGCGTGCGGATCGAACCGGGGCAACCGGTGCTGGTGCTGCTGGCGTCGGCGAATAGAGATTCGGCCGAGTTCACCTCCCCGGACGATATCCTGCTCGATCGACCAGGCGGCAGGCATGTGAGTTTCGGCTTCGGCGCGCACTTCTGTCTCGGCGCACCTCTCGCTCGCGCCGAACTCGAAGTGACCTTGGCAACGATGCTGCGCAGCTGGCCGAGTATCCGGCGGAGCGGGGACGTGTGCTGGCGAATGGAGTCGGGCGTACGTGCACTGGACGGCCTTTCGCTGGATCTCGACGGCGAGCCGGACACACTGCGTCTGCTGCTCGATCGACTGGAAGGAGACGGCGATCACTGATCTGACCGGACGGCTGGCCGGACTATCGCCGCGGCAACGTGCGTTGCTGGCGGCCGGGCTGGCGCGTAAACGCTCAGAAGACTCGCCCGCCCCATCGTTCGCGGTGCCTTCGCTGCCACCCGTGTCGACGAACCGGCCCCTGTCGTTCAGCCTGTTCTTCTTCTCCGACAATGCCGCGCACCGTCAGCAGCATCCGTACCGACTGGTGCTGGCTGCGGCAAAGTTCGCCGACGACAACGCTTTCGAGGCCATCTGGCTTCCCGAGCGCCATTTTCACGAGTTCGGCGGGCTGTATCCGAACCCCTCGGTCCTCGCGGCGGCCATCGCCGCGACGACGCGACGGGTACGGATCCGGGCGGGCAGCGTCGTTGTGCCGCTGCATCATCCGGCCCGCGTCGCCGAGGAGTGGGCGATGGTGGACAACCTATCGGGCGGGCGGGTCGATATCGCCGCCGCTTCCGGCTGGGCGCCTGACGATTTCGTGCTCTCGACCGTGGATTTCGAGCGGCGCCGCGACGAGACCTTCACCAGGCTGGACGCGATTCGCGCGTTGTGGCGCGGCGATCGGATCGACATGCGGCTCGGCGCACGAGCGAAGCCGTTGCCGATGGCCACGTTCCCCCGGCCGATTCAGCCCGAGCTCTCCGTGTGGATCACCACCGCCGGTACGCCCGAGACCTGGACGCTCGCAGGCGCGAAGGGCTACCACGTGCTGTCCGGCCTGCTGCAGGGAGATCTGGACCGGGCCGCCGCGAACATCGCCGCATATCGCAAGGCCAGATCGGACGCCGGACACGATCCGGCGACCGGCCGGGTGAGCATGATGATGCATACCTTCGTCGGGTCGTCGATCGACGAGGTGCGCCGGATGGTACGCGCTCCACTGCTGGACTATCTCGAAACCCATTTGAACCTCTACGAGACGATGCCGGGCATCCAGGCGCGACTCGACATCAACGCGGCCGATTTCTCGGCCGACGACAAAGCGGCGGTCGCGGAATTCGCCTTCGAGCGGTACTTCGTCGGCAACGGCATGTTCGGAACGCCCGAGACCTGCCTGGCGATGACCTCGCGCCTGCAACAGGCCGGGGTCGACGAGGTGGCGTGTCTGGTCGACTTCGGTGTCGACGACGACACCGTGCTGGCGGGTTTGGCCGGTATCAACACCCTTCGCCGGACGGTTCAGCGTGCGGCGTCGCACCCGGATGTGGAGGGCAGCTCGTGACGGACCTGTCGGAGAGAATCGCCGCACTCACGCCGGAGAAACGTGCACTGCTGGAAAGACTGGTGCGCGAGCAAAACTCGGTTTCGCGGCCGGAGACGCCGGCTTCGCTCGGGCAGGAACGGCTCTGGTTGCTCAGTCGCCTCGCACCTGGCAGCGCGGCCTACAACGAGTCCGTTCGCTACCTGCTGCGCGGGCCGCTCGAGGTCGCCGCCTTGGCGGCCGCGCTGCGTCTGGTTGTCCAACGGCACGAGGTCTTGCGCTCGGGTCTCGTGCTGCGAGACGACGGACTTCGCATGGTGCCGTCGCAGGATCTGCCGGTCCTGTCAGTGATCGAGACTACGCCGGCCGAAGTGGCCGGGCTGGCTCTGGCGGACGCGGGCACACCGTTCGATCTGGCACACCCGCCGTTGGTACGCGCCACGTTGTTCCACACGGCAGCTGAGCAATTTACGCTGTGCGTGACTGCTCATCACGCGGTCTGCGACGGATGGTCGCTCGGTCTCTTCATCGGGGAAGTGGTCGAGTTCTATCACGCCTACCACCGGGGTGAGTCGCCAGAGCCGGCGCCGCTCTCGACGAGCTATGCCGACCATGCGCGCACGGAACGCCGGCTGGCCGGCGCGGGTGCGTTCGACAGGCACATCGAGTATTTCGCGCGACAACTCCATGGCGCGCCGCCGTTGCTCGACCTTCCCACCGACCACCCCCGGCGGACGGCACACAGGGGCTTCGGAGCCCGGACACCCATCTCGGTGCCCGTGGACGCAACCGGTCCGCTGAGCGCGCTCGCGGGCCGGGAGAACGCAACCCTCTTCATGGCGAGCCTTACCGTCTTCGCCACCGTGCTCAGGCGCTATACCGGTGTCGAGGACATCGTGGTCGCCACGATGGCCGCCAACCGCCCGGCCGGCACGGAACGGCTCATCGGGTTCTTCGTCAACGCCTTGGCGCTGCGGATCGACCTGTCGGGGAATCCCACATTCGTCGAAGCGCTTCGGCGCGTGCGGGAAACCTGCCTGTCGGCATATGACCATCAGAACGCGCCGTTCGAGCGCGTCGTCGCGCGACTCGGTGTCGGACAGCAAGTGAGGCACGCCGCGCTGACTCAGGTCACCTTCAACTTCGAGAACGCTCCGGTGTCGCCGTTCCAGCTGGCGGGACTGACCATCGTGCCGCAGGACAATTCTCCGGGAACGTCGAAATCCGATCTGGCAGTGTCGCTTCGCATCGTCGACGGCGCTGTAATCGGGCACCTGGAGTACGACACCGACCTGTTCGACACGGACCGCATGGAGCGGATGGCACAGCACTTCCGCACTGCTTTCGCCGCGTTCGCGCACGCACCCACCGCGCGGCTCGCGGACGTGGATATCCGCTCCGCCGCGGAAATGCACCGGATCGCCGAGGTGAGCCAGGCGCCGGCGCTGCCTGCTGCGGTAGAGCCGTTCCTGACCCGTTTCGAACGCATGGCGGCCACGCAGCCGGACGCGCTCGCCGTGGTGTCCTCGGCCGAGTCGCTGACGTACGGTCAGCTCGCCGCGCGCGTCGCTGCTGTGGCGGATCGGTTGCGCGCTATGGGGGTCGAGCGGGATGCGCGGGTGCTGGTGGCGCTTCCGCGCTCACCCGCTCTTGTGGTGGCGATGCTGGCGGTGCTCCAGGCGGGAGGTGCATTCGTCCCGGTCGATCTCGCGCATCCGCTGGACCGGATCCGCCGGGTCGCCGAGTCCGCGCGCCCGGTGCTGGCGTTGGTCGACCGCGCCGACCGCCTCGCCGACATCCTGCCCGCCGTAGTCATACTCGAGACCGGCGAACACGAGTCGACGGCTCCCGGGAAGCTGCAGGCGCGCACCCGAGGCGCGGACGATCTGTGTTACGTCATCTACACTTCGGGGACGACCGGGCGTCCCAAGGGCGTCATGGTGACCGAGCGCGGCTTTGCGAACTACCTCGCGTGGGCAGCCGACCACTTCGGCAGCGCAGCGAGCGGCGAGACGCCGGTGCACACGTCGGCGGCGTTCGACCTCGCCCTGATCAGCGTGTTCGTTCCGCTGGCGGTCGGCGGCCGAATCCGGGTCTACACCGAGGCGCAAGACATTACACACGTCGCCGCACGGCTGGCGTTGGTGCGGGATATCGGTGTGCTGGCGACGACACCAATCCATGCCGGACTGCTCCGCGAACTGCTGAGTCCGGCCGCTCTCGCGAACGCACGCGGCACCCTTGCTGTCGGTAGTGAAGCGGTGCACAGCGAACAGCTGGCCGTGTTCCGCGCCTACGCGCCAGACCTGCGGATCATCAACCAGTACGGTCCGACGGAGACCGTCGTCGCCTGTGTTGTACACGAGATCGCGGCTGCCGACTCCTGGACCGGACCGGTTCCGATCGGGCGACCGATCTCCGGCGTTCGGGTGCGTGTGCTGGACCGATGGTTGCGGCCGGTGCCGATCGGTGTGCCCGGCGAACTCTATATCGAAGGTCCCGGCGTGGCACGCGGCTATATCGACGAGGCCGCCCGTACGGCAAGCAGATTCGTTGCCACCGAATCCGGCGGCCGGATGTACCGTACCGGCGACCTGGTCTGCTTCCGCTCCGACGGCGTCCTGCAGTATCTCGGTCGCTCCGACACACAGGTCAAGCTGCACGGCTACCGCATCGAGCTGGACGAAATCGACTCGGTCCTGCTCGGCTGTCCCGGTGTCCGGGCCGCGTCGTCAGCGCTGCGGCGCAACCGTTCCGGCTCGCCCTATCTGGTCGGCTATGTCGTCAGCGACGGCGGCGTGTTGTCGGACGAGGATGTACGCCGACACCTTCGACTCCGGTTACCCGCGTACATGGTGCCGTCGACGATCGTCGCCCTCGGGGCACTGCCGCTGACCGTGGCGGGAAAAGTGGATCGCGCCGCCCTGCCGGAACCGGGGGAACGGCCGCGTGCGCCGTTCGCCGACCCGCGCGGTGAGACCGAAGCGGCCTTGGCGCAGGTGTGGAGCGCGCTGCTCGGTGTGGACAGGGTCGGCCGCGACGATGACTTCTTCGAGCTCGGCGGGCAATCCGTCATCGCCGTGCAGCTGATCGCGCGGGTCGGTGCGGTATTCGACGTCGCCCTGCCGGTGCCTGCGGTGTTCGAGGCCACGACGCTGCGTGCGCTGGCGGATCGGATCGACGGCCTGCCACGCAGGTCGTCGGCCGACCGATTCCCGCTCGTGCCGGTGGCCCGCAACGGTTATCTGCCGCTCTCCTTCGCTCAGGAACGGTTCTGGTTCCTGGAACAGCTCAACCCGGGATCGCCCGCCTACCACGTTGCGGCCGTGCTCGAAGTTCGTGGACCGCTGAGCGTGGCGGCGCTTCGGTCGGCCGTGAATGCGGTTGTCGCACGGCACGAGTCGCTGCGGGCGACCTTCCGGCAGGCCATCGACGGAGAACCGGTGCAGGTTATCGCGCCCGTGCTGCAGATCGACCTACCGGTCGTCGACGTCGGGTCGCACCCGGACCGCCGCGCGGCCGAGATCGACCGGCTCGCCGCGGCAGAGGTCCGGCGGCCCTTCGATCTCGCATGCGGCCCGTTGCTCCGTCTGACGGTGTTGCGGGTGTCGGATGTCGAGCACGTGCTGCTCTGCACTCTGCACCACAGTGTGTCCGACGGATGGTCGGTGGCCGTGCTGACTGCGGAGATCGGCGCGGCGTACACCGCGAGCGTGACCAACCAGCCGTACCATCCGGCGCCACTACCGGTGCAGTTCCCGGACGTGGCTGTGCACCAACGTCGGCGACAGCGGGCGGGCGATTTCGACGACGACCTGGCCTATTGGCGCGACCGTCTGGCAGGTGCGCCCGCGGAGCTGGCGGCACTGGATGACAACACCGAGGAGGTCGGCGGTGCGTGGGTGGGATTCGAGTGTCCCGGCCCTGTGTGGCAGGCGGCGCTCGCGGTCGGTGCCGACGTCGGAGCCACCCCGTTCACGGTGCTGCTCGCCGCGTGGCAAGCAGTGCTGGCATACGGGAACGGCCAGGACGATGTCGTGGTCGGGGTGCCGATGTCCGGCCGCGACCGGCCAGAGTTGGAAGGCCTGATCGGACCGCTGCTCAACACGCTGCCGATGCGCGCCGACCTGTCCGGACAACCGAGCTTCCGCACTTTGCTGGAGCGGACGCGCGGCAGCGTCGTCGACGCGCTCGCTCACGGCGAGATTCCGTTCGAGCAGCTCGTCGAGACACTCGCTCCGGAGCGAAACCCGCGGAGCACACCAATATTTCAGGTGATGCTCGTGCTCCAGAACACGCCCCAGGCGACCTTCGAGCTGCACGGCCTTGCGGTCGAGTCGCGGCCGATGCAGACCGGGGCCGCGAAATTCGCCCTGACATTGACGGCCGAGGAGAGCGCCGGCAGACTGCGCGGGACCCTCGAATACGAGCGTGCCCGCCTCCGCCCAGAGACCGCGCAACGCCTCCTCGGCTACCTCGAGCGGATGCTGTGGCACGCGGGGCAGCAGCCCGACGTCCCGATCGCGGACCTCGATCTGCTCTCCGCGTCCGAGCGAACCGCGCTGCTGGTGGACCGGAACAACACCACAGTACCGATTCCGGAGGAGACACTCGCGAGTCTGTTTCAGCGGCAGGCTCGGCGCTCGCCGTCGGCGGTGGCGGTGGTGGACGCCACGACTGAGTTGAGTTACGCCGAGTTCTCCGGCCGGGTGAACCGGTTGGCCCGCTGGTTGATCGGGCACGGGGTCGGTCCGGAGTCGCTGGTCGCCATCGTGCTGCCGCGCAGCGTGCGATTCGTGGAGTGCGCCTACGCGACGGTGCTGGCAGGCGGCGGGTATGTGCCGATCGATCCGAACGCCCCTGCGCAACGCAGGGCGCTGCTGCTCGAACAAGTGTCCCCGGTCATCGTCCTCGATACGGAGGCGCTGGCGGGCATCGACCTGACCGGCTTGTCCACGGAACCGATCACCGACCATGACCGCCGGGCCCAGCTCCGGCCCGCGAACACCGCCTACGTGCTGTTCACCTCCGGTTCCACCGGTAGCCCGAAACCTGTAGCCGTGACACACGGCGCTATCGTCAATCAGCTGCTGTGGATGCAGTCGCGCTACGGGCTGACCGCGGATGATGTGGTGCTGCACAAGGCTCCGCTCACGTTCGACGTCTCGGTATTGGAGTTGTTCGGGCCGTTGCAGGTCGGAGCACGGATCGTGGTGGCGGCACAAGACGGTCACCGCGATACCGGCTACCTCGTCGACACGATCATCCGGCACGGGATCACCGTCGCGCATCTCGTGCCGTCATTGCTCGAGGTGTTCCTCGACGAACCTGGTCTGCGCGAGTGCCGATCCCTGGCGACGGTGTTCTCCGGTGGGGAAGCGCTCTCGGCCGCGAGTGCGCGGCGGTCGCTGGAGAGGCTCGGCGTACGGCCACGCAATCTGTACGGTCTTACCGAGACCGCCGTGAACGCAATGTCCTACGAGATCACTGGTCACGAGTCCGACAGCGTTCCGATCGGCGTGCCGGTATGGAATACCACGGTCGTCGTGCTCGACCCCTGGCTGCGGCTGGTGCCGACCGGTGTGGCGGGCGAGTTGTACATCGGCGGTGCGCAGTTGGCGCGCGGGTACGCGGGTCGTCCGGGCCTGACCGGCGCCACGTTCGTGGCCGATCCGTTCGGGTCGGGGGATCGGCTGTATCGCACCGGCGATATCGGCCGATGGAACCACGCCGGGCAGTTGGAGTTCCTCGGCCGGGCAGACCATCAGGTCAAACTCCGCGGCTACCGCATCGAGCCCGCCGAGGTCGAGCACGCGTTGCGTGGTGTGCCCGGCGTTCGCGCGGCCGCGGTCCACGTGCGAGACGAAGGAGCCGGACCAGCGCTGGCCGCGTTCATCACGGCCGCACTCGGCGTGACAAAGGATAAGGTCAGGAATGCGCTGGGCACTGTACTGCCCGAGCACATGGTGCCGACGCTCTTCACCTTCGTCGATGATCTGCCGCTGACACCCAGCGGCAAGCTCGATCGAGTCGCTCTGCGCGCCATAGCGATCGGATCGGCCGCTGAGCGCGTTCCGCTGGTCGCGCCACGCACACCGACCGAGCGGACGGTGCACGCGATCTGGGCGGAGCTGCTCAGAGACGAGAACTTCGGTGTCACTGACAACTTCTTCCATCTGGGTGGCCACTCGCTGCTGGCCACCCAGATGCTGGCGCGGCTACGCCGTTCCACGGGCGTTGCGCTGTCTGTTCGGGAGTTGTTCGAGGCGCCGACGCTCGTGGAGTTCGCCGCGCTGGTGGATCGGGCGTGTGCGGACGCGCCGAGAAGTATCCCGGTACCCGCGCTCGCCGCTGCCGTGCGGCCGGCGCGGATTCCGTTGTCGTTCGCGCAGCAACGGATGTGGTTCCTCAACCAGTTCGACCCCGCGTCGTGCGCCTACCACATCGTGCACGCGTTCCGGCTGTCCGGAGACCTCGATATCGATGTGCTGCGGGCGGCCG